>CAZAQD010000015.1:11968-39506 GCA_964487425.1 uncultured Marvinbryantia sp. | reverse complement strand
ATTCTTTTTTGCTCTTTTTTGCTCATTACTTTCAGCATGGTATTTTTCCCTCCTTTGTGCAGAATGTTATTATGTTTGTTTCATACATATTCCAGCAATCTATAACATAATTATACCAAATATTTCCGTGATTGCAAGTGTTATATTCAGTTTCTATATAGCCATACAGAGAAATCGCCGCAGCCCTTTATCAGGGCTACGGCGATTTTGCTTCCAAATTTGAGATTTAGATGTATTCGTCAACATATTGTTCAAATTCTTCCATACTCATCAGCACTTTTCGCGGTTTGGTTCCCTCTTCCGGTCCCACTACCCCCGCCTCTGATAACTGATCCATAATTCTTGCCGCACGGTTGAAGCCGATCTTAAATACTCTCTGCAGCATGCCGATCGATGCTTTCTCTTTTTCGATAATAAATTTTCCCGCTTCCACAAAATAACTGTCAATATCGTTGGCTGATGAGGACGCTCCCGGTACAGAGGAGACAGCCTGCTGTACCTTGCTGATGCGCTCTTCCATCTCTTTGCTGTAACCGGAAATATCATTTTTATTGCGCAGGAAATCGGTTACGTCGCTGACTTCTGTATCAGAGATGAGCGCCCCCTGCACACGTACCGGCTTCTGATAGCCCTGTGGATAAAAGAGCATATCGCCCTTGCCCAGAAGCTTTTCCGCTCCGTTCATATCAATGATCGTCCTTGAATCCACTCCGCTTGTTACGGAAAACGCAATTCGCGACGGCATATTCGCCTTAATCACACCGGTAATGACGTTGACAGACGGACGCTGCGTGGCAATAATCAGATGGATTCCGGCGGCGCGCGCCAATTGCGCCAGACGGCAGATCGCATCCTCCACTTCTCCCGGAGCGACCATCATCAGGTCTGCCAGCTCATCCACAATAATAACGATCTGCGGCAGCTTCTTCGGCTTATTGGGATCATCCACATCCGCCAGAGCCTCCACCTTCGCATTGTATCCTTTCAGGTCCCGCACGCCGCATTCTGCAAATTTGTTATAACGGTCCGTCATCTCTGCCACACCCCAGTTGAGCGCGCCGGATGCTTTTTTCGGATCGGTCACAACCGGAATAAACAAATGGGGGATTCCATTATAAACGCTTAGCTCCACCACCTTCGGGTCAATCATAATCAGCTTCACCTCTTCCGGGTCTGCTTTATAGAGGATACTCATAATCAGAGTATTAATACAAACAGATTTCCCGGACCCGGTCGCGCCGGCAATCAGAAGATGCGGCATTTTGGCAATATCCGCCACTATATTTTTACCGGAAATATCCTTCCCCACTGCAAAGGAAAGCTTGGAAGGCGCATTCTGAAATTCCGAAGATTCAATCAGCTCACGCAGCATAACCCCGCTTTTTTCCTTATTAGGAACTTCAATCCCCACAGCCGGTTTGCCCGGAATCGGCGCTTCGATTCGGATATCTGCCGCTGCAAGGTTCAGTTTGATGTCATCGGACAGGTTAACAATACGGCTGACCTTCACGCCCTGCTCCGGCATCAGCTCGTATCTGGTTACTGTCGGTCCGCAGCTTACGTTCGTGACCGTAACATTCACGCCAAAATTGTGCAGGGTCTGCTGCAGCTTAACGGCAGTTTTTTTCACTTCTGCGTCCGAATTCCCCAAAGATTTTTTTGCCGGCATCGATAAAAGCCCGACCGGCGGGTATACATATTTCGGCTTTTGCTCCTGCTGTGCCTGCGCGATCTCAGCGGCAACATTTTCCATCTCTTTTGCCTGTTCTTCTTTTGAGGACCTGGGCTGCTTCATAGTACGGCTGCCGGAATTTACCTCCGGCATCACCTCAGGAACCGGCTCGTTCTTCACCGGCGCTTCTGAAATTGCCTTCGTAGATACCCTGCCGATTTTGGGCATCTGCAGATCCTGCCTGGAATCGGAGGATAATGCGATCTCGGCAGCCGTAAACGCCGGCATCTCCTGCATTGGCTCCTGGACTCCGTTTCTCTGTATCGTAAAATTCAGGTTCATCTGCTCTGCCGGCTGCTCCGGCTCGATGGAATCAACCATCTGCTTTGCTCTGGTGTGGAATGGTTCTTTTTCCCCTTCCTTCGTCTTTTTTGCCGCTCTTACTGTCTGTTTCTTTTCAGAAACGGACGCCTCTTTGGGCAGAGGTGTCTTTGCCGCGTCCGTTTTTTTTCTTACCTTTGGCGTCACCTCATGAATCTCTTCCGCTACCGGAAGCGCGGCGTCAAACGTCAAATTGCTGGTCATCCCGCTCACCGGATGATTGCGCCGCGGTTCACGCACCTCAAGCTGAAGTCCTTCGTTTTCTGCCTTTATCTTTTCGATCCGATTCTGCATCCGCTTCTGTTTTTGAAGCTGATTCTTTTCTTTTTTCAGCTCGTGAAGCTCTCTGCGCATGGTCTTTCCACTTTTTGCATTTCCAATCGCGCTCCGGCTTTTACGGTTGATGCTGTCGATAAACGATTTTCCTGTCATAAGAATAATTGCAATGATCGCCAGTACCGTGATGCAGATCCAGGTCGCAACTGTGTTCAGGAATGGGCACAGGATCTTGCACAAAAGTGCTCCGGCAGTGCCGCCTCCTGTCTTTAACTCACTGCCAACCCGATAGTAATCGGCAAAGCTTCTGGAGGCTTCGTACTGGTTGAACAGCAATTCGCAAAAACCGCAGATACACAGCAGCAGCAAAATACCGGCGCCCGTCTTTACCCAAACCGCCACGCTGCCACGGTTTGCAATTAAAAAAGCCGTCGCAAAAAACAGTAAAAAAGGAATCAGATACGCCATTACGCCGAACATTCCAAAAAAGAAGCGGCTGATTGCGTTTCCAATCATTCCGCCGATTCCAAAAAAATTGCTCAGCATAAGAATAATGCAGACTGCAAGCATCACCCACAAGCCGATCTCCGCAAAAATCGGAGTCCCTGGCGCCCGGCTGATATCCGGCACATCAATCTCTTTCCTTTTTGGAACCTGCGTCTTTTTTCCCTTCGCAGGCGAACCGGCAGTTCTCTTTCTTTTCTTTTCTTCCATTCCACTTCTCCCCTAAATCCCTTATCTAAGCATAAAATATCCCGTGATTGCCACGATTCCCACAATCAGGCAATACACTGCAAAGCCTTTAAAATGTTTCTTTCGGACAATAATCAGCATTTTCTTAATAAAGAAATAGCCCGTCAAGCCCGCCGCAATCGCTCCAGCCAGATAAATGGCAATCTGTGAAAAAGCAACCGCGTCACTGCCAATTTGCCCAAGCTCTAAAATGACAGCGCCCAAAATGGCGGGTATGGATACGATAAATGAATATTTAACGGCAAAACGTTTGTCAAAGCCGCTCATCAGGCAGGCTGTGATTGTTGTACCGGAACGCGAAAGCCCCGGAAGCACGGACAGCCCCTGGGCAATTCCCACTACAAACGCGCTAGTATAGCTGATATCTTTGGGAATGCGCCTGCCGGATTCCGTAACATCCGCTACCAGCAGCAGGCAAGAAGTCAAAATCAGACAAATGCCCGGAATAATTAAGGTAGTATCCGCAATCTCTACCAGCTCTCCCGACACATAACCGATAATTCCGGTTGGAACTGTAGAAACCAGGACCATCATTACAAATTTGCGATAATTATTATGTACAATCTTTTTATAGCGTCTGGCATCCTGCTCTCTTTTGTTATGCAGCAAAATCTTAATATTATAGACAACATCCGCCAGCATTCTGATCGTCGCACCCAGCATCCGCAGCAAATCTTTGCGAAATACAAGAAAGATCGCCGCCGTTGTTCCCAGATGCACAAAGACATCAAACAACAGCCCGCCATCTGTCTCTATTCCAAAAAGATTCTTGAGAATTGCCAGGTGCCCCGAACTGCTGACAGGTAGAAATTCTGTAACGCCCTGGACAATTCCAAGAAAAACCGACTGAAAGATTGTCATAATACCCTCCACTTTTGTACAAATCATATTCAGATTTATTATAGCATATTTTTTTTGGGGATACAAACGCTAAATCAGGCTGTGAATTTTCCTGATCGCATCTGAAATCCCGCCCACCTGGTCAATAATCTTCTCCTCTACTGCCTGCCGTCCCACAAGGATCGTACCAAGATCTTTTGTCAACATACCGGTGTCAAGCATTAATTCTTCCAGCCTTTCTCTTTTTGCCCCGCAATGGGCGGCAATAAATCCGAGGATGCGGTCCTGCATCTGCTTAAAATAGTCATAGGTCTGCGGCGCGCCGATTACTGTGCCGTTCATCCTCACAGGATGGATGACCATCGTCCCTGTTTCCACAATAAAAGAGTAGTCCGTGGAAACCGCAATCGGAACTCCGATCGAATGGCTTCCGCCGAGCACCAGGGAAACCGTCGGCTTGCTGAGCGAGGCGATCATTTCCGCAATGGCAAGCCCCGCCTCCACGTCGCCTCCTACCGTATTCAAAAGCACCAGGACTCCTTCTATCTCGCTGCTATCCTCGATCGCCGCAAGCTGCGGCAGGATATGCTCATATTTGGTGGTTTTGCTGTTGGCTGGCAGGCATTCGTGGCCTTCCACTTCTCCGATAACCGTAATCAGGTGAATTTTATGGTTCAGTACTACCTGCCCAAACTCTTTTACCTCTTCCCCCTGCTCTTTTTGTTCTTTTTGCTTCTGTTCCTTCTCTTTATCCGCCATATCTGCATACTCCTCAAATTTGATATTTCTAGTATGCGCGCTAAACGGATATTTATGCGGACAGTTTCCGGTGATGCAGAAATCCGCCCGGAACAATACCAGACGGATATATCATACCTGTTTTTTTGTAAACTGCCTTTAATGACTGTAAAAATATTCCACCTGCAGATTCCGCACCATCTCTATGTACAATTCTCTGCACTCCTCTAATTTCCGGTTCTCAATCATGGAAATACACGGATGAAGGTAAGTGTCCCAGATGTCTCTGTAAATCTGCTGCCTGTCGGGACGTTTGTTGATGCGTTTGACAATCGTCGGAGCAACATCGTAATATTCAGAAATCATCGCTTCGCCATCCGGTTGGCTCATCAAATAGCCATCCCGATAATCCCGAAGCAGGCTCAGCTCATAGCAGTCATCCGGCTTGTCAAACGTCTCGCACACTGCCGTCGTAATATAGCACCATTTTTTATGAAAGCCGGACTCAATCTCCTCAAACGGCGCGGCGGAAATATTGGTCTGCGGAAAATGGCTCTTCCAGCAGGCAGTCAGCTTGTCCGCCAGCGGCTTTGAACTGTTGCCGTCAAATTTTAAGATCCCCGGAAGCACATAGACAACCATACACATATTGTACTCCATCATTAGCGCCTCTTTTTTAGACTTCTTTTTGCATTCTTCCATTCTGGAAGCAATCTCCGTCACCAATTCTTCCGCCATATTCTCCAGAAACTGCTCCTTATCAATGGCAGGGTTATAACCGTCCTCCACAGCCTGATACACTTCCATGTTGCTTTCATAATAGCGCTGAAATGCTTCCGTATATTTGTTCCGCTTAAAACTCTCCATCGGGTTTTCTATTTTCGTTAACAGAGTCGGCATCCCATGCAATGCTGTCAAATAGACATTCTCCATCGCTATTCCTCCAGATTTGTATATACGTTCTGCACGTCATCATCATCATCCAAAAGATCCAGTGTCCGCTGAAGGTTCTTCAGCACAGTCTCATCGGTGACGGAAACATAGTTCTGCGGTATCATGCTAACCTCCGCCGACGCGTAAGCGATTCCTTCCTTTTCCAGCGCTTCGCGGACAACGCCCAGCTCATCGGGGTCTGTAAGGATCTCAAAGCTGTCTTCTTCCTCCGAAAAATCCTCCGCGCCTGCATCCAGAGCAAGCATCATCAGGTTATCCGCCTCCATCTCGCATTCTTCTTTGTCAATAATGATCTGTCCTTTTTTATCAAAGCTGTAGGATACGCATCCCGGTGTGCCAATGCTTCCGTTCCCTTTGGCAAACGCGCTGCGCACATTTGCCGCCGTACGGTTTTTGTTATCCGTCAATGCATCCACGATAATCGCGATGCCTCCCGGCCCATACCCCTCGTAGGAAACATATTCATAATTTACGGCGTTCGCATCCCCGGCAGCTTTTTTGATCCCGCGGTCAATGGTATCGTTGGGCATATTATTCGCCTTCGCTTTGGCGATCACATCGCGCAGCTTACTGTTATTGGCTGGATCTGAGCCGCCCTCTTTTACCGCAACTGCAATCTCCCTGCCGATAATCGTAAAAATTTTACCTTTTGCCGCATCGTTTTTCTCTTTCTTATGCTTGATATTGGCAAATTTTGAATGTCCTGACATAACTTATCTCTCCTTTACTCCTTTTCTGTTGCTTCTTTATCCCCTGCCGGAAGCTTATGTACTTTTACTTTCTCAATGATTTTATTGGCGACGCTTATAATTCCAAAGCTATAACCATAGGCGACAATCTCTGAACGTTCGTCGTCAGAAGGGATTTTGTCAAGCCGGGAAACCAGATATCCATTCAGGGTTTCAAAATTTTCTTCCTCAAATGTGATATCAAGCGCCCGTGCGACCTCGTCAAGAGGCGCCAGTCCAGAAATCAGAAACGTCCCGTCTTCCAGTTTCTCTATCATTTGTTCTTCATTATCGTACTCATCCTGGATATTCCCGACAATCTCTTCCAGAATATCCTCCATCGCCACAAGCCCTGCCGTCTGCCCGTATTCATCCGCGACGATCACCATCTGAAGCTTTTTGGACTGCATATTTTTAAACAGGCTGCTGATATTTCTGGTTTCCGGGATAAAAACTGCCTGACGGATAAGCCCCGGGATATCTTTTACTTTCCATTCCCCATAATGCTGCTTAATCAGGCTGCACATGGCATCCTTCAAAAAAAGAATGCCGGTAATATTATCCAGATTATCCTCGTACACCGGAAACCTTGAATGCCTCTCGTCCAGCATAAACGCCATCGCGTCCTGCAGATTCGTGTTTCCTTCAATAGCAATGATATTGCGCCGGTGCGTCATCACATCCTGTGCTTCCTTATCCGTAAACGCAAAAATGTTCTGTATCATCTCCGCCTCATTTGCCTTGAGGATCCCCTGCTGATGGCCTTCGTTCACCATGGAAATAATCTCTTCCTCGATATAATCTTCCGAATCCGAGGTATTGATTCCGAACTGTTTCGCAAGGCGTTCTAAAAAAGTCCTCGACACTTGTTACTCCCTTTCCTTCCCTTCTGTTCTTTTGAACCTCATTAAAATATAACATTTATCATGTTTCACGTCAAGACAAGTATGTATCCAAATCCAGACTTATCATCAGCGCACGGTCCACCTGATGCAAAATGGAAACATCCAGATGGCACACCTTATCCTTCAGCCGTGTCTTGTCAATGGTACGAAGCTGTTCCAAAAGAATCACCGAGTCTTTCACAATATCATAGCGGGAAGCCTCGATCTCAATATGCGTCGGCAGCTTTGCTTTATTCATGCGCGAAGTAATCGCCGCCACAATAACCGTAGGGCTGTGTTTGTTCCCTACGTCATTCTGTATCACCAGCACGGGGCGGATACCACCCTGCTCTGAACCAATGACCGGCCTTAAATCTGCATAAAAAATGTCTCCTCTTTTAATAATCACTCATTTCACACTCCAATAACTTGATCTTTCCTCATGACTGGAGTATTTCCAAATTTTTATCGGATATGCGGAATGTTTCTATTAATATACGTGAAAAAAATCTTTCTGTTCCGCAATCCTGCCATTTTTTATGTAAACTCTCGGCACGCGCTTGCCAATATCGCAGACAAATTCGTACGGGAATCTGCCGCAAAGCTCACTCAGGGCTTCCACCGGCAGCATAGCGTCCCCGTCCCTTCCCAGAAGCGTAACCGGATCAAGCTCCGCTGCATCTGGGATCTCTGTCACATCCACCATAAACTGATCCATGCAGACGCGTCCGAGGATCGGCGCTTTCTTTCCGCGAATCAAAACCCAGCCTTTACCGGAGAGCATGCGGGGATACCCGTCTGCATATCCCACCGGAATCGTGGCGATCCTTGTGCGCCGTTTGGTAACAAAGGTTCCGCCATAGCTGACTGCAACCCCCGGCTCCACCTCTTTCAAATAGCTGATATGGCTTTTCAGTTCCATGACCGGCTTTAACGGTACGCGGCTCTTTTCTACTTCTTCGGACGGATAGATGCCATAAATACTGATACCTGCGCGTACCAGATCCAGGTTTGCCCGGGGAAGGTCAATAATCCCCGCGCTGTTTGAGCAGTGCCGGATGGGAATTGAGATACCTGCCTCCTCCAGCTTTTTTGCAAAGCGCAGATAGCGTTCCAACTGGCAGTCCGCCGCCGCCTTATCGGTTTCATCCGCCCTGGCAAAATGGGTAAACATCCCTTCGATTTTCAGGTTCGGCAAAGCGGCAATCTGCCGGATTGTTTCCACGCTTTCCTCCTCATCTTTCAGTCCGATCCTTGTCATTCCGGTATCCAGCGCCAGATGGATAGCAAACTGCTTTCCCTGGGAAACTGCCTCCTCAGATAGCTGCTGTGCCATAGAGAGCTTAAAAACAGCCGGGCGGATATCCTGCGCCACCAGTTCCCTGTAATGCTCCGCAAAAACAAACCCAAGAATCAGGACCGGCTTTGTCACGCCGGCGCTTCTTAACTCCAGCGCCTCCTCTGCCGTAGCCGTAGCAAAGCCCCATATATAATCATAATTTTCGACCATCCTTGCAATCGGCACGGCTCCATGCCCGTAGCCGTCCGCTTTTATCACGGCGATCATCTTTGTCCGGCTGTCGATATTCTTCCTCATAGATTCGAAGTTATACGCCACCGCGTCAAGATCGATGCCGGCGTATATTCTGCTGTAACGATTCATTTTCCCACTCCTTTTATCCATTTCGCCTCTTGGGCGGCTTGCCTCACACTGCGCGTTTTTGCCGATAGCTCAGTCAACACCATATAAAATGTATTCTGCGATATCGCCCGCCATCATAGAATACGCCCCGCGCTTTTCTCTTGCCGTATCTCCTGCCATTCCATGAATATAAACACCCAGCTTTGCCGCCTCAAATAAATCCATTCCCTGCGCCATCATGCCGCCGATGACGCCCGAGAGCACGTCCCCGCTGCCGCCGGTCGCCATTCCGTGGTTTCCGGTACTGTTGCGGTAATAATCCTCCCCGCCGTCCGAGACAATGGTGCGGGCATCCTTCAGCACGGTAATGACAGAATGGCTTCGGGAAAACTCACGGGCTGCCGCCGCTTTATCCGCCTGCAGCCCTTCCAGTGAAACGCCGCTTAAACGCTGCATTTCCCCCATATGCGGGGTAATCACAAAGGGCGCTTCTGCAAGCTGCCACAGCCCGGGATTTCCAGACAGGATATTCAGCGCGTCCGCATCCAGAATTCTTTTTTTATCATTTGCGCTAAGTACACGCCGGATAATCTGTATCTGCGTTTCTCCCTTTCCAAGCCCGGGACCGGCGACAACGGCATCCGCAGACGCCAGCATTGCATCCAGCGTAGCGCCATCCCACTTTTCTTCGTCATACGTCACCAGAACCGCCTCCGGGAGAAGCTGCTGCAGGATCACACGGTTGCACTCCTGCGTATAAAGAAAAACAAGCCCTGCACCGCTTCGGTATGCCGCCTTCCCGGCGAGATACGCCGCGCCGCACATTCCTTTGCTGCCGGCAATCACCAAAACCCTGCCATAGGTTCCCTTATAAGAGTCCCTGCTGCGCCTGGGAAGCTTATTTAGAAATTCCTCATAACCGTAACAATATTCCATGCCCTGTCCTCTTACCAAACAATTGGCTGCCGCAATTTCTGCAGCAGCCTCTTTCACACTTATTCCTCATTCTCATGGTTACGACGGGTGATATTATAAGAAAGCTGCATCAGGCTCTCGGAAAGATGCACATTTTCCACGATGACATCCTTTGGCACCTTCAGATCCGTGTGGGCAAAGTTCCAGATTGCCTTCACACCGCCGTCCACCAGCTTTACGCACACTTCTTCCGCCCCGATCTTCGGCAGCGTCAGCGTTGCAATATCAATTGTATGTTCCCGCAAAAACGGTTCCAGCTCATCCAGCATCTGGATTTCCATTCCGCGAACCTTCTTCCCTTTCAGGGAAAGGTTATTATCAAACATTCCGATAATGCGGAAGCCCCTTTTTTCAAATTTTACATAGTTGGCAAGCGCCTGTCCGAGATGCCCGGAACCAATGATGATCATCGTATATGTCTTATCCAGCCCCAGTATTTTCCCGATCTCATTATATAAATACTTTACATTATAACCGTATCCCTGCTGTCCAAAGCCCCCGAAATTATTCAGATCCTGCCTGATCTGGGATGCCGTCACCTGCATCCTGTCGCTGAGTTCATTCGATGAGATACGCTCCATTCCATTTTCCAATAACTCTCCAAGATAACGGTAATAACGCGGCAGGCGCTTTATGACCGCTCTTGAAATCTGCTTCTTCTCCACTGAAATACCTCCGTACTTTGATAACCCCTTCTCCTCTTCTCAGTATACAACATTGATAATTAATGGTCAATCAAAGACGGAGTGTGACAAATATATCATAGATTGCCTGAATTGCCTGCTCAAAATCGGCGTTATCGACACCAATGATAATATTCAGCTCACTGGAGCCCTGGTCGATCATACGGATATTGATATTCGCATGGGCGAGCGCAGAAAAAATTCTTCCGGCGGTTCCTCTTGCCGAACGCATGCCGCGCCCCACAACGGCGATCAGCGCCAGATCCGATTCCATATCCAGATAATCCGGTTTCACCACACGCTGGATTCCCGCTAAAACCTTCTGCTCTTTCTCCTCAAACTCATCCTGATGGACGAAGATACTCATGGTATCAATCCCGGAAGGAATGTGTTCGAAGGAAATCCCGTTCTCTTCAAATACACTGAGGACCTTTCTGCCGAATCCGACCTCTGTATTCATCCTGTCTTTTTCCAGGTTAACAGCGGCAAATCCTTTCTTTCCGGCAATTCCCGTAATCGTGTATTTGGGCTTCTTGCAGGTGCTTTTCACAATCATCGTTCCCGGCGCCATCGGATCATTGGTGTTGCGGATATTGATGGGGATTCCTTCCCTTCTAACCGGGAAGATCGCTTCGTCATGCAGTACGGAAGCGCCCATATAAGCCAGCTCACGCAGTTCCCGGTAGGTGATCGTCTCAATCGGCTGCGGGTTCTCCACAATGCGCGGGTCCGTAACCAGGCACCCGGACACATCCGTCCAGTTCTCATACAGATCGGCTTTCACCGCTCTTGCCACAATCGAGCCGGTGATATCCGAACCGCCTCTTGAAAACGTTTTAACTGCACCGTTGGGCATCGCGCCGTAAAAACCGGGGATTACGGCTCTCTCCGCCTTTTCCAGCCTCGCTCCCAACACACGGTTGGTCTTTTCCGAGTCAAACTCTCCGTTTTCGTTAAAGAAAACTACCTCTGCCGCATCGATAAATTCATATCCGAGATACTTTGCCATGATGATGCCGTTTAAGTATTCTCCTCTGGATGCCGCGTAATTACTCCCGGCTCCATTCTCAAAAAACTCATGTATTTTTTTGAACTCCTCATCCAGGGAAAGCTCCAGCTTCAGCCCCTCGATGATCTCATTATAACGTTCCTGTATTTTTATCAGTTTTTTGTCAAAGTCTTTTCCGCCAACCGCCGTCTCATAACAGTCATAAAGCATGTCTGTCACCTTTGTATCTGCCGGAAAACGCTTTCCAGGCGCAGAAGGCACCACATATCTTCTGGCTTCTTCCGCACGGATAATACTCCCTGCCTTCTTAAACTGCTCCGCGCTCGCCAGTGAGCTTCCGCCAAATTTCACAACCTTTTTCATCTCTGCGTCCTCCTGTGTATCCACTTAATCACATATTCTACTGCATTTTTTCTAAAAAAGCTAGAGGAATTTGCAGTATTATGCTAAAATGTGTAACAGTCCCGCCATACACAGATCAGGGCGAAGGGAAAGCCGCATGGCAGGAATGTTATAAAAACGAGTGAATAAGGATAAGGTACCATGATTTTAGCATGTAATAATATCAATAAATCCTTTGGCAGCAGTGAAATACTGAAAAATGTATCTTTCCATGTGGAGGAGAGAGAAAAAACGGCTGTTGTGGGGATTAACGGCGCTGGAAAATCAACGTTATTAAAAATTATTATGAACCAGCTTCCCGCTGATTCCGGCGAGGTCATTCTGGCAAAAGGGGCAACGATCGGCTATCTTGCCCAGCATGAGGCGGTGTCCAGCGGCAATACGATTTATCAGGAGCTTGTGACCGTAAAGCAGGATGTCATTTTACTGGAAGAAAAAATGCGCAGCCTGGAGCTTACCATGAAGCATCAGGAGGGCGATGCCCTCACTCAGACACTGGAGACTTACAACCGGCTCAATACCGCATTTGAAAATAAGAACGGCTACGCCTGGAAAAGCGAGATTACCGGCGTATTAAAGGGGCTTGGCTTTACAGAGGCGGAATTTGAAAAACCCATCGACACGCTCTCAGGCGGACAAAAAACCCGCGTTGCATTAGGAAAGCTTCTGCTCTCCCAACCGGATATAATCCTGCTTGACGAGCCGACCAACCATCTGGATATGAACTCGATCGCCTGGCTGGAAAACTATCTTCTGAATTATCAGGGCGCCGTCATCATCGTTGCCCATGACCGCTATTTTCTGAATAAGGTAGTCACAAAAGTGATCGAGCTGGACTGCGGGCACGCCGCCACATATCTCGGCAATTATTCCGATTATGCGCAGAAGCGCGCCATGCTCCGCGAGGCGCAGTTGAAAGCCTATCTGAATCAGCAGCAGGAAATCCGGCGCCAGGAACAGGTAATCGCAAAATTGAAATCCTTCAACCGTGAAAAAAGCATCAAACGTGCCGAGAGCCGTGAAAAAATACTGGGCAAAATGGAGCGTCTGGAAAAACCGGCGGAGGTGGATAACGAGATCCATCTGCACCTGGAGCCGCGCATTACAAGCGGAAGCAACGTCCTTTCCGTCGAACACCTTGCCAAATCCTTTGGCAGCCTGCAGCTATTCTCTGATCTCAATTTTGAGATCAAGCGTGGGGAAAAGGTGGCAATCATCGGCAACAACGGAACCGGAAAGACTACCCTGCTCAAGATCATCAATCAGATGATGGAAGCCGATTCCGGCACCGTTACGCCCGGCAGCAAAGTCCACATCGGCTATTATGACCAGGAGCATCATGTCCTGCATATGGAGAAAACGCTGTTTGAAGAGATCTCCGACGACTATCCGGCGCTCACCAATACGGAAATCCGCAATGTGCTCGCGGCATTTTTGTTTACCGGAGACGACGTATTCAAGCGCATCAGGGATTTAAGCGGCGGCGAATGCGGACGGATATCGCTGGCAAAGCTGATGCTTTCAGAAGCCAATTTTCTGATCCTTGACGAGCCGACCAATCATCTGGACATTACCTCTAAAGAAATACTGGAGCATGCCCTCAATCAGTATACCGGCACGGTGCTTTATGTCTCCCATGACCGTTATTTCATCAACCAGACGGCATCAAGGATTCTTGACCTGACTGGCAATACGCTTGTCAACTATATCGGCAACTATGACTACTACCTGGAAAAACGGGAAGAGCTTACCCGCATTTATGCGCCGGATGCCGCCCACAGCAAAGCAGACGGCATTTTCGGATCCGCTTCCGTCTCTGTGAAAAATACAGAAGAAACCGAAGGCAAAAAAGACTGGAAGCAGCAAAAGGAAGAACAGGCAAGGGAGCGCAAACGGGCAAATGACTTAAAACGCACGGAAGAAGCAATCCAAAATCTGGAGGAACGCGGCAAAGAAATCGATGCTTTGCTGGCGTCGCCGCAGGTCTACTCAGATGTGGCGCGCTGCCTGGAATTGAATAATGAAAAATTTGACATTTCTAAAAAGCTGGAAGCACTCTATGAAAAATGGGAGGAGCTTGCTTAAAAAACATATAGCGCAGAAAGTTTCCCGCAGGAAGCCTTTTGCGCCAATATATTATGACTAAATTTACAGATTTTCCCGGATCGCCTTAATAAACCCTTCGCTGTTTAATACTGTCGGATTCTCAAGCGTTGTAATCAGCGCCAGATCCTTTGTCATCTTTCCGCTCTCGATGGTTTTGATCGTCGCCGCTTCCAGCCTGTCGGCAAATTCCATCAATTCCGGCAGCTTATCAAGCTCGCCGCGTTTTCTCAGGGCGCCGCTCCAGGCAAAGATCGTAGCGACAGAGTTCGTGGACGTCTCCTCGCCTTTTAAATGCTTATAATAATGGCGCTGTACGGTTCCGTGCGCCGCTTCGTATTCATAGCAGCCGTCCGGCGATACCAGTACGGAGGTCATCATGGCAAGCGAACCGAACGCGGAGGATACCATATCGCTCATGACATCTCCGTCATAGTTCTTGCACGCCCAGATATATCCGCCCTCCGATTTCATCACACGCGCCACCGCGTCATCGATCAGCGTATAAAAATAAGTGATGCCCGCTTTTTCGAATTTCTTCTTATATTCCGTCTCAAAGATCTCCTGCATAATATCTTTGAAGGTATGGTCATATTTCTTGGAAATCGTATCCTTTGTGGCGAACCACAGATCCTGCTTTGTATCCAGGGCATAGGCAAAACAACTTCTGGCAAAGCTTTCAATGGAACGGTCCATGTTATGCATTCCCAGCAGCACGCCCGCGCCGTTAAACTGATGGATCAGCTCCCGCGTCTCTGTCCCGTCCTCCGCCGTAAACACCAGCTCCGCTTGTCCAGGCGCGGAAATCTTCAGCTCAGAAGCCTTATAGACGTCGCCGTAAGCATGTCTGGCAATCGTGATCGGCTTTTTCCAGGAGCGGACGTTGGGCTCGATTCCTTTTACAATGATCGGCGCACGGAAAACGGTTCCATCGAGAATTGCCCGGATCGTTCCGTTGGGGCTTTTCCACATTTCCTTTAAGTGATATTCCTTTACCCTCGCCGCATTGGGCGTAATGGTGGCACATTTCACGGCAACCCCATATTTTTTCGCTGCCTCGGCGCTTTCCACCGTCACCTTATCATCTGTGGCGTCGCGGTTTTCCAGCCCAAGATCATAATATTCGGACTTCAGCTCTACAAAAGGCAGAATCAGCTCCTCCTTAATCATCTTCCAGAGAATTCGTGTCATCTCATCTCCGTCCATCTCTACGATCGGTGTTGTCATCTGAATTTTTGCCATAATTTTTCTCCTCTCCTTAGGTTCTGTATGACATTTCCTGTCCATCCATATCGAAATCCTCATCTATTTCTAAATACAAGTATGATTGTATGAAATTGTACTGCTTCTGTCAAGAGACGATCGCTTTGATATAAACGATCGCTTCAATATGGACGGGTATGGGCGATCCCGTACACAAGGAGAGACTCTGCCTGCGGCAAAGCCTCTCTGCTCATTTTTGATCTTTAATTCTCTCTTGCCTTATCCAATTTAACATTTCTGAAGTACAGCGCCATATCAATCGTGATCTCCACGATATTCAGCACATAGAAAAACCATCCCAGATAGAACAGCCAGCCTGTTCCGGCGCCCGATGACCATAACATGATCTTGCGGATAATTCCAAATATATAGCCGACCCAGATAAAAAACTCAAAAAACAGGCTTTTTCCTTTTGCCGTCTTTGACACCCATGATTTCCGAATAGAAATCGGCCATGACAATCCAAAGCAGAGTATCATCAACGCTTCCAGTAAATCAGTCATACTTGTTCTCCCTTTTCTTATTTATGCCATACTATAACATAATTCGTGTTTTTTGGCAATCCCTTCCATTTTCTTACGAATGCTGCGAAAGGTATGCCTCCCTTCCTTCTTCGTAGAGATTCCTGCCTTCGCTGTCAATTATTACGACCAGAGGCATTTCTTCCACATAAAGCTTTCGCAGCGCCTCCGCGCCCAAATCTTCATAGGCGATCAGCTCCGCTTTTTTGATACATTTTGCCAGCAATGCCCCCGCGCCGCCGATAGCGCCGAAGTATACGCCGCTGTATTTCTTCATTGCCTCTATGACCTCCGGCAGGCGTGCTCCTTTGCCGATCATACCCCTGGCGCCCACAGACATCATTATCGGCGCATAAGCATCCATACGTCCGCTGGTAGTTGGACCGGCGGAACCGATCACCTGCCCCGGCTTTGCCGGAGTCGGCCCCACATAATAGATCGTGGCGTCTGTCGGATCAAAGGGCAGTTCTTCGCCGCGCGCCAGCGCCTCGCACATTCTCTTATGCCCTGCATCACGGGAGGTATAGATCGTTCCCGTCAAATATACGGTATCGCCTGCATGAAGCGTTTTTGCCAGCTCCTCTGTAAGCGGTAATGTAATATGTTTTTCCATTATATCACCTCCGTCTTATGTCTTGTTACATGGCAGTTAATATTAATTGCACAAGGCATTCCCGCAATGTGCGTCGGCATAGTTTCGATATTCAGCCCGATCGCCGTTGTCTTTCCGCCGAATCCCTGCGGACCGATGCCAAGCCGGTTGATCTTCTCCAGCATTTCCGCTTCCAGGTCGGCATAGAACGGATCCTCATTAGAGGAGTCAATCGGCCTCATCAGCGCTTTCTTTGCCAACAGCGCCGCTTTGTCAAAGGTCCCGCCGATTCCCACGCCAACAACCATCGGTGGACATGGGTTCGGTCCTGCCGTCTCTACCGTCTCAATAATAAAATCTTTAATTCCCTGAAGTCCTGCTGACGGCTTGAACATGCGGATCGCGCTCATATTTTCGCTTCCGAAGCCCTTAGGTCCGACCGTAATCTTAATCTGCTCTCCCGGAACAATCTCAGTATAGATCATAGCCGGAGTGTTATCGCCGGTATTGCCCCTGCGCACGGGATCCTTCACAACAGACTTCCTCAGATAGCCCTTATCATAGCCTCTGCGGACTCCCTCATTCACGGCGTCGGCAAGATTGCCTCCGGTAATATGTACATCCTGCCCAATTTCCAGAAAGACACATGCCATTCCGGTATCCTGGCAGATCGGTACGTTTTCTTTATCTGCAATCTCAAAGTTCTCGATAATATTGTCCAAAACACCCTTTGCTATCTCGCCGTCCTCACAGGCACGGCAGTTTCTGATTGCGCATTTTACATCTTCCGGCAGATGCTCATTAGCGGCAATACAGAGCTTTTCCACTACTTCTGTAATCTGGCTCGCATTAATCTCACGCATAAAGTGCTCTCCTTTCCTTTAACGCTCGTGTCTCGCGTACTTCGGCAGAAGCAGCGGAGATACATCATCAGTTTCCAAGTCCGCCTCTTTTAACGCATCTGCATATTCTTCGATATGCTTCAGGCTCAGAGCTCCGATTTTCACATCTTTTGCCTTTGCTGCCGCCGCTTTTCCGGCATTTCTTCCAAATACAATAATGTCCAGAAGGGAATTGCCCATCAGGCGGTTTCTGCCGTGGATACCGCCGACTGCCTCCCCGGCAACAAGAAGGTTATCGATTGCTTTCGTAAATCCATCGCCGCCGATTTCCAGCCCGCCGTTCTGATAATGCAGCGTCGGGTAAACCAGGATCGGCTGTTTTCTCATATCAATACCATAATTCATGTACATGCGCAGCATCGCCGGGAGACGTTTTTCAATCGTTCCCTCTCCGCCCTTCATCTCAATCATTGGGGTATCCAACCATACGCCGCTTCCAAGAGGCGTCGTCACGCCCTTGCCCCGGTCTGTGCACTCGCGGATAATTCCTGCCGCTGCCACATCGCGGGTCTCAAGCGGATGCATAAATGCCTCGCCTTCCACGTTCACTATCATCGCGCCGAGAGAACGCACCTTCTCTGTCACCAGTGCTCCGTAAATCTGCGCCGGATAAGCGACGCCTGTCGGGTGGTACTGTATGGTATCCTGATAAAGCAGCGGTGCGCCCGCGCGGTATCCGAGGATCAGTCCGTCCGCAGTCGCGCCGTAATGGTTGGAGGTCGGGAAGTTCTGGTAATGAAGCCTGCCTGCTCCTCCTGTGGCAATGATGACCGTCTTTGCCCTTGCCACCAGATAATCCTCTGTCTCCATGTTCAGCAGCACCGCGCCTGCGACCTGTCCTTTTTCATCTTTGAGCAATTCCACTGCAGAAGTAAATTCGATCACCGGGATTTTGCGGTTTAACACTTCATCACGCAGAGTACGCATGATCTCCGCGCCGGAATAGTCCTTGCAGGCGTGCATTCTCTTTCTGGAAGTTCCGCCGCCATGCGTCGTGACCATCCTGCCCTCTTCATCTTTGTCAAACATAACGCCCAGCCTGTTCAGCCACTGGATCGCATCCGGCGCTTCCATAACCAGTCTGCTCAGCAGCTCCGGCCTCGCCGCAAAATGTCCGCCGCCAAACGCATCCAGATAATGCTGTACCGGCGAGTCATTTTCCTTGTCCGCTGCCTGGATACCGCCCTCCGCCATCATCGTATTGGCGTCTCCGATACGAAGCTTTGTCACGATCATAACGTCCGCTCCCGCTTCGTGGGCTTCAATCGCTGCCGAGGACCCTGCTCCGCCTCCGCCGATTACCAGCACATCCACATCATAGTCGATTTTATTCAAATCTATTTTTTCCTTCCGCAAACGGCTGTTGGAGTGAAGGAGATGAACCAGCTCTGTCGGAGCCTTCTCCCCTTTATTGGGGCCTACCTTAATCTCAATATATTCCTCTTCTCTGTAATCAGGATGATAAGCTTTCAGGAGAGCATCTTTCTCATCAGCGGTCATTCGTCTTGGTTCCATCCCCATACGCTCGGGCCTGGTCGCTTCCACCTTTTTAATTGATTCCAGCATTTCCGGTGTAAACATGATTCTCCCTCCTTATTTCTCAATTTCCCTGGCATTGTAAAGCTCCTGCATTTCTGTGATTGGCTTATGCATAATCTGCTCAATCAGTTCATCATAAGCGCCCTCATGGATCTCCTCTACGCGATGATTTAAATGTTCGGCTTCCGGTGCAATATATTTTCCGGTAAGGCGTCTAGCCAGAACTCCAACCATCGGGTGAGAAATCTCTGCCGGGCATCTCACCGAACAGCAGCCGCAGCCCACACAGTCAAATGACTCTTCTGCACATTTCTCAAATTCGCCTCTCTGTGCATAGGCGATATACTGCATGACGTTCAGATTCTGCGTACAGGCATTGGTACATGCGTTGCAGCCGATGCAGCTATAGATTTCCGGGTACAACTCCATCATGATCTGCTGGGTCGGCTTAATTTCATTGATGTCATAGATTCTCTTATCCGTCGGGAAGAACGGGATGCTTGCCACATACATGCCTTCCTCCACCTGTGTCTGACAGGCAAGGCAGGTTTTCAGCTCATTCTTTCCCTTGATCCGGTAAATCGTCGCGCAGGCGCCGCAGAAGCCATGCCTGCAGCCGCATCCTCTTTTCAGCGTATATCCGGCATATTCCATTGCAGTCATGATCGTCAATTCTGCCGGGACACGATATCGTTTGCCGAAAAAATATACATTAACCATCTTCTCCATTTTGGTCTTTTCCTTTCTCTAAATTGCGCCGCGCCTCCATACTCTTACATGCAAGCATGACGAGTATGCCTTCTCATCCGGCTGTGCACGGCTCGTTGCTAATCAATATTCATTTGGCATTTCGTCTATTTCATCACAGCGGAATACCGGACCGTCTTTGCACACATATTTGGAACCGATGTTGCAGCGCCCGCATTTTCCGATTCCGCATTTCATGCGAAGCTCAAGCGTTGTGTAAACCTGCTCTTTGGCAAATCCAAGCTCCTGCAGCCCCGCCAGCGTAAATTTAATCATAATAGGCGGTCCGCAAAGAAGTGCGATTTTATCCGTAGAGAACCCAAGCTCTTTTACGTAGTTTGGGACAAAGCCGACATGCCCGTCCCATCCTTCCTGCTCGCGGTCAATCGTAAGATGAACTTTCACGCCTTCTGTCTTCATCCAGACTTCCCGGATTTCTTTTAGCTGTACCAGGTCGTCTGCGGAACGTGAGCCATAGACAATGTCTACCGTCCCATAGTCCGCACGGTTATACAGCACATAATTGATTACGGAACGAAGCGGCGCCAGCCCGATACCGCCGGCAATGAACAAAAGGTTCTTTCCCTTTAATTCCGTCTCCACCGGAAAATGGTTGCCGTAAGGTCCGCGGACTGTGATCTCATCCCCAACCTGCAGGCTGTGAAGGTAATCTGTAAGGATTCCGCATTTTTTAATACTGAACTCCTGATATTCCTTATTCGTCGGTGATGAGGTAATGGAAAACATACCCTCGCTGATTCCGGGCGCGCATACCATCGCACACTGCCCCGGCATATGCTCAAACATCTTTCCGCCCTCCGGCGCATTCACGCGAAAGGTCTTAACATCAGGTGTCTCCTGGCGGATATCCGTGATTACGCCCACTTTCGGAATCAGCATATCCAGCGCATAATTTTTTTGACAGGTACATTCACTCATTGGTTTTCACCTCCCTGCTTCTGAAAAGACTTGATTACTTTCACGATATTTAAGGACGCCGGGCATTTCTCCACACATCGCCCGCAGCCCACGCAGGAATACATTCCGTCGTTGTTTGCCGGGAAATAAACCAGCTTGTGCATAAATCTCTGGCGGAAGCGCTGCATCTGGCTGGTACGGTTGTTGCCGTGCGCCATCATCGTAAAATCGGAATACATACAGGAATCCCAGCAGCGGTAACGCTGTATGCCGTGTCCCGTATCATAATCCTTGATATCGTAACACTGGCAGGTCGGGCACACAAACGTACAGGCGCCGCACGCCAGGCAGGGCTTATATAATTCTTCCCATAGCGGCGAATCAAATTTTTCCTTGAGGACATCGCCGTTCCACCCTTCCAGAGAGAGGTGGGAATAGGGAAGCTTCTCCACGATATTGCGGATCGCCGTTTTTTCTGCCTCGATCTTTTCTTCTTCTCCGTCCGCATTTACCAAAAGGCTCTCCACTTCCTTTGTAAGCGCCTCGCCTTTGGGGGTAAGCGCCTTCCAGTATAGGACATCCTCCACCATCCATGCAGCAACATCCGCTGCCGGCTCTGCACAGTCTATCCCAAATGCCTTACAGAAGCAGGATTCTTCCGGCTCATGACAGGCAAGCGCTACGATCATGCCATGTTCCCTTCTCGCCGCATAAAAGCTATCCACCGGTTCCGCCAAAAATACTTTGTCTAAAACCTGTACCCCCTGCACATCGCAGGCTTTCATACCGAAGACGACAAAGGGTTGCTCTTTCAAGGCTCCCGGCTCAACGGTTAGTTTTTTTCCTTCCTTCTTTACCGCATATAGGTTTTCACTCTGCGGGAAAAAAGCATCTTTTGGAGACTTGACACTTTTGAGGGTATCAAGATCCACCTGCGCCTCTTCGCTCCATGCCCGAAAATTCGTCTGACCGCTTACTTTCACCGGCAGGTATAATTCCTGATTTTCGGCGATCAGTTGGAATAATGCGGACAGATTTTCTTTTGCTATCTTATACATACATTATCCCCTCTTTCCTACGATACTTGGCTCGGCATCTTCAAAAGTGAAGTTGGTGAGCGGCGCTCTTGATTCCGTATCCTCTCCCGCCTGATACTCTCCGTAAAGCTCATCGATATCTTTAATGAATTTACGGTTAAACAGATGCAGCGGAATCCCCTGCGGGCATACGCGGCTGCACTCTCCGCAGTCCGTACAGCGCCCCGCCACATGGAATGCGCGGATGATATGAAACATCTTTTCTTCAAAAGAGTCCACATTCGCTTTCTGGGAGCTGTCAAACTTGTTGCTGTCAAACACACATTTGCGGCAACTGCATGCAGGACAGACATTTCTGCAGGCATTACAGCGGATACATTTGCTTAATTCGCTCTGAAAAAAGGCAAATTTTTCTTCCGGCTCCATCGCTTCAATCCGCGCCACTTCCGCAAAACGGTCGGCATCCTTCGTATCCTTTGACTCTCCGATCAGCTCGTCGTATACTTTATGTTCCTTACCCTTGCATACATGGCATCTCTCCAGCATAGCGTCGGCATAAGCCACTGTCTTCTCTCCGTAAATCGTCTGAACCTGCAGCATGTCGGCATCGTCGGTGAGTTCTGCGCCCGAAACGCCTTCGATTCCCTTGATCCCCTTTGCCCGGATCTTCTCAATGTCCAGCTTTCCCTTACAGCCGACCCCGATGATATATGCTTTTTCGCGATCCACGCGATGCTCTTTCATCAGTTGGTTAAAGCTATAGGTATCGCACGGTTTTAAACAGACAAGCGTTTTCCCATCCAGTTTGGATGCTTCGATCATATACTTGCTTAAATTGGCGCCGCAGAATCCGTTATACACGAAATCCTTCAGCGACTCTTCCGTTTCAAAGTAAGCCGGTTCCGGATTATAAGGCAGGTCTCCGGCTTTCCAGCCAAGCACCCTGGCTACCGTTCCGTCTGCCAGCAGTTCTTTTGCACGGTTGATTAATTCCTGCATCTTAAATCCTCCAATCTTACATTCTTGCCAAGCGAATAAATTTTTTCCACAAACTCATTCATTGTGGTAGAAAACTTCACGCCCTCTGCAGCAGATACCCATTCGACACGCGTACGCCCGTTCTCTACGCCAATGTAATCCAACATGGAGAACAGCAGCGTCATACGTCTCCTGGCATAATAGTTTCCGGTACTGTAATGGCAGTCGCCAGGATGGCAGCCGCACATAATTACACCGTCCGCACCCTTTTCAAAGGCACGAAGGATAAACATCGGATTTACACGGCAGGAACAGGGGACACGGATAATTTTCACATCCGCCGGATAAGTCAGACGGCTGCTCCCCGCCAGATCGGCTCCTGCATAACTGCACCAGTTACAGCAGAATGCTACAATTTTCGGTCTGAATTCTTCTTTTGTTTCTATCGACATATTGCATCCACCTCCGCTATAATCTGTCTGTTCGAGAATCCCTGCAGATCCATCGCGCCGGACGGGCAGGCTACCGTACAAGCCCCGCATCCCTGGCAAAGCGCACTGTTAACCACTGCCAGGCGGCGCACCTCGCGGAGCCCGTGATCGTTAACCTGTCTTTCCTCATAGGAAATCGCTCCATATGGGCAGACATTTGCACAGGTAGAACATCCATTACACAGCAATTCATCGGACTGTGCGGTACACGGATTGGTCAAAAGTTTCTCTTTCGCCAACAATCCAATCGCCTTAACTGCCGCCGCACCCGCCTGCGCTACCGTTTCCGGGATGTCTTTGGGACCCTGGCACACGCCGGATAAGAAGATACCGGCTGTCGGCGACTCTACCGGGCGCAGCTTTGCATGGGCTTCTGTCAGGAAATTATTCGTATCAATACTTGCGGTCAGCATCGTGGCAATCTTGCGCACATCCGGGTTCGGCTCGATTGCCGTTGCCAGGACAACCATATCTGCTTCCATTTTAATCTGTCTGTTATCGAGAAGGTCGGACGCCTGCACAAGCAGCTTTCCGTTTGGCTGCGGAGCAACCTTTCCTACCTGTCCTTTGATATAATTTACGCCGTACTGCTCCACGGCTCTTCTGTAGAATTCGTCAAAATTCTTGCCTGGTGTACGCACATCAATATAAAATACTGTCACATTCACATCCGGGTATTTATCACGGATCAGCATGGCATGCTTTGCCGTATACATACAGCAGATCTTGGAACAGTAGCTTTTTCCCCTGCTGTCTGAGCAGCGGCTTCCCACACATTGAACAAATACCATTTTTTTTGGCGCTTTTCCATCGGACAGGCGCTCCAGATGTCCTTTTGTCGGACCTGCCGCATTCATAATCCGTTCCAGCTCTAAAGAGGTAATCACATCCTTACTCTGGCTGTATGCATATTCATCGTACTTATCCAGTTTGATCGTGTCAAAACCGGTTGCCACTACGATCGCTCCATATTTTTCCGTGATGATCTCATCCTTCTGGTCATAATCGACGGCTCCCGCCTGGCAGACCTTTGCACAGACGCCGCATTTTCCCGTCTTAAACTTAATACAGTGCTCGCGGTCGATTACCGGCACATTCGGGATCGCCTGCGCAAACGGGGTATAGATCGCGCTCCTGTTGTTTAACCCGCGGTTAAATTCGCTCGGCGCTTTTTTCGAAGGACATTTTTCCTGGCAGACGCCGCATCCGGTACATTTATCCATGTTGATGCTTCTTGCCTTTTTGCGGATATCAACCGTGAAATCTCCGACAAAGCCGGATACCTTCTCTACCTCGCTATATGTATAAATCCTGATTTTCTCATGGGCTGCCGCCTCCACCATTTTCGGCGTGAGGATACATGCCGAACAGTCCAGGGTCGGGAATGTCTTATCAAGCTGGGACATCCTTCCGCCGATACTCGGCGTCTTCTCCACGATATCCACTTCATATCCGGCGTCCGCAATATCAAGCGCAGTCTGAATACCGGCAATCCCGCCGCCGATTACCAATGCGCGTTTGGTAACACGGCTCTCGCCCGGCTTCAGCGGCGTGTTCAAATTCACTTTGGCAATTGCCGCCCTCGCCAGAATCACTGCCTTTTTTGTCGCCTCTTCCATATCCTTATGGATCCAGGAACAATGCTCACGGATATTGGCGATCTCCACCATATACGGATTCAGTCCCGCACGCTTTGCGCAATTGCGGAAGGTCGTCTCGTGCATACGCGGAGAACAGGAGCACACCACGATCCCTGTCAGGCTTTTTTCCTGAATTGCTTTCGCGATCAGCGCCTGCCCTGCTTCCGAGCACATATACTGATATTCTTCGGCATGGACAACGCCCGGTTCCATCTGAACCATTTCCACTACTTTTTTCACGTCTACCGTTGCGGCAATATTGCTTCCGCAATGACAGACAAACACTCCGATTCTCTGCACCTGTCTCACCTCCTGTATCTTCTGAATGCGCTAACCAGTAACTGCTGCGGAAGGTCGGGGTCAAGAAGCTCGGGAATCTCGTCCGCCATCAGATAATTTCCACCTCTCTGGCGCACAACCGCCTGTCTTGCCGCATCGATCAATTTTCCTGGTTTTACATCGCGCGGACAGCGTTCCACACAGGCAAAACAGGAAAGGCATTTCCAAAGCGACCTGGAATTCGCCAGCGCTTCTATCTCTTCGTTAATTACATAAGATACAAACTGATGAGGTTTGATGTCCATTTCCTGATAGGACGGGCATGTCGCCGAACATTTTCCGCATTTCATACATTTGAGCGGGTTCACGCCGCTGATCTCTTTTATCAGTTCCGCCTGTTTTCCAATGCTGCTCATTCGCTTACCCCCTCCTTTACTCCCAGCGCCTCTGCGAGAAGCTCGGTAAAATAATATACCGGAAGCTCTCTCCCGCCGCTTTTATTCAGGTTGTACATGCACAGTGGACAGGCTGTGACCAGCATATCTGCGCCAAATCCGTCTGCGCTTTCTTTGATAGTGTCGCACATATCTGCAGCCATTTTTTTCTCCTTCAGGGAGATATAACCGCCGCAGCACTCGTTGCGGTATGGATAAATCACCGGTTCCGCTCCAAGCGCGCGGATCAGATCTTCCATAATAGACGGATTCTCCGCGTTGTCAAACGCCATAATTCCACTTGGGCGAAGCAGCAGGCAGCCATAATATGCACCTATCTTTTTTCCTTTTAAGGAATTTACCACTTTCTTGCGGATCTCGTCAAATCCCACTCTGTCCCGCAGTATTTCCAGATAGTGAAGCACAACTGTCTCGCCGCCATACGGAGTCTCAAGCTTCATATAGTTGTTGGCTCTTGTACGGATATCCCCGACATTTTTCATATCGTCATTCACTCTTTTTATCACATGATGACAGGCAGAACAAATGGTCACTAAGTCCTGCTCTTTTTCTTTTGCGCTGTTCAGTGCGCGAACAGAGGAAAGCTTCGTCGCTATCTCATCTGTTCCCAACGGATAAACGCCTCCGCAGCACTGCCAGTCCTCAATTTCCTCTAACTCAAATCCAAGCACCTCTGCGCAGGCTCTTGCATAAGTATCCAGCTTCTTCGCCTTTGTCCTCAAGGTGCATCCCGGATAATAACTGTATTTCATCTTTCCCTCCTGATCTACAGCTCAATCTGTCTGATAACATCCTTTAACGCATTTGCACTGTACTGCAACTGCTCGATCTCTTTTTTGTTCAACCGCATCGGCACTTTCCCCTGGACGCCATTCGGTCCTACCAGTGTCAGGGTGCTTAAACATACGTCCTCTACTCCATACTCTCCATGCATCATAGAAGAAATGGTTGCAATCGAATCGGAAGAAGCCAGGATCGTTGCACAGAGCTTACATACCGCAGCCGATACCGCATAGTAGGTCGCTCCCTTATTGGCGATAATCTTGCCGCCGGATTTCTGTACATACTCAAGCATCTTCTCTTTGTCAAGCTTTTCAATATTTTTGCCGAGATCCTGCATCAGCTTATAATACTCGTCTACGCTCGCACCGGAAATATAAGCTCCTGTCCAGGGAATGAATGAGGTATCGCCATGCTCCCCGAATACATAAGCGTGAATATTCTTCTGCGCCACCTGAAAATGCTCAGAAAGCCCGCAGCGAAGACGCGCCGTATCCAGAATCGTACCGGACCCGATAATCTGGTTTTCCGGCAAACCGGATATTTTCGTAAACACATAAGTCAGAATATCAACCGGATTGCTTACGATAATGTAAAGAGCCTTCGGCGCTGTCTTTACAATTTCCGGTGTGATCTGCTTTAAGATATTTACGTTCGTCTGTGTCAGCTCAATCCTTGTCTGTCCCGGTTTACGCGCAATCCCGGAAGTGATGATTACAATGTCGGAATCCTTTGCATCCTCATAACCGCCTGCCATAATGGATATCGGATCACGGAAACTGGTTCCCTGTTCGATGTCCATAACTTCCCCTTCTACCTTCTCCTTGTTCACATCGATCAAAACCAGCTCAGACGCAATGTCCTCCTGAGATAAGGTATACGCGATGGTTGCACCTACACTTCCTGCTCCAATGATGGTGATTTTACTGCTCATAATCTCTTCCTTTCTTTGTTGAATTTATTGTTATTTAATTAACAATTCTTGCAAAAAAATAATGTAATGATGTGTCTTTTGGCGTTTCACAAGCATTACTTTCCCTATCGTTAAAAATATAACATAATCCATGCGAAACTGCAAGTATTATTTAAAGAACAATTTGGAAAGAAACGCTGTAAAACAGGCATTTATCCGCCGCACCGGAGCATTGGCTCCGGCGCAGGCGAAATGCCTCTTTCCAGGATGGGCAAAAATTATGATATATAAAAGCTGTGATTGTGCAAAAGCTTATGCTCTTTTCCTTTCAGCAGCCCTTCGTACAGGGACAGGATCATCGGATTCTCATCACATTTTTTGATGACGGAAACTTTATCTGCCCGATAGATACCCTCTGTCCCTGCCGCCTTTGTGCGGCTGCC
>CAZAQD010000015.1:10711-11868 GCA_964487425.1 uncultured Marvinbryantia sp. | reverse complement strand
CCATAATCTCAATCAGATGGTATTCCTTTTCTTTGTTTTTCACCTGCTCCATCACCAGCCTGGCGTTCGCCAATCCGCTGGAAACGCAGATTTTGATGTCAATTCCATGATACGGAGCCGTAAATTCACGGATAAACCCATCCTGCCGCACGCCGCATTCCGCAATCTCTTCCAGCGCCGCTTTGTTATGATCCGGCGCAAGCCTTCTGATGACCGCTTCGGTAACGCCGGAAATCCGCCGCTTGCCAGATATTCGTCAAAAGATTCCGCATCAAATTTTCCGCAGTTCTCCAGGACAATCTTGGTCTGCTTCGCAATAAACGGGATCTCATCCGCTCTCTGGTAATAGGTTTGGTCTGGCATATTCGTCTCTCCTTTTTATATATTTTGCACAATATATTTTCTTAATTATAAATGAATTCGTACATTTACGCAACCATAGATATATAATTAACCAAGCCAAAACTAAATTTCACAAAAAATAATATCGAATATCCGTTGTATGTGATATACTGAACAAAAGACAGGAGACGACGATATGATATTCTACTTTTCAGGTACAGGCAACTCTCTGTATCTTCACGGAAAAAAGACTGCCAAACGGGGACGGTACTACATCCTATTTTGAAGAAAAAGAAGGCTGCGCACTGATTTCGTGCGCAGCTCTTTTTCCCATTACAAAAAAATCCCCGGAAGCTGCGGATTGCTTCCGGGGTTCATGCCGTCTTGCATTTTCAAAATCATTGCGGAGATCATTTGAAAATTGTTACGGTATGAAGGAGGTATTGTGTATTCTCCTTGCATCGAGATTCATCCATGAAATAAAAAGTGTGACTGCTCACCCATGCAGACACGGATCACAAACCTTACGGCTTGGTTGGATGTTGCGCTGTAACTGGAGCACATCTCATATACCAGGCAGGTTTCCTGACTTGCAGATCATCGTTTGCTTCACCTTCTCACACTCTTGGGTTGTGCAATGGTATCTGAAGCTCACTCCCTGCTTACAGTGACCAGTTCGTTTGGGATTCTCACCCAATTCCCTCTTCAGAACAGGACAAGTGCTGTTCTGCACCTGATACAGCAATATTATTTACACAAGCCTACTATAACAGATTGTGATTATTCTGTCAATCCATTTTTCACAATTCGGTGCG
>CAZAQD010000015.1:0-10611 GCA_964487425.1 uncultured Marvinbryantia sp. | reverse complement strand
CTCAGGATCGCCCCTTTGCGAGTCCACATACCCGTCAAAATCATCAAACAGATAGATCTGCAGGTGCGAAACATCCCTGTTCTGTACCGGGAACACACTTCTGATACTGCCCTCACCGCCGTTTGGCATTATGATATCGCCTGCCTCAAGCGCCTCTCCCTCCGCGT
This sequence comes from uncultured Marvinbryantia sp., assembly GCA_964487425.1. Taxonomy (GTDB): domain Bacteria; phylum Bacillota; class Clostridia; order Lachnospirales; family Lachnospiraceae; genus Marvinbryantia. The sequence goes on along the minus strand of CAZAQD010000015.1, from coordinate 10,444 downwards.
CGTATACGACCGCAGCATAAAATGCGTAAGAACCATGCTGCTCTGAGAATTCCTCATAAGTGAGCCCCGCGTCGTCTGAGTCCGGACTGCTCATTTTTGCTTTTACACCTATTAGATAACATTCCCTTTTATTTGGACAGATTTTGTTCAAAAAATTTTTAATTGCAAAAAAATACGCCCTGCGCATTCCCGCAGAGCGTATTTTCCCTCATTTTCCAGACATCTGAACCAGACATACCGCCGCTATCTGCAAAACCAGGATCAGCGGCAGCCCGATACGAAACTTTGGTTTCCTCGTCTTGTGATGAAAAAAACGCATTCCCAGAATCGCTCCGATGCTTCCGCCAACCACTGCCAGAAGAAGCAGCGTGCGCTCCGGTATCCTCCACGCATTCCTGATTGCTTTTCTCTTGTCAATTCCATAAGCCGCAAACGCCAAAACATTCACCGCCAGAAGGTACATACCGGCAGAACCCTGCAGCAAGCCAAATATCCTCTCCATCTTTATCTTCTGCTCCTTTTCCACGCTAATATCTGTTCCAGACGTTCTTTTACCGCCTTTTCCTGCCCCTGTTCCCCAGGCAGATAATACCGCCTGTCCGCCAGCGCATCGGGCAGGCACTGCATTGCGGATAACTTCTCCTGCGTATCATGGGCGTAAATATAGCCCTCTCCATAATGCAGCTCCTTCATCAGTCCTGTGGGGGCATTACATATCTGCAGGGGCACCGGCTCCGCCGGCAGCCGTTTCACATCCTCCTTGCACTGCTCCCGTGCCACATAGAGTGCATTCGATTTCGGCGCCATCGAAAGATATACCACCGCATGCGTCAGGTTGACATCACATTCCGGCATCCCCAGGAAATGGCATGCCTGATATGCGGCAACCGCCATCTCAAGGGCGTTGGTATCCGCCATACCCACATCCTCGCTGGCAAAACGCACCAGCCTTCTTGCAATATACAGCGGATCCTCCCCGCCATCCAGCATCCGGCTCAGCCAATAAACCGCCGCATCCGGGTCGCTGTTGCGCATCGACTTGTGCAGGGCGGATATCATATTATAATGCTCCTCGCCTTTTTTATCATAGAGAAGCGAACGCCGGTTCATACACTGAGAGAGCACTTCATCACTCACCACCAGAACGGCATTCTCATCCATCTTCCCGTTGTGGACCGCCATTTCCAGCGTATTCAGGGCAGTTCTGGCGTCCCCGTTGGCAAAACGGGCGATTGCCTTCAACTGATAGTCCTCTATGGCAATCTCCATATTGCCGAAGCCCTTCGGGCTTTTCAGCGCATGCAGAAGCAGCTCTTTTAATTCCTCTTCCTCCAGCGCCTTGAGGATAAATACCTTGCATCTTGACAGCAGCGCGGAATTGATTTCAAAAGAAGGATTCTCCGTGGTTGCCCCCACAAGTATAATGCTGCCCTTTTCTACAAATGGCAAAAAGGCATCCTGCTGCGCTTTATTAAAACGATGGATCTCATCTGTAAACAGCAGCGTTTTCATCCCCATCTTCCGGTTTTCCTCCGCCTGCCGCATCACTTCTTTTACTTCCTTAATACCGCTTGTCACAGCGCTGAACTCCACAAAACGGGCATCCGCCCGTTTGGCGATGATCCTCGCCAGCGTTGTCTTCCCCACCCCGGGCGGTCCCCAGAAAATCATAGATGACACCTGGTCTTTTTCGATTAGCTGCCTGAGGATACGCCCCTTGCCTACCAGATGTGTCTGTCCCACATACTCGTCGAGCGTATCCGGGCGCAGTCGGCTTGCCAGCGGCGCTGTCGTTTCCCGGTTATCGAATAAACTCATTTGCTCCATCCGTCCTCTTCCTCTCCTATATAAAATGCGCCCTGTCAAAAACCTTTAGATTACAAGGCTTCTATATGACAAGAAAATATTCCGCCAGTTCCCGGTAATAATCCTGCGCCGCCCGGCAGGTATTCACGAAAATCTCCGGCGCAGCGGCGAATTCTCTCAGCCCGCGGTAATAATCCAGCTTCTGGTCTTCCCTTATCAGCGCCGGCATAAGATCATGCTTTAAACACTCCTTAAACAAAATCAGCCTGCCTACCTGTCCGTTCCCGTCCTGAAAGGGCTGAATCCCCTCAAAGCGGCAGTGAAAATCCAAAATGTCCTCAAAACTGATCTTATCCCTGTTGTTATACTCCACCAGAAGCTTCTGCAGTTCCTGTTTTACTTTATCCGGCGGCGGCGTCTTCTGCCCTCTGAACATATTCGGCTTTGCCTTATATTCGCCTATCCGGTACCACTCCTTATTGCTGTCGGAGGTATTCGCCTTTAAAATATGATGCATTTTTTTGATAATCACTTCGCTTAATGGCTCTTCCAGAAACTCCAGCATATAATCAAAGCCTCGGAAATGGTTGACCATCCCGAGGATGTCATCGATTCTCGCCGGCATGTCACTCTCAAATCCGATCGTATTCACCTCATAAATATAGCGCGTCTGTTCCTCCGTCAGCGTCCCCCCTTCTATCCGGTTGGAATGGAACGCAAACAAAATCTGTGTCTGATGATAAATGCCGCCTTTTAATTCCATCTTCTTTTCCTCGCGAAGCGTAAGCAGCAGCTTATTCGGCACGCGGTCAAAAACCACCTCCATCATATCCCCCGGCTGGCAATTCAACGCATTACAGATATCTTCAATTACCTTCAGGGAAACCGCCTCATTTTTGGAAAGCTTGGCAATTGTTGCCGACGATGCGCCGATTCTTTTTTGCAATTGTGTTTTTGTCACCATTCTCTCTTCCATTAATGTGAACAATTTCCGGTAGCTTAAAGCCATGATTTTCAGACTCCTTTTTCTTTTCTAAAATCATTTTATTCATTTTCTTTAAGTTTGTAAAGTTTTTTTCTTTATATTTACTTTTATAAATTTTTAAAAACGAATTTTTGGAGAGTTATCCACATTGCAAAATATCTCAATATAAGAAAGCGCTTTCTCTGTCTGAACCGGTCGCGAAGGTACTGGTGTCTCCGGCAAGGTATACACAGATGGACTCCAGCTCCTCCGGTTTTCTCATTCTTCCAAGCGGCGCCATCTCATTTCATTTCTCGATCAGCGGAATCAGCGTCGGGGAGTTTAAGGTTAACTCTGTTCCGATGTATCCCGGGCTGATGCTGTTTACACGTACGCCGCGCTTCGCACACTCGATCGCCAGTGATTTTGTCAACTGGATCACGCCTGCTCTGGAAGCGTTGTATGCACACTGCGGCTGCGGAACATTTACGATATGTGCAGACATGGAAGCCGTATTGATGATAGATCCGCCGCCATGCTCCAGCATATATTTACCTGCTGCGATATCCGTAAGGAAAATCCCGTTCAGATTAATATTGATTACCTTATACCACTGCTCGTAGGTCACTCCTCTGCCGCTGTCTTCTTAGCTTCCTCAATGTCAAGATCCACGATCGCCACATCCGCCCCTGCTTCCGTGAATGCTGTTGCCGTACATTTACCGATGCCTCTCGCTGCTCCAGTGACAAATCCTTTTTTTCCATCCAATCTCATTTTTTCAATTTTTGTGCAAATCCACAAAATATAAAGGCTGCCGCAAAAACTGCGGCAGCCCGTATCCCAATCCCCATATATTAAATTTTCATTTTTCAGAAAACGACCTCTGTATGATGAAGTGCACGCTCCTCCAGCAACTCCTTGAATGTCTTTGTGTCCTTCTTCTCCTCATAATCATCGGAGTACCAGTAGCCCTTCAATTCATCCATGTACTCAAGGTAATCGCAGATATAAATATCCAGCTTTGATACATCGGCGCCGTTGATGGCGATTCCGCCGAACGCATCAATGCCCATCAGGTTGCCGTCCGCATCTAACACAACCGCCACTGTATCGACGTTTTCTGTTACCGGTTCAACCGTAATCTCAAAAGGCGTCATCGTCACGCTGGCGATCCCGTAACCATTCTCATCCGCGTCATTGATCTCTTTCGTAACGATTCCTTCGCTGTTCTTTGTCACGTCAATCTGGAAATCCCACTCGCCATCGATCCACCAGTTATTGTACTTATTGACTCTATCCGCCAATTCAGGATATTGCTCATAATGCTTATTCATCATTTCCGTAAACAACTGATGTTCAATCTCAAGTTCTTCCTCGGTAAAGTTTTCGTAATTTGCTTCATCCAGACCGTTTTCTGCCATCTTCGCATTATATTCATCACGCAGTTCCTGGCTGATCTCCGGCACATCCATCTCTTCCTCCGGTAAGAAACCATACAATTTACTAAGGCTTAGATCAACTGTAAATTCATCCGGAACCGGAATTTCCACATTATAATCGCTGATATCCGGTCCGCCGGCCGATACGATATCATCATTCAACATCGTATCAATCCCCAGTACCTCTTTGTAACTGTCAAAGTCTATGCCGCCGTCCTCGTCTTTTGCCACGCCCTTCTCGTCGCAGAATGCCAGCAGCGCATTCCAGTACTCTTCATATGCCTGATGGTCTGTATTTGTCTCATCAAGCAGAATCCGTATCACACCAGTAAAGGTATGCTCATCAACCATCTTTCCTTCCATATTCAGATTCACAATATTCTCAGCGCCATCTTCCGCCGTCTGATTATAGGAACAATCCAGTGTAGCCCTATCAAATGACACACTCACAAGCTCTGTATCCTGAAAATAGGAGCTTGCCGGGAACTCATCTTCTGTCTGGATCATCAGGGCAATTCTTAATGCCTCCTCATTGCAGTATATCTCAGACAGTGTAACAGTTGTCCCATTCACAGTCTTGCTGTAGGCGCTGTCCGCCAAAGCTGTTTTCTCGGCGTCTGCGCTTTCTGATTCCGTCTCTTTCGCCCCATCCGTTTCTGATTCCAGCTCTGCTGTCACAAGCCCTTCGCCAAGCGGCTCGGCATATTTGCTGTAATCCCCGGAAAACATTAAGGAATCACCCAGCGTTTCAAATATATGCCCCACTACCGGAATCTGCGCTGCCAGCGCCGGATTGGAAATACATACCACAATAAACGCTGCCGCAGCCGCCGCAAGCCCTGCCGTGCCTTTCAGGAACACGGATTTTCTCTTTCTAAAGCTCCTCTGCTTTCTCGCAACATCATTGGCATAGTCCTGCTTTAACTGATTGCCGCGGATTTGTTCAAACGCTCTCTTTTTTGCCGCGCTTACAGAATCCGGCACTTCAAATTCCCTCTGCATGATATTATTTATTTTCTCATCCAACCGTGTATTGTTCGATGCAGGAAAGTCTATCTGTTTTTTCATTTGAAACCCCTCCTTGTCTTTCTATGTCATCTACCGTTTTTGCCTCGGTATCTTCCCCGAAATATGCTGTTTTGATCTGCCCTCTTGCCCTTTTAAGCCTCGTCTTTACTGTGTTTTCTTTCAAATCAAGAATTTCTGCAATCTCAGAAATTTTAAAGCCCTGTACATAGTGCAGAACCAGTATGATCCGGTATTTTTCATCTACCTGATCCAGCATTTCCTTAAATTCAAATTCCGCCATTGACTGGTCATAGCGCGGAATGTCCGGGAAATCCTCCGCCATATTCAGGCTGCGGTAATGCTGTAAGATTGCATTGCATTCATTGATTAATATGCGTATCATCCACGTTTTAAAATACTCCGGCTTTTGCAAGGTATGCAGCTTTTCAAAGCAGGTGAGGATCGTATCCTGAATAGCGTCCGCTACGTCCTCGTCATTTCTTAAAATTCCACGGGCTACCTTATACATCGCAAGCGAATTTTTCTCCATCAGCTCCAGAAATGCATCGGTATCTGACTTCATCGCCTTCTTTACCAGCTGTATCATTTGAATAGCCCCTCCTTTCCAAGCAGTTTCCCCTTTTTTCTATCATTCGAATGATGTGTTGTGGCTTTACACTTATTAGATAGAAAAAACGGGGAAAAGGTTTCAACTCTCTTTTAATTTTATTCTAATTCCAGCATTTCTTTATAATGCCCATATATCGTATCCGCATCTCCTGCTACCTTCCCTTCCTCATTTATGAACACCGTATAGGGATTCCCTGCATGACGCCCGGATAAAGGCTTCCGATTTTCAAATCGGTATCCGGCGCAATGAGAAAGGTGCATTCATTTTCATCTGCAAACTGCTTCACTGTCTTTTCATCTTCTCCGCTGTTCACTGCCAGCACTACCAGTTCGTCCGCATACTCCTGCGCTTTCGTCTCCTGCACTTTCGTCTCCTGTGCTTCTGTCACTTGTGTTTCTTCTGTACTCCTATAAGCCGTCCGAGAAGCAGCCCGAATAAAACCAAAATCCCCACTATATACATAGGTAAAGAGATCCGCCCTCTATCCAATTCCAATACACTCCAGACATATTCGGACCGCCTTATTCAGCGTCACCGCATATTCCCCCTGCCAGATGCCAGCAAACAGCAAAGCGGCGCCGGTGATGCCCAGAACAGCCTGTATTATTCTTTTCTTCATCTTTCCCTCACATACTGCATTTCCGGCAGTTCAAATCACTCTCTTTTCTATTTTCAGACAGTATACCATGCTCCTTGCGCAATTGGTATTGATTTTTATACATTGCTATTTTCCCCTCACTATGATATAGTAACGTGATGAACTACATATTTTGTACAAGGTACAGAATGGAGGAACTATGGTACATAAATGGAACGTAACGATTCCCGAGCTGACCGGCGGGGAAGAACGAAGCGTCTATGCCTATCTGCCCGAATCTTACGAATATGAGCAGGACAAACGCTATCCGGTACTTTATATGTTTGACGGGCACAATATCTTTTTCGACTCAGACGCTACCTACGGCAAATGCTGGGGAATGAAAGAGTATATGGACTATACCAATACCCAGTTGATTATAGCGGCGGTGGAGTGCAATCACAGCCCGGATAACGGGCGTTTAAAGGAGTACACGCCGTTTCCCTTTTCTGAACCCGGGATCGGTAAAATAGAAGCAAAGGGCGATCTCACTATGGATTGGCTGGTACATCGTTTCAAACCGGAAATTGACCGGCGCTACCGGACTCTTACAGACAGAAAGCATACCTTCATTGCCGGAAGCTCTATGGGCGGGCTTATGAGCCTCTACGCCGTACTGGAATATCACATGTATTTTTCCCGCGCCGCTGCCCTTTCTCCGTCTATCTGGGTAGCTCCCGGTAAATTAAAGCATCTGATCCGAAACACGCACTTTCCCTTGCATACGGTCATCTATCTGGATTACGGGGAAGCAGAGCTTGGCAACCATAACGATATGCGGCTGCAGTTTGCAGAGATTACCTCCGCACTTATTCAAAAAGGAATCCTTGTGGAAAGCCGGATTGTCCCCGGGGGCAAACACTGTGAGGCAAGCTGGGAAAAGCAGATTCCCTTTTTCATGAATACTTTGCTTTATTGAGGGAGGCATACGATGGAGAAACAATATTTCAAACAGTACAGCCCTGCCGCAGGAAGGGATATGGAATGTAAAATTTACGGACATGCCGGACGCCCGGTTCTGTTCATCCCCTGCCAGGACGGCAGATTTTATGATTTTGAAAACTACCGGATGGCAGACGTCTGGTACCCCCTGGATCGACTCCGGCGACATCATGGTATGTGCTATTGACACGCTGGACTGCGAAACATGGTTCGACCAGTACACAGATGCCCGCATACGGATCTTTTTGACGGGCTGCTGGCGCTCAGCGGCATCTATCCTGCTGAGTATGGCTTTGGCTCTTACATGAATGACCTGGTATATGCCAATTCCCCTATCCATTATCTGGGGTATGCCGGCCGACCACCCCCTATATCCCGCTTTATAACCTGAAAAAAGCGATTCTCTGCTCCGGACAGGGTCCTTGGAAGTGCCGGACTCCACCAGATCATTACAGAAAATCCTGCAGGATAAGGGCATCGATGCCTGGGTGGATTTCTGGGGATATGACTGCAGCCATGACTGGTACTGGTGGTATCGCCAGGTCGAATATTTCGTGCCCTATCTGTTGGGGCAAAAATAATTTTTACAAAAAGAAAGAGGAAACGTTATGAAGAATTTTATTTTTATTTCACCCAATTTCCCCACAAACTACTGGTTGTTCTGCCGGGAATTAAAAAAGAACGGCTTAAATGTCCTGGGGATCGGGGATCAGCCCTACGATGAACTCAGCCTGGATTTAAAAGACAGCCTGAATGAATACTATAGGGTCAGCAACCTGGAAAATGACGATGAAGTATATCGTGCAGTTGCCTTTCTGATCTACAAACACGGGCGCATCGACTGGCTGGAATCCAACAATGAATACTGGCTGGAACGGGATGCCAGACTGCGGACGGATTTCAATATTTCATCCGGCTTCCAGGCGGCAGATATCCCTAATATCAAATTTAAATCGCGTATGAAGGACTTTTACCGCAAGGCGGGCATCCCGGTCGCACGCTATCATATGGTTGATACGTTAAAAGGCTGCCGGGATTTTGCCGAAATGGTCAGATATCCGGTTGTGGCAAAGCCGGACAACGGCGTGGGGGCTTCCCATACCTTTAAAATAGAAAATGAAGAGCAGTTGAAACAGTTTTTTGACCTGAAGTGGCCGGATACCAGCTATATTATGGAAGAATTCGTACAGGGCGAAGTAAATTCCTATGATGCGATCATTGATTCCAACGGCGAGCCGATGTTTGAAACCGGCAATATTACGCCGATGTCCATTATGGATATTGTCAACAAATCCGACAACTCGCTCTTTTACATCCTCAAAAAGTTGCCGGAGGATACCCGCGCTGCCGGGCGTGCCACTGTAAAAAGCTTCGGCGTGAAAAGCCGTTTTGTTCATTTTGAGTTCTTCCGCCTGCAAAAAGACCAGGAAGGGCTCGGAAAAAAAGGCGACCTCGTCGCTCTGGAAGTGAATATGCGCCCCAGCGGTGGCGTCACCCCTGATATGATCGATTTCGCCCACAGTACGGATGTTTACAAAATATGGGCTGATATGATCGTCTTTGACCGCTCCACTGTGCCCGTCGGCAAACCTGCTTACTGCGCTTTTGCCGGACGGCGCGACGGCAAGGATTTTGCTATGGACCATGCCGACATTATGGAAAAATACGGTTCCCACATGAAGATGATGGAGCGTATCCCGGACGCCCTTTCCGGCGCTATGGGAAATCAGATGTATGTCGCCGTATTTTCTTCCCACAAAGAAATGGATGAATTTTATGATGATATCATAAAATGTAAGGAAAAATAAGGATTCCCAAATTAAATAGGTTTGCCGGTACCGGCAAACCTATTTCCTGTCTTATTTACTCTGTTCAAACAGCCAGTCTCTTACTGTCGCCAGCTTATATCCGTAATTGAAAGATGCCATATGTTCCATGCTGTTCTCTCCCTCTTTCAGGACGCTTCCTGTCTCGAAACGGATCATATTGGCGTCCGTACTGTTTTCCAGCATCGCCGCCACTGCCTGCTCCTGCTCTTCCTGTTCATTCTGCGCATCCCAGGTATCGTAAGTGTACGCGCAACCGTCCTGATCAAACATTGCCATCACTTCATCCTGCCCGCCGGAAGACTTTTCATCCCCGCCGGCAGTAATGTAAAAGAATTTCTGTTCCTCCAAAGGAGAAAGCGCCGAAATATCCCATTGTCCGGACACATACATGCTGGCTGCAAACAAATCGGGATACTGGCTGTTCAGATAAAGCGAGGTCATACAGCCCATAGACTGCCCTGTCGTATATAAGCGGTTTGCATCAATGGAGTATTCCTCCTGCAGCGCGCCTATCAGACGGATCACCGTCTCAATCTGCTCGGAAGCATACCAGCTATCATCCACGACCGTCTCCGTAAACGCCGGAACCAGAACAAACGAAGCGTGTTTCTCTTGCTCCTGCGCCGTCGCCCAGACATCCGCCCCATAATACTGCTCCACGATCTCCTTTGCCGATTTGCCCGATCCGGTGGAGTCCGGGATAAACATAATCAACGGATACTGTTCATCCTCCTCATAGCCCTCCGGGATATAAAGGCTGTATTCAAACGATATTCCATTTTCCTCATCGGTAAACGTAAACTGTGAAAACTTTTCCGCGTTCTCATCGATGACCGCCTGAGCTTCCTCATCATTTTCCGCCATGCCGCCGCCATTACCGCCGCCGCGCATACCGCCTTTTTCTGGCATCCCATCGTTATCTTTGCCCATGCCTCCCTTTGCGCGCATATCCTGTCTGTCCTCTTCTGCCTGCCCGTACGCTTCCTCCCCGCCTGTCTCTGTTTCATTCGCAGCATCCTCCGCAGATGACATGCAGCCTGCGCACCATGCCATCATCACTGCCAATAATATCCAAATATACTTTCTTTTCATATAGTTCCTCCGTTTCTTGACTTCGGAAATTATATATCAGTATAACACAGATTTTTTTTCTTTGCAAATCCGCTTGCCATATTTTCTGTGATAACG
>CAZAQD010000014.1:2668-43969 GCA_964487425.1 uncultured Marvinbryantia sp. | reverse complement strand
AAAATCCCGTAACAGTCCCTATTCTATTTTACTGCCCTCTATTCTTATGCCTCGGTTTCTTCCTCTGCTGCTTCTGTTTCTGCAGACTCCTCAAACGGAATGACTGCTCCGTCATAGGTCTCATTGATGAATTCCTTGATCTCATCAGACTTCAAAACCTCTACCAGCGCTTTTACGCCTTCATTGTCTTCATTTCCTTCTTTTACTGCGATCACGTTTACATAGGTCTTCGCCGCCTCAGAATCTGAGGATTCGTATGCGATGGAATCTTTTGCTACGGAGAAACCTGCCTCCAGGGCATAGTTGCCATTTAATACCACCAGCGCTACCTCTTCCGTATATTTTGCCACCTGTGCTGCTTCCAGCTCCAGAATTTCAATATTCAGCGGATTCTCTGCAATGTCATTGACCGTTGCTGTCAGGCCTGCGCCTTCCTCCAGGGTGATAATTCCATTATCCTGCAGAAGAAGAAGTGCACGCGCTTCGTTACTGGTATCATTCGGAACCGCGATCACATCACCGTCTTCCAGCTCATCGATACTGGATTTTGTTCCCGGATAAATACCAAACGGCTCATAATGGATATCACCTACATCTACCAGATGCGTCCCCTGCTCTTCATTAAAGCTCTCCAGATAAGGAATGTGCTGGAAATAGTTCGCATCGATCTCTCCGCTGTCCACTACCAGATTCGGCTGGACATAATCTGTAAATTCTGTTACCTCCAGAGTCCATCCCTGCTCTTCCAAAATCTCTGCCGCCTTTGCCAGAATCTGCGCATGCGGTGTCGGAGAGGCCGCCACCGTAATAGTACCCTCCGCTGCTGCCGGAACTGCCAGTGCCAGTGCCAATGTTGCCGCTGCTGCGGCTGCTGCCAATTTTTTCATAAATCCATCCTCCTTTAATTTATCGTTTCCGATCCGATTTGTATGAATTTTAGCATTTCCGCTTCCCGCTGTCAATGCCAAGCTTCATTACCAATATTTCCTATTGGAATTGTATGAATAATAACATCAAACTCTTCCTTTGTCAATATCTTTTCTTGTTTTTTTCTAAAAACAATTGAAAAATTTTCGTTTCCCCATCTGTTTGCCATTCTTCAAAGCCTAACTCCTGCGCCAGTTTCTGGCTGGCTTTATTCTGCCGGGACGTCCGCAACCAGATCTCTTTTTGCCCCAGCTCCTCCCGGGCATAAGAGAGGATACTCTGCGCCGCCTCCCTCGCATATCCCATTCCTCTGAACTCTTTGGCAATCATATAGGCTAATTCCATGCCCATGCTGCCGTCCTCCAGCCCTGCCCTGCCGACCACCCGCGCCGTTTCTTTTTCCAGCACGCTCCACAGCCCGTATCCGTAAAGGGGATAACGCTGCTGGATATATGCCTGCAGTTCCTCCTGTGGCTGCTGTGAAAAGAGGGCCACATCGGGATTATCCGCTTCTTCCCCATACATGGCAAGCAGCGCCTTTAGATCCTCCATCACACTTTCGCGGATAAGCAGCCGCCCGCTTTGGGCAATCGTCCAGGGGAGATGATAGTGCCGCTGCCATACCCGCAGCAAAAGCTCCGGCTCCAGCCCGTAATTTCCTTCTGCGCCCGCACGGCGGTCTGTTTTCGCCTGCAAGACAAGATCCGCGCCGCTGACAAATTTCCCTTCCTCCTGCGTATCTTCCAGATAAATACAGGGCAGGTCTGCCTGTGCCAGTCGCTCTACCAACTGCGGATTGTCCGTGATGCAGACGGTGGCCATCGCCTGTCCGCAATGACCACCTTCCCGTAAAACCTTATTCTGTTCTTCCTTTGTAGTAACCAGAAGCGCCCGTATCTCCATCTCTAGCATTTCTCCGGTTCCGGGTAATCTACGCCAAAGGTTTCTACCTCCATGCTTCTGATCTTCTGCTCATCCAACGGCCTGTCGCTGTAGTCCGTATCCACCTGCGCAATCCTATTTACGACCTCCATTCCTTCTGTGACCTTGCCAAAAGCCGCATAGGAGCCGTCCAGATGCGGAGAAGTTTTGTGCATGATAAAAAACTGAGAACCGCCGGAATTGGGGTTCATGGCTCTCGCCATCGAGAGTACGCCCTCCGTATGCTTTAAATCATTTTTAAATTTGTTTCCCGTAAATTCCCCTTTAATGCTGTAACCCGGGCCGCCCATACCATTTCCCTGCGGACATCCGCCCTGGATCATGAAGCCCTCGATTACCCGATGAAAAATCAGCCCGTCATAAAAGCCCTTCTTTACCAGGCTGATAAAATTATTTACTGTGTTTGGTGCAATCTGCGGATACAGTTCTGCCTTCATCACATCCCCGTTCTCCATCGTAATTGTCACAATCGGATTCTGTGCCATACTTTATCTCCTTTTCTTTCCCGAATTTGCTCTTATCGTATCATGTCCGCCGTCATTTGACAATCCCGGATTCTGCCGGTTTGCGTTAAAACAGCCTCCGTCCCAGGCGCACGTTACAGGAAGTTTGCAAAAACCGAAGCGCCCACAACTGTCAGCAAGCCTGCCACCGCGATGGAAAGGCTGCTGGAATAAACATCGGCGGCATAATCTCTAAAAGGAAGTCCGCCGCAATCTTTACCTGTTCCAGCCTGACGATCCCCGTAACCAGGCACAGCAGCATCAAAAGCAGCCCGTAAATACTCGCCGGGACCGGCAGCGGCAGCAGCGCATAGAGCGCCTCGCCCAAAAAAGTGATAAATAAAATAATGCCAAACTGATAGAGCAGCTTCATAATTCCACCTTCAGTTCTACCGGACAGTGGTCCGATCCCATAACCTCTGTATGAATCGTGGCATCTAACAGCTTTCCCTGAAAATCTTCCGATACGCAGAAATAGTCAATCCGCCATCCCGCGTTCTTTTCTCTTGCCTTGAAGCGGTACGACCACCAGGAATAGAGACCCTCTGTATCCGGGTAAAAAAGGCGATACGTATCGATAAAACCCGCTTCCAGAAGCTCGGTGAATTTCGCCCGTTCTTCATCCGTAAAACCGGCATTTTTGCGGTTTGTCTTTGGATTTTTCAAATCGATCTCTTTATGCGCCACATTCAGGTCGCCGCAGAAAATCACCGGCTTCCTGTCGTCCAGGCTCCTTATATATGCCCGGAATTCATCCTCCCATACCATGCGGTAGGGAAGGCGCGCCAGCTCATTCTGGGAATTGGGCGTATAGACGGTCACGACATAATAAGAGTCAAACTCCAGCGTGATTACCCTTCCCTCTTTATCATGCTCTTCTTTTCCAATTCCATACGAAACAGAAATCGGTTCTTCCTTGCTGAAAATCGCCGTGCCGGAATACCCTTTTTTCTCGGCATAATTCCAATACTGGTGATAGCCCTCCAGCTGCAGGTCAATCTGTCCCGCCTGCAGTTTACTTTCCTGAATACAGAAAATATCCGCGTCCGCCTCCTTAAAATAGTCCAAAAATCCCTTCTGCACACAGGCGCGCAGCCCGTTCACGTTCCATGAAATCATTTTCTTTACCATATACCACGCCTCCTGCTGTTTCTAAAAATTTCACAGGGTATTGTACCAGAAAAACCAACGCTTGTAAATTCATTATTCTGCATTCTTTAACGCTTCATCCATCGGCACCTTAGTGATTTTCCGGTACTGTACCAGCGCCACGAGCGCATAGCTGATAACACCTGCGGCAAACATTTTCACAAAAATATCCGCAGAAGCATAGTAGCTGAACCACCCGGATAGCTCCATCAGAATATACTGATAAAAAAACACCTTCATCAGCATATTCACAAGCGGCAGGCTTATCAGGACCGAAATAACCACGACGAGCGTCGTAGACAAAAGATACAGCCTTGCAATTTCCCCGTTCTCAAATCCAAGTATTTTCACCATAGAAATATTGGAGGCATTTTTCTCAAGGACAATCTTCGAAAGCAGGTAAATGATAATCACGAACATTATCACCGCGAATACGTTCACCATGTCCATGAGGCTTCCCATCGATACCATCAACTGCCTGGATATTTTTGTCAAATCCTCCTGCGTAATCACGCTTGCCACCGCGCTCTCATCGAGGTCATCCAGCTCCCTGTTTGAAAAATATCCGTTAAAATAACCGCTTTCCATGCCAAACGTATCACAGAAGCTCTCGATATCGAGAAACACCGCCATCGTCGCCGGATAATAACACGTACCCGCTACCTTAAACTCATATTCCTTCTCCTCGTAGCACTCCTTTAAGGTAATGGTATCGCCTTCCTTTAATGCATACTTTTCCGCAATGCCCTCGGAGACATACACGCCCTCTTTTGTAAAATCCAGCTTTTCATAGCTGCTGTCCCCGCTGATGCCGTAAACCGTGATAGCGTCGCTTTTTCCATGCCTTTCCTGCGTCTCCAGCGCATACGCGGCATAGCGCTCCGCATCCTCGTCGGCAGTCGTCACCATATCCTTTAATACATATTGATACTGCGCGATCATACTGTTCTCCACCTCGCCCTGATAATTCTTCAGCATGGCGGGGAAAATCAAACCGAACAGCAGCAGTATATTCGCAAACAGAATCCCTGCAAACAGCGTCGCGTAGATCGTACTGTTCTGTAAAATGATGCGGATACGGAACCGCTGGAAGAAGCCAAACCCGGGCAGGCGTACCACTCTCTTTTTGCTTCGCCGCGCCAGGTCCATCCTCAAAAATTTCAGCGGCGATAATGCCAGCTTGCGCGAAAGGATCAGCCAGTTCACGGCTGCCATAATCAGCAGTGGGATCACTGTCGTCAACACAAATGCCTCCGCATTCCAGACCGTCTCATAGGACGGCAGGCTGTAGCTGCCGTAATACATGCTTACACACATGTCTTTAAATACCGTATAGCCCAGCACGTTGCCCACAAATGCGGCAACCACCGTCACAATGACCGGCAGCGTCATATAATGGGTAATTAATTCCTTTTTGGTGTAGCCTAAAGCGCGCAGCGCGCCGATCGTCCTCGCCTCCATACTGATGGTACTACTTGTGCTCACTGCAAACACAAACGCGAGGATCGCAATCAGGACGTACAGAAGCGCCATCATCATCACCTTGTCTCCGCCCATATCATCCCCGGTAAAATGAATCGCCTGATTGGCATACTCCGGGATAAAATTTTTGATCTCCAGATTTTTGCCCACAAGCGAGAGGACATAGCTGCTCAGTGTAACATCCACCGCCAGCGCTTTGAGAAATGCGTCGCCCTTTTCTTTCGCCTCCGTGGCATTTGCAGGCTGCTCCTCATAGACCCACGAATAGCTGTAATGCAGATGGATGTCTCCAAATTCCTTAAAGCCTTCCTCCGTGACGACTGCCACGCCAAACTTCACCGAGTCAAACATCATATCGGTATTGTCCGAAAAAAGGGCGCTGTAATCGGACAACGCAACCAGCGCGCTAACCTTCATCTCCCGGCCGCCCACACAGATCACATCTCCGACCGCTATCCCATTGTTGTCCGCATACATCCGGTCAATGCCGATCTCATTTGCCAACGCCGGAAGCTCCCCCTCCATCACACAGGCTAAATTGACCTCTTCCCGGTTTTGGAAAATGCGCAGAATGCTCTCGTTGACGTCCGCCTCTTCCTCCACATAGTAATTGCGGTAGATACGGACGCCCTGTTCCGCAAGCGCAGCCAGCAGGTTCTCGTTTGCCTCTTCGGACAGTTCAAAATTGCCGTCTTCTATCTGATAATCCGTAAAGCTGTTATTATAGGCGATTATCATGCTTCCGTCTGCCACCAGAAATCCCGAAATAAAGCCGATTGTCCCGGTCATAAATAGAAAAATAACCAGATATTTTCCAAACTCTTCCTTTAACAGCCTGGGCAGGCGTTTTATCAATGGACTTTTCATTTTGCTCCTCCCTACCATTCCAGTTCAAATGCCGATATCTTTGTTTCATTGACATAATTTTTCCGTATCTGCCCGTCGCGCAACTTCACTACCCGGTCTGCCATATCCTTAATCGCATCGTTATGCGTCACCATAATCACCGTATTGCCAAATTTATGGTTCACCTCCTCAATCAGCCTGAGGATTTCTCTCGATGTATTGTAATCCAGGGCTCCGGTCGGCTCATCACAGAGCAGAATATCAGGGTTCTTGACAATCGCCCTTCCAATCGCTGTCCTCTGCTGCTGCCCGCCGGATAACTGATTGGGAATCTTATGGCGGTGCTCATACAGCCCAAGCGTATGAAGCAGTTCTCCCACATCCAGAGGCTTGTCGCTTAAATAAGCCCCTACCTCAATATTTTCCTCCACTGTCAGGTTCGGTATCAGATTATAAAACTGAAATACATACCCCAGATGCCTGCGCCGATACTGTGTCAGCCGCTTTTCATCCATCTCCCCTGTTTTTTCCCCATTAATAGAAATATAACCCTCATCCGCCCGGTCAATCCCGCCGACAATATTTAAAAGCGTGGATTTTCCCGAACCTGAGGGTCCTAAGAGTACACAGATTTCTCCCTTTTCAACTTCCATGTCAATTCCCTTTAACACTTCCGCCCGGTTATCTTCCGAACCAAAAGACTTTTTGATTCCCCTGATCTGCAAAAACATGTTCATTCTCTCCTTCCCTGTTGATGTTAGGCTTTCCTAACTAATACTGTTAAAAAAAGAGTTCTGTAAAAGAACCCTTTTTTTTGAACCGCCGCTCACGAGTTAGTTCTTTCTAACCTTCTCAAATTTAGCACAACCGAATTGCTTTGTCAAGAACATTTCGCCAATTCCGCCATTTGCCGGACTTTCGCCGACCCCACAGCGCATTCAAAGCCCCTGCTTTTTAGCGGCTTTTTCCATATTTATGAATCGCCTCCAGAATGCTTCTCAGGCTCTCTGCCGGTATTTGTCCCGGCGCAGATGGCTTTCCCGCCATGCCGAAGGTGAGGGCGGAGCCAAACACTTCCCCGCAAAGACGGCTGAGTACTCCCTGCCCGCCCATAGACATTGTAATCACCGGTACGCCGTCATAACGTTCCTTCATCTCCTGCGTGGCAGCTAAGAGCGTCAGCACATCTTTTTCCGAATTCGGCATGACCGCGATCTTTGCCGCGTCCATGCCAAGCTCCTGCATCCTGCGCAGCCTCTTGACCATTTCCTCACAAGGCGGCGTCCCGTTAAAATCATGATTGGAGCCAATGACCTTTACGCCTGCCCTGTGTGCGGCTTCCATCAATGTGCCCACTGTCTCTTCGCCCTGAAAAAGCTCCACATCGACCGCGTCGGCATACCCCGAATTCACTGCGCACAAATTGCATCGGATATATTGCCCGGCATCTACCGCCTGTTCGCCGCCCTCCGCCTTCGTGCGGATCGTAAACAGCAGCGGCGTTTCCCCCAGCAGCCCGCGCAGCAGGCGCAAAATCTTCTCTATTGCCGCCTCGCTTTGCAGCTCTTCCAAAAAATCTGCCCTCCATTCCACAATATCCGGGCGCCGGGCAAGCGCCTCCTTTGCAGAATCCGAGATCTCTTCCTGATTTCTTCCCATAACCGGAACACAGATTTTGGGAATGCCTTCTCCCAGCATCAGATTTCTAATCCGTATTGTCTTCATAAGCCTCTCCCGTCTGTTCCGCTGTCTATGCGGTTAATACTCTTTTCCTGCCAGTATTTCCTGATAATCCTTCAGATTCTTCTGCAAAAGCTTTGGCGTATTCAGATGATACGGGCATTTGGACATACATTGGTTGCAGTGCAGGCACTCTTCAATCTTTTTCATCTTCTCCTGCATCTGCGGCGTAAGCTGCGCCTGCGAAGGCGCCCTGCGGATCATCAGCGACATCCGCGCGCAGTTATTGATCTCTATCCCCGCCGGGCAGGGCATACAATATCCGCATCCCCGGCAGAATTCCCCCATCAGTTCCCGCCGGTCTTTCTCGATTATGGCGCGGATCTCTTCATTCATGACAGGGGGACAGACGATGTAAGATAAAAACTCTTCCAGCTCGCTCATCCGCTGCACTCCCCAGATCGGCAGCACATTCTCAAACTGCGCCTCAAATGCATATGCCGCCGCTGAATTTGTAATCAGCCCGCCGGAAAGCGCCTTCATAGCGATAAATCCCATATCCCTTTCCTTACAGGCGGCGACTAATTTTTGGTCATCCTCCGTAGCCAGATAGCAAAACGGAAACTGCAGCGTCTCATACAGCCCGGATTCAATCGCCTCATTCGCTACCTTCAGCCTGTGGTTCGTAATACCAATATGGCGGATTTTCCCCTGCGCCTTCGCCTCCAGCATACATTCATACACGCCGCTTTCATCTCCCGGCTTCGGGCAAAAGGACGGGTTATGGAACTGATAAATATCCAGATAATCCGTCTGCAGATTTTTCAGGGTCGTTTCCAGATCCCTCCAGAAATCCTCCGGCTTCACAGCCGCCGTTTTAGAGGCAATGAACACCTTGTCGCGAATATCCGCCAGCGCCAGCCCCAGCTTATGCTCGCTGTCTGTATAAAACCGCGCCGTATCAAAAAATGTAATCCCTTTCTCATACGCCGTTCGGACAATCTTTACCGCTTCCTCATCAGAAATCCTCTGAATCGGCAGCGCCCCGAACCCGTTTTTATTCGTCACAATCTCTGTTTTTCCCAAACGTACCTTTTCCATACTCTATAACCCCTTTGTTATCTGATTCTGAACCCGGCCCCAGCCGGCGCCATGATGGTTTCAGTATAGCATTCTTCTCTGGGAAATTCTACTGTTTCTTTCACGTGCAAGCTATGGACACCTCTTCCGGCGCGTGATAAAATAAGAAGCATAACCGCTTACGGCGGCTGCGATTTTCGTATAAGGAGAATAGAATTTATGATTACCGGAAAGACAAGACTCACCGGGTTGCTGGGCAGCCCGGTTTCCCACAGCGTTTCCCCCCTGATGCACAACGAAGCGTTTCAGCTTTTGGGGCTGGATTATGCTTATCTCTGCTTTGATATCAAAGAGGATCAGATGGAAAATGCCGTAAAAGCCCTGAAGCTGTTAAATGTCCGCGGCTTTAACTGCACCATGCCCGTCAAGATCCGCATGTGTGAGCTTGCGGACAAATTATCGCCCGCTGCCGGGCTGATCGGCGCCGTCAATACTGTCGTCAACGACGACGGCATCCTCACCGGGCACAATACCGACGGCATCGGGTTTACGGAAGCCGTGAAATCTTACGGCTATGATATTACAAACAAAAAGATGGCGCTTTTGGGCGCCGGCGGCGCTGCAACTGCGATCGCAGTACAGGCAGCCCTCGACGGTGTGAAGGAGATCGCGGTCTTTAACAGAAAAAGCCGCTCCTGGCATCGCGGGGAGCAGCTAGTCGACAATATTAACAAAAAAACAAACTGCAGCGCCTCCCTCTATGACCTGGAAGATACCGCCGCCCTGCGCGCCATCCTGGCAGACAGCCAAATTCTTGTTAACGGCACTCCGGTGGGAATGGCGCCCAACACGGGAATCTCACCAATCCCCGATGCTTCTATGCTCCATGAGGGGCTGATGGTATATGACGCTATTTATAATCCCCGCGAGACAGAGCTGATGCGCCAGGCAAAGCTGCGCGGTGCAGCCGCCCGCAACGGTATGCATATGCTGCTCTATCAGGGTGCTGCCGCTTTTTCTCTCTGGACCGGGCAGGATATGCCGGTTGAACAGATACGCAGCAAATTTTTCCAATAACAGGCATCCTGCGGATTATGCAAGCGCCTGCGCCTTTTTGACGATCTCCTCACAGATCTGCTCTGCAGTTTTGTGATCCGTGTGGATAATGATATCGGCTGCCGCCTCATATTTGGGGCGGCGTTTTTCCATGAGCTCTGCAATAAAGGCAACATTCTTATTGTTCTCAATAAGGGGACGGTTATGGCTGTTTTTCACACGCTCGAAAACCGTCTCCGGTTCTGCCGTCAGAAGGATCACCTTGCCGTTTTTCTTCATCTCCGCCACATTTTCTTCCCGCATCGCCGTGCCGCCGCCGCAGGAAATCACAACATTCCTACGCGACTGCAGTTCGATCAGCAGGTTCGTCTCCGCATCGCGGAAATACTGCTCCCCATGCGTATCAAAAATTTCAGGGATCGTCATGCCCTCTCTCTGTTCGATGACCTGATCCATCTCTATCACTTCCATAGAAAACAGATGTTCCAGGGCGTTGGAAACGGTCGTCTTGCCCGATCCCATAAAGCCAATCAGTACAAGATTATATTCAAATAACTGTTCCATACGTCCCTTCTTCCCCATCCTTCCTGTTCTCTGCCTGCGCTTTGTATTTCTTTCCCACATCTAATGCCGAGCCATAGACTCTGCCCCGGACGATCGTGTCCGCGCCAAATTTCTTTCTTATATAATCCACGGTCTCATCCAGCCGTCTTTCCTTCTCTTTCCTTTCATCCTTAAACAGAGAGAACTGTTCGCATCCATCTCTGGAGATATTTGCCAGCGCGATCCCAATCAGCCGGATCGCCATCGCGCCGTCCCAAAGTTCGGCAAACAATTCTTTGGCAATCTCATAAATTTCCGTTGTGATATCCGTCGCCTCACTCAGATTACGCTGATGCGACTTTTTCTTAAAATCATTCCCCCGTATCGTCACCGATACGCAAAACGCTTTAGCATGATCCGCACGGATTCGGGACGCCACACTGTCCGCCAGGCTTAGCAAAACCCCGTTCGCCTGCGCCAGCGTCACCACATCATCCTCCAGCGTTGTCATGACGCTGTATCCTTTCGCTTCCTCCGGGCTGCCATGTACAGGGGAATCGTCGATTCCATTGGCATAATTATGGATCTGCTGCCCGTTTTTCTGCCCCACCGCTTTTTGCACCAGACGCACATCGCTCTTTGCCAGATCGCCGATGGTAAAAATATGCACCCTCTTCAGCTTTTCCGCCGTAGATTCCCCTACGGTAAGAAGCGCTTGTACCGGAAGCTGCCAGAGCTTTTCCTCCAGCTCATGCAAAAACAGCGTGTGAACCTTATCCGGTTTTTCAAAATCGCCCGCCATCTTCGCCAGCAGCTTATTCGTGCTGATGCCGACGTTGACGGTAAATCCCAGCGTGTCACGGATCTCGTCCTTGATCTCATAAGCGGTGGCAATCGGATCGGGATAAATCAGCCTGGTTCCGCTCATATCCAGAAAACATTCATCGATAGAATACTCCTCCACCGCCGGAGCATACCTGCGGCAGATCTCTTTGAACGCCCTTGACTGCTTATCGTACAGGCGAAAATCTGCTCCCGCCACATAAAGCCCGGGGCACTTGCGAAGCGCCATCGCCATCGGTTCGCCGGTCGTGATCCCGTATTTTTTTGCCGGAATAGACTTCGCCAGCACCACGCTCGTCCTCTTTGCCGGATCGCCGCCGATACAGGAGGGGATCAAGCGCAGATCTTCTTTGCCTTCCTGCACCCGCCGTACCGCCTCCCAGGACAAAAACGCACTGTTCACATCCACATGGAAAATCAATCGCTTGTCCATTCTGTATCCTTCCACCACACTGCCATTTTTTGCCTTAAAGATTCCCGCACATCAAGAAGCCTCTGATTGCTGCTGCCGCGAAAGCGCAGGCTGATATCATACAATTCCTGCACAAACGGTCCGTCCACCAGCACATTGATATAGGAAAGCAGCTCATCCGTCACCTCGCAATGCGCCTTTCCTGCCGTGATCGCTTCAAACGTATTTCCCGAAAAAGCCCAGACGCTCTTTGCGGGAAACTTCTCTTTTACCTCCCGCACGAAGGGCAGAAGCCCCCGCTGGTTCTCCCATTCAAAGGGTTCCCCGCCAAGCAGGGAAACGCCGTCCACATACGCAGGCTCCAGGCTCTTATAAATCCGCTCCCGAACCTCCTGCGTAAACGGCTCGCCCGCCTCAAAGTCCCATGCCGTATAATTGAAGCAGTTCTTACAGCGCAGCCTGCAGCCGGACACAAACAGGCTGGTACGGATCCCCGGTCCATTGGCAATATCACAATATTTGATCTCTGAATAGTTCATGCTTCTCCTTCTACAGATGCAGCACACGATCCTTGATCTCGGCGGTACGTCCCTGATTCCAGAACTGCGTACCGATATAACCGCAGGTACGGCGCGCCACATTCATCTTATCCTGGTCACGGTTTTTGCACTTCGGACACTCCCATACCAGCTTGCCGTCATCCTCCACAATCTGAATTTCCCCGTCAAAGCCGCACACCTGGCAATAGTCGCTCTTGGTGTTTAACTCTGCGTACATGATATTATCGTAGATATACTGCATTACACGGATAACCGCATCCAGGTTATTCTGCATATTCGGCACCTCCACATAGCTGATCGCCCCGCCCGGCGAGAGCTTCTGGAATTTGCTCTCAAATCCCAGCTTCGTGAACGCATCGATCTCTTCTGTCACATGCACATGGTAGCTGTTGGTAATGTAAGTCTTATCCGTCACGCCCGGCACGATCCCAAAACGTTTCTGCAGGCATCTGGCAAATTTATAAGTCGTGGACTCAAGGGGCGTCCCATAAAGGCTGAAATCAATATTATGCTCCTTCTTCCACTTTGCGCACGCGTCATTCATATGCTGCATCACACTCAAAGCGAACGGCGTCGCTTCCTCGTCCGTGTGTGATTTTCCCGTCATGTACCTGCAGCACTCATATAATCCTGCATAGCCCAGCGAAATGGTGGAATACCCGCCATAAAGCAGCTTATCGATCGTCTCGCCTTTTTTCAGCCTTGCCAGCGCACCATACTGCCAGAGAATCGGCGCCACGTCCGAAGGCGTCCCCTTTAAACGCTCATGGCGGCACATCAGCGCTTTGTGGCAAAGCTCCAGGCGCTCATCAAAAATCTCCCAGAATTTGTCCATATCCCCGCCGGAAGAGAGCGCCACATCCACCAGATTGATCGTCACTACCCCCTGGTTAAAACGCCCGTAATACTTCGGTTGTCCATTCTCATCTATATACGGCGTCAAAAAGCTGCGGCATCCCATACAGGTATAGCAGTGCCCTTCGCCCTTTTTATCCACTTTATCGCGGAGCATGATTTTCTCGGAAATGTAATCCGGCACCATACGCTTTGCCGTACATTTTGCCGCCAGCTTCGTCAAATAGAAATACGGTGTGCCTTCCCTGATATTGTCTTCCTCCAGCACATAGATCAGCTTCGGGAACGCCGGCGTGATCCACACCCCATCTTCGTTTTTCACACCCTCATACCTCTGCCTTAGCGTCTCCTCGATAATCATTGCCAGGTCATTCTTTTCCTGATTATTCCGCGCCTCGCCCAGATACATGAAAATGGTCAGAAACGGCGCCTGCCCGTTTGTCGTCATCAGCGTCACTACCTGATACTGGATCGTCTGAATGCCGCGTTTGATCTCCTCTTTCAGGCGGTCTTCAATGATATCCCGCAGCACATTGTCATCCGGCTTGATTCCCAGCTTCTTCATTTCCAGGTTCACATCGCGGCGGATTTTCTGGCGGCTTACATCCACAAAAGGAGCGAGATGCGTCAGGCTGATGCTCTGTCCGCCATACTGGTTGGATGCCACCTGGGCGATGATCTGCGTGGCAATATTACACGCCGTTGAAAAGCTGTGCGGCTTCTCGATCAGCGTTCCCGATATAACCGTACCGTTCTGCAGCATATCCTCCATATTCACCAGGTCACAGTTATGCATATGCTGGGCATAGTAATCCGAGTCATGGAAATGAATGATTCCCTCCTCATGCGCCCTCACCACATCCGCCGGCAAAAGCAGCCTCATCGTCAAATCCTTCGACACCTCTCCTGCCATATAATCACGCTGCACGCTATTCACCGTAGGATTTTTATTGGAGTTCTCCTGCTTGACATCCTCGTTGCTCTGCTCAATCAGGGAGAGGATTCTTTTATCCGTCGTATTCGAGGTACGCTTTAAGCTCTGTACATAACGATAGGTAATATAATGGCGCGCCACCTCAAATGCCTGGTGCTCCATAATCTGGTTCTCCACCATATCCTGTATCTCTTCCACGCTAAGCGCATGTCCCCGCGCCTCGCATTCCTTTTCCACCGTTCTGGCTATTTCTTCTATCTGCTCCTCTGAAAGCCTCTGGTCCTCCTGCACGACCTGATTTGCCTTACTCACCGCCGCTGAAATTTTCTCATGGTCAAATATCATCTCCGCACCGTTTCGTTTAATAATCTTCATCGCATTTCACTCCTTTGTATCACGAAAACCCATTTTTCTCTTTATCCGTCTCTCTCTTTCCCTGCAGATATATTTGCGTCTGCCATACCATTATATAGCTTATCTTGTGTTTTTGTCAACCTCTTTCTACAAGATATTGTGTTATATATTATGTTGCATCGGAAAAGGAACTTCTGTATTTGAAGAAACCGCGAAAAACACTTGATTTTTCAGGACTTTGTGTTAAAATACTCTTATGCAGATATAGTTCATTGGTAGAACACCAGCTTCCCAAGCTGGGGAGGCGGGTTCGATTCCCGTTATCTGCTTACAAAAAAAGGAATCTCTGATTTTTCAAGAGCTTCCTTATTTTTTATGTCTCCGGGTGCGGCTGCATGTTATGTTCTCACTCACATTCCTTCATCACGCTCATGTAAGCCGGACGGATAATCTTGCCCATACCGACGATTTCTTCCAAACGGTGCGCGCTCCAGCCTACGATACGTGCAATCGCGAAAAGCGGCGTATACAGTTCCATCGGAATCCCCAGCATTTCATAGACAAAACCGCTGTAGAAATCCACATTCGGGCTGACTCCTTTATAGATATGGCGTTTTTCCGCAATCAGCTCCGGCGCCAGCTCCTCAATCGTGTTGTATAAAATCATATCTTTTTCCTTGTGCTTATCAGCCGCCAGCTTTTCTACGTAGGATTTCAGTATCCGCTCCCTGGGGTCTGATACCGAATATACCGCATGCCCCATACCATAGATCAGTCCTTTCCGGTCGAAGGCTTCCCCATCCAGCATCCTTGACAGATAAGCGCGGACCTCATCGCGGTCTGTCCAGTCCGATACATTTTCCCGTATATCCTGCATCATTTCCATCACCTTAATATTGGCTCCGCCATGCTTGGGTCCCTTTAAGGAGGACATCGCCGCTGCCATTGCCGAATACGTGTCGGAGCCGGAAGAGGTGACGACCCTGGTGGTAAACGTGGAGTTATTCCCGCCTCCATGTTCCATATGAAGAATCAGCGCCGTATCCAGTACCTTCGCTTCCAGCTTTGTATAGCGGCTGTCCGTTCTCAGCATATGCAGAAAGTTCTCTGCGGTAGAAAGCTTCGGATCCGGACGGTGAATGTACATACTTCCATCGTTGTTATAATGGTTATTGGCGTGATATCCATATACCGCCAGCATAGGATATACCGCAATCAACTGCATACACTGGCGGATATTATTATCAAGCCCGTTTCCTGTGAGATTTTCGTCGTAAGATGCCAGCGTAAGGATACTCCGGGTCATCGTATTCATAATATCCTTAGACGGCGCTTTCATAATGACGTCTCTGGTGAAATTAGTCGGAAGATCCCTGCACAAGCCAAGATTTTCCTCAAACTCCTCCAGTTCCTCCTTCCCGGGCAGCTTGCCAAACAGGAGCAGATACGCGATTTTCTCAAATCCAAACTCCTCCGCGCCAAGATCTCCTATCAGAGAATTTACCCGGTATCCGCGATACCACAGCTCGCCGTCGCAGGGCTTACGCTGTCCGTCTACGCCCTTAAAAGATACGATCTTGGAAATCCCTGTCAGCCCGGTCAAAACTCCCTTGCCATTTTCGTCGCGAAGCCCTCTGTTCACCCCATATTCCTGAAACAATTTATCCGCGATGCTGTCATTTTCCCTGCACAACTGTTCCTTTTCTTTTGCATAAAAAACCAGATTCTCCATCGCCATACTTTCACACTCCCATCTTTTCCAACTCTGTATTCATAATCTCATCCAACTCGGAAAGCTCCTTCAAAAGCGCCGCAAAGCGGATCTCGCCAAATTGCTGGATAACATCCCTGTAGATCTGCTCCGCCGTCTCCTTTCTCTCCTGCGCTATCCTGGCTCCTCTCTCCGTAATCAGAATATAGGTTCCATCTTCTCCGTTGCCCTCGTGCTCCCAGGTGACCAGCCCCCGTTCCTGCAGCGATTTTACGATCTTCGATACCCTCGAAAGCGGCAGCTCCAGCTTTTCTGAAAGATCGCTCAGGTACATCTTCTCGCCTTCTACCGGCAGCTCATCCTCTTTTGCGGTCAGCCATATGGCAGCATAATCCGTCGTTGATATTCTCTGCAGCAATCTTTTCTTAACTTCTTCCATCCGTCATACCTCCCATAGAATCCGGCACGAAAGTCAAACTCCTGAGCATGCAAAATCCTGCCCTTCGCTGCCTGATGCTCCAAATATTGTTATTATTTTATCATATTTTATAATAATATGCATGATCCCACAAGTTAATTTTCCCTAAAGAAATTCTAACTAAAGATTAAATTTTCATTTTGCCTATACAAATCAAAGGAAATCATGTATAATTCGGAGTTACTATGAACAGAGAAAAAGAATATCAGTTGATCGCCCTGGATATGGGCGGAACAGTACTAAAATGAACAGAAAAAAATAAATCAAAAGACACAGAAAGCAATTCACAAAACGCTTGCCTCCCTGAACCAGCCGGTGCTAACCGGCTTTTTATTTCACGGACAGCACCTTGTAATCCTGCGCCTCAACCGCCTGTCTGAGCGCTTCCTCAGCGATATCCGCACTCAGTTTTACCACGGCGGTTCCCGCTTCATGGCTAACCACTGCCTCTTCTACCTGCGGCAGCGCCTCCAGGCTCTTCTTTACCCTCGCCTCACAATGTCCGCACATCATTCCTTCAATGTTTAATGTTTTTGTCATCGTTTTTTCCCTCTCTTTTCTGTTTGATTTTGTCTTAATCCTTTTATCCTTCCCTGCATCATAAACCTTCAAAAGATTCAGGCGCAGCGCATTGGTCACCACGCAGAAGCTGGATAAGCTCATAGCCGCCGCTGCGAACATCGGGTTTAACTGCCACCCGAACAGTGGAATCCAGATACCGGCTGCCAGCGGAATCCCAATCACGTTGTAAATGAATGCCCAAAACAGGTTTTCATGAATATTGGTAAGCGTCGCGCGGCTTAGGCGAATCGCTGCCGGCACGTCGCTGAGCTTACTCTTCATTAATACCACATCTGCGGCGTCGATGGCAATATCCGTTCCCGCGCCGATCGCAATGCCGATATCTGCCCTGGTAAGCGCCGGCGCATCGTTAATACCGTCGCCCACCATTGCAACCTTTCCTTTCTCTTTCAGGCTGCGTATCACGCTTTCCTTGCCGTCCGGGAGGACTCCGGCGATCACTCCATCCACGCCTGCCTGGCGTCCGATTGCCTTTGCCGTGCGCTCGTTATCCCCGGTCAGCATGACTACATGGATTCCCATATTCTGAAGTTCCCTGATTGCCTGCGGGCTGTCCTCTTTCATCACATCCGCCACGGCAATAATTCCCAGCAATTCCCCGTCCTTTGCAAAAAACAGCGGTGTTTTTCCTTCTTCCGCCAAAGCCTCCGATTGTTTCAGAATCTGCTCCGGCACTTCTGCCCTCTGGCTGATAAATTTATAATTGCCGCCAAGCAGGGATGCGCCTTTCCATACTCCCGAAAGCCCATTGCCCGGCAAAGCCTCGAATTCGGACACCTCTGCCGCCTGTACCTGCTGCTCTTTGGCATATTCCAGGACCGCTCCGGCAAGCGGATGTTCGCTCTTGCACTCCAGCGCGTTGGCATAGAAAAGAAGGTCGCCCTCCGTTACCCCCTGCGCCGGAAGGATATCCGTCACCTTCGGCTCTCCGTTCGTGATCGTTCCCGTCTTATCCAGGACAACGATTTCCATCTTTCCTGTCTCTTCCAGCGATACCGCCGTCTTAAACATAATGCCGTTTTTCGCTCCCATGCCGTTTCCGACCATAATCGCCACCGGCGTTGCCAGCCCCAGCGCGCACGGGCAACTGATTACCAGTACCGAAATGCCTCTCGCCAGCGCAAAGCCGATCTCCTGTCCGGCAAGCAGCCAAACCACAATCGTCAGCACGGCGATCGTGATAACCGCCGGCACAAACACCCCGGATACCTTATCCGCCACCTTTGCAATCGGCGCTTTGGTCGCCGCCGCATCGCTTACCATCTGGATAATCTGGGACAGCGTTGTGTCCTCCCCTACTCTTGTCGCCTCGCATTTTAAGAAGCCGGACTGGTTGAGCGTTGCCGCAGAAACCACATCGCCTTCCGCCTTATCTACCGGAATACTTTCCCCGGTAAGCGTCGCCTCATTCACGGCGCTGCTGCCCTCCAGCACCCGTCCATCCACCGGAATATTTTCACCGGGGCGCACCACAAACACGTCGCCCTTTGCCACCTGCTCGATGGAAACCTGCTCTTCTTTGCCGTTTCTTATCACTGTGGCAGTCTTAGGCGCCAGCTTCATCAGGCTCTTCAGGGCATCGGTCGTGCGCCCCTTTGACCGCGCCTCCAGCATCTTTCCTACCGTAATCAGTGTCAGGATTGTCGCCGCAGATTCAAAATAGAATTCATCCATATAGCCCATCACGGCTTCCATTTCCCCGTTGACCTGCGCGTTTGTCATGGCAAACAGGGCATAGGTGCTGTAGACAAACGCCGCCGTGGAGCCAAGCGCCACCAGCGTATCCATATTCGGCGCTCTGTGCCAAAGGCTCTTAAATCCGCTGATGAAGAATTTCTGGTTTATTACCATGATAATGACCGTCAAAAGCAGTTGCAGCAGTCCCATCGCCACATGGTTGCCGTCAAAAAACGGCGGCAGTGGCCATCCCCACAGCATATGCCCCATCGAAAAATACATCAGGACGATCAAAAATCCAATCGATGCCAGCAGCCTTCTTTTCAGCACCGGCGTCTCGTGATCCTTTAACATTTCCTCCGCATCTTCCGCCCCGGCTTTCCTATCAGCGGCAGCTTCTCCTTTTCGTGAAGCGCCATATCCCGCTTCTTCCACTGCCCGGATGATCTCAGACGGGGAAGCGCTTCCCTCGACGCCCATCGAATTTGTCAAAAGGCTCACGGAACAGGAAGTCACCCCCGGAACCTTAGATACTGCCTTTTCTACTCTTGTACTGCAGGCAGCGCAGCTCATACCCGTTACTGTATATTGCTCCATAATTGTCTCCTTATTTCATTAATTTCTGAAGGGTGGTGACCAGTTCATCTACCGTCTCCTCCTTGCCTTCCCGGATATCTCTGGTTACGCAGGTCTTAATATGATTCGACAGCAGGACTTTGCTGAAACTGTTCAGCGCCGCATTGATTGCCGCCACCTGCACCAGGATATCCGTACAATAGGCATCCTTCTCTACCATCCCTTTGATCCCCCTTACCTGTCCCTCAATACGGTTCAGGCGATGAATCAAATCCTTATATTCTTTATCCGAACGCTCCTTTGTCTTGTGACAACAGCATTCTTTCTCTTCGCTCATACGCGTTCACCTCACTTTTCTCCCCGATTATATACCCTGATGGGGTATATTGCAAGTACTGATTTGCCGATCAGGAAGGAAATGAGAAACTATTTTGTAGTTTACCCTTTTACCGTCAATGTAAACCCATCATGGGGAAGCTTTTGCCCGCAGGGAACAAAAAAATCTCCCGCCAGCCATCCGTCGGGAGATTTATCTGTCTGCCTTATTTTCTTTTTACGAGTACCTTTTTCACCATCACAAAATAAGCGATAATCATGAGCAGCACGCCGGCAAGCCCTGCCCACATCGCCCAGGCTTCCAGGACCCCGTTCATGCCGAGCACCGCGACAAACGCCATCACGCCAAGCAGCGCCTGTACCGTCCCTGCCGGCCTCGCAAAGCGTTGCAGCGATTCCTTTGTATAAATTTCCTGGCTCATGCCGAGCGCTTTTCCGCTATATATCTGGTACACGCCGCTTAAAATGACCGCCGCAAACAAAAGCTCGGTAATTCCCATGCTATAAGTGTCGCTCATCCTTCTTCCTCCTTCGCCGTTTCCATGATACGCAACTCAAATAAAGAAGTAACCGGAAATACTTTTGCAAGTACTTCCGGTCTTCATGAGCAGGGGATGAGAGAATCGAACTCCCGCTAAAAGTTTTGGAGACTTCTGTCATACCATTTGACCAATCCCCTGTGTATTGCTCACCAAATATTTATATCATACAATATCAGGGTTGTCAACCAAAATTTACGTTACTTTTCCATGATGTACCGCACCGCATCCCGCACGGTTTCCAGCCCTACGATCCTGATCCCCTCCGCTTTATTCATGGACTTCATGGACACTTTCGGCATCAGCACCGTCTCAAATCCCAGCTTCTTTGCCTCCTGGACGCGCTGCTGCGCCATATTGACAGAACGGATCTCCCCGCTCAAACCCACTTCTCCAAACGCAATCGTTTTTTCATCAATCGCAATGTCCTTCAGGCTGGATACAACGGCGAGAATCAGCCCCAAATCGATCGCAGGCTCCGTCATACGAATTCCTCCCGCAATGTTCACATAGACATCGCAGGCAGATAAATGCATCCCGGCGCGTTTTTCCAACACTGCCAGCAGCAGATTCACGCGGTTAAAATCCGTCCCGGCAGTAGTCCGCCGCGGCATCGGCAGGTTACTCTGGCAGACCAGCGCCTGTATCTCAATCAAAATCGGCCTGCTGCCCTCCATAGAGCATGCCACGATCGAACCGGAAGCGTTGACCGGCTTCCCGTCCAACATATATTCAGAAGGATTGGCGACCTCGCGCAGCCCATTCTGGCGCATCTCAAATACACCGATCTCATTCGTGGAGCCAAAACGGTTCTTCACCCCCCGCAGGATACGGTAAGCCGCATAACGATCCCCCTCAAAATAGAGAACGGTATCCACCATATGCTCCAGCACTCTCGGACCCGCCACCACGCCTTCTTTTGTCACATGTCCTACCAGAAAAATGGAAATGTTCATCCCCTTAGCGATCTGCATGAAAACGCCGGTAGACTCCCGCACCTGGGAAACGCTGCCCGGAGCAGCCGTTACATTCTCATTGTACATCGTCTGGATGGAGTCAATGATGACGATTTCCGGGCGCAACCGATCAATTGTCTCGCGGATGCTGTCCAGATTTGTCTCGCACAAAATCAAAAGCTCTTCTTTAAAATCGCCGATTCTTTTTGCCCGCAGCTTGATCTGCTGTGCAGACTCCTCCCCCGATACATAAAGCACCTTATGTCCTGTCTCTGCCAGATTATGGCACACCTGCAGCAGCAGCGTGGATTTGCCGATTCCGGGATCGCCGCCTACCAGCATCAAAGACCCGGATACGATACCGCCGCCCAATACCCGGTCCAGCTCCCCGATTCCCGATGAAATCCGCTGATGCTCGTCTGTCTCGATCTCCGATAATTGTACCGGCTTTGCGCTGCAAATGGCGCTTCTTCGCTTTATGGACGCGCCCGCCTTTACCGTCGGCTCCTCTGTAAAGGTATTCCACTCGCGGCATCCCGGGCACTGTCCCAGCCATTTTGCAGACTCATAGCCACAGCTCTGGCAGAAAAAAACGCTTGTTTTTCCTTTTGCCATACTTATTTTTCAATCCTCACAGAAACAATTTTTCCCGGCTCCAGCTCCACTCCCATAGACAGCTTGCCGCCCATGTTCGTCTTCATCTTACCGGCATCCTCGCCGTCAATCTCAATCCTATATTCTGTATCTGCTTCCATTTCCACCGTAATCTGCGCGTCGGTTGCGCCCTCCACAGCGAAAGCGATCCCTTCTGCCTTCGCAGAGAAATGGCGGACAGCCGTCCCCGGCACGGATTCATATACAAACATTTCATTCCTCTCAAGCTTGGTTATCTCATGGAACGTCTTTACCTTATAGACATCTCCCGCAACCTCAAAACCGGAAACCTTTGATTTCTGCTCCAGCTCATAATTACCAAAGCTGATCGTTCCATCCTCTTCTTTTTTTATCAATTCCTGTACTACTGACATCTCTATGTCCTCCCTTTTGTATCTTATTTTCTTGTATCTTTACCGGTTACGGTAAAGCGGATTTCTTTTCCCGCATAGCCGACGGCAACGCGATCCCCGGCGGCAATCTTCCCATCCAGAATCTGTTCCGCCAGTCCATCCTCTATCTTCGTCTGGATGGTGCGCTTTAACGGCCTTGCACCGTATTTGGGATCATAGGCGGTCTCGGCAATGTGCTTTCGAACGGAATCCCTTACGGTCAATTCAATGCCCATCTGCTGGTGGCAGCGCTTTTCAAACTCTTTCAAAAGCAGCGCCACAATATCCTTTATCTCCTGCTTATTCAACGCATGGAACACAATAATCTCATCAATACGATTGAGGAACTCCGGCTTGAACACCCTGCGCACCTCTTCCATGACGCTTCCCTTCATTCTCTCATAGTTGTATTTCTCGTCATCCACCGCCGCAAATCCAAGCTTCTTCGGCTCTATAATCGCCTGCGCTCCGGCGTTGGAGGTCATGATAATAATCGTATTTTTAAAATCAATCTTTCTCCCCTGCGCATCGGTGATATGCCCGTCATCGAGCACCTGCAGAAGGATATTGAACACGTCCGGGTGCGCCTTCTCAATCTCGTCAAACAGGATCACGGAATACGGATTCCGGCGTACCTTCTCGCTTAGCTGCCCGCCCTCCTCATATCCTACATACCCGGGCGGCGAGCCCACCAGCTTGGAAACACTGTGTTTCTCCATGTATTCCGACATATCCACGCGGATCATCGACTGCTCGCTTCCAAATACCACGTCCGCCAGCACCTTCGAAAGCTCCGTCTTTCCCACCCCGGTCGGCCCCAGGAACAAAAAGGAGCCAATCGGCCTTTTGGGATCTTTTAATCCTACTCTCCCGCGTTTGATGGCTTTCGCCACCGCTCGCACTGCTTCCTCCTGCCCGATTACGCGGCGGTGCAGCGTCTGCTCCAGCCTGCGCAGCCTCTGCGTTTCCTTCTCCGCCAGCTTTTGTACCGGAATCTTGGTCCACATGGAAACGATCTCGGCAATATCCTGCTCCCGCACTTCCTGCGCACGCTCTTTGCCCTTCTTCTCCATTCTCTTCTTTGTATCCGAAAGTTTTTTCACCATCGCGCTCTGCACACGGTTAAGCTCTGCCGCCTCCTCCCAGTTTCCCAGGATAATGGCGTTCTCCTTCTTCTCCGACAATTCGTCGATAGCGTCATGAAGCAGCTCCAGGCTGTCGCCCGCCTTCGTACCGCTCAGTTGCTTTTTAGATGCCGCCTCGTCGATCAGGTCGATCGCTTTGTCCGGCAAATAGCGGTCATTGATATAGCGCTGCGCATATTTTACCGCTGCCTCTATCGCTTCGTCGGTAATCACCACCTTATGATGGTCCTCATAATTCTTCCGAAGCCCTTTTAAAATCTCAATTGCTTCCTCTTCCTTCGGCTCTTCCACTACAACCGACTGGAATCTGCGCTCCAGCGCCGGATCCTTCTCAATGTACTTGCGGTACTCGCCGATTGTTGTCGCACCGATTAGCTGCATCTCTCCTCTGGAAAGCGCCGGCTTGAGGATATTCGAAGCGTCCATCGCTCCCTCGGCTCCGCCCGCGCCAATGATCGTATGCAACTCATCAATAAACAGCAGTACATCCTGGCGCTCCGACACCTCCTGGATCACCTTTTTGATCCGTTCCTCGAACTCTCCACGGTATTTGGAGCCCGCAACCATACCCGCCATATCCAGGGTATACACCTGTTTTTCGCGGATTGTATCCGGGACGGCTCCCGCTATGATGCGCTGAGCCAGCCCTTCCACGATTGCCGTCTTTCCCACGCCCGGCTCGCCGATCAGGCAGGGATTGTTCTTTGTGCGCCTGCTCAATATCTGAATAATACGCCCGATCTCCTGTTCCCTGCCGACAACCGGATCCAGCTTTCCTTTGCGCGCCTGTTCCGTCAGATTGCGGCTATACTGCTCCAGCATCGTATCGCCTGTATTCTGGCTTCCCTTTCCCATCTTCATATAATCCTTATAATGCTTCTCTTCCAGCCCAAGGCTGTCGATCACAGCCATAAAAACCTTCTGCACGGGGATCCCCATCGTATGCAGCAGCCTGGTTGCCACAGAATCCACATCTTTGAGAATCGCCAGAAGCAAATGCTCTGTGCCTACTTTTTTCTGTCCGAAAAATTCCGCTTCCCGCTCTCCCTGCTCAAGAATCGCCTTCGCCCTCGGGGAATACGCAGGCGTTTCCGGGCTTAACAGTTCCCCCTCGGGAACAATCAGTTCCTTCACAAGGCGCATCAGCTTCTCTTCATCCACCTGGCACTCATGGAGGATCGCTGCCGCCATGCCGCTCTCCTCCTTCATTAATCCCAACAGCAGATGCTCAGAGCCGATATAACTCTGCCCACATTGTTTTGCCACATTTTTCGCGTATCTTAATGAGCGATTCACCTGTTCTGTATACTGCATGTTATTTACACCTTTCCATTCTTCATTTCATTTAAAATCTCATCGACCATCTCATGCACTTCGTCGCCGGAAATATTCCTGCAGCACCCTCTCGCCAAAAGCACCCGCAGCGAACTCTTCATCTCCTCCATCGCCCGTATCTTATCGGCATCCAGGGCAATGATCGCCCCCCGCCGCCTGTCAAGGCGCAGAAAACCCTCCTGCTTCAAGACCGAGTACGCCTTATTGACCGTATGCATATTAATGCCGATATCATCCGCCATCTGCCTTACGGACGGAAGCGTATCCCCCTCCTGAATCATGGACGTCGCAATACCCAGAATGATCTGATTCATGAGCTGTACGTACAGCGCCTCTTCACTTTGAAAATCTATTTTAATTACCATCTTCTGTTCACTTCCATTCTTTTGGAAACTATTGTTATACAGATTATAGCACAGCTTGCGTTTTATACAAGTGGTAATTTGTGTTTTCTTTCGCTTCTCTTTTTAACCAATCGGCAGATGGATTTACCGCCG
The DNA here is from genome assembly GCA_964487425.1 of uncultured Marvinbryantia sp. Lineage (GTDB taxonomy): Bacteria > Bacillota > Clostridia > Lachnospirales > Lachnospiraceae > Marvinbryantia. The sequence goes on along the minus strand of CAZAQD010000014.1, from coordinate 18,925 downwards.
GCTTTTACATATGCCATCCCCTCAGGCGGCAACTTCCTTGACATACGATTTTTCATTTGCTATATTAGAATTGAGAAAACAAACGATTTCCCGCTCAAAGAGGGAATCATGGAAAGGGGTAGCTATGAGTGAGATAGCAGCAAAAATTCAGGAAACCGGTGTGATTCCGGTTGTCGTTTTAAACGACGTAAAAGATGCTCTGCCGCTGGCAAAAGCATTAGTTGAGGGAGGGCTTCCATGTGCAGAGGTGACATTCCGCACAGAGGCGGCAGAAGAATCCATCCGCCAGATGAGCCAGGCTTATCCAGATATGCTGATCGGCGCCGGTACAGTCCTTACAACGGAACAGGTTGACCGTGCTGTAAATGCAGGCGCTTCCTTTATCGTCAGCCCTGGATTCGATCCCGAGATCGTCGATTACTGTATCAGCAAAAAAATCCCGGTTATTCCGGGCTGTGTGACACCGTCCGAGGTTGCCCAGGCTGTAAAACGCGGACTCACCAGAATCAAATTCTTCCCCGCTGAACAGGCTGGCGGGCTGGCAATGATTAAAGCGATGTGCGCGGCTTACACTACCGTTAAAGTTATGCCGACCGGCGGAATTAACGCCAAAAACCTGGAAGAGTATTTAAGCTGCGATAAGATTTATGCATGTGGTGGAAGCTGGATGGTAAAAGGAGATCTGATCAAAGCAGGCGAATTTGAAAAAATCAGAGAAATGACCGCCGAGGCGGTTGCTTTGGTAAAATCAATCCGCGAAAAATAACTGCCTGCCCCGGAGTTCACATGAAAAACCCGCAGGTAAAAAAGCGCTTCGTCCCCTCTGCTCTCTTATGCAAAGGGGACGAAGCGTATTCTTTTCTTATAAATCAATCATATCTACTTTTACATCCGGTTCTTCCATCGTTGCCTGTACCGGAACATCCGGCATCTGCTGCGGTTTTGCCTTTTCTGCTTTCTGCACCGGTTTCTTTACCGGCTGCTTTGCGGCTCTCTTAACCGGCTTCTGTCCCGGCTTCTTTGCCGACTGCTGCCCTGCTGCCTGCACCGGCTGCTGCTGTCCTGCTGCCTGCACCGGCTGCTGTCCTGCCATCTGTACCGGCTGCTGCCCTGCTGCCTGCTCCGGCTGCTGTCCCTTCGTCTCCGCCTTTTTCGTTGCTTTCACCGCTTTTTTCTGCTCTTTTTTGATCATTGCCTGCGCATCCTGTACCGGAGGTGCATATACCTGCCCCGGCATCGGCTGTGCCTGCAGCCTCTGGGAAGCGTTGCCAAACACCGCCTGCGTGCTGCTGGTAGCATCTGCCCTCTGCACACCTGCCGGTTCCATCATATTCTGATTTCTTCCCTGCTGCGCCGGTGTATAATAGAAATCACTCGGCATATTGCGCTCCTTGCGGGTGAACTCATTGTTCATGTCGGCTTCACTTCTTGCCTCCTTCAGTTCATCCTTCAGATCCTTATTGCGAAGGCTCTGATTAATGATGAAGAATAACAGGATTACCGCAAAGGCAACCAGCCCGTATAATACTTTCAGCAATACATCCAGACGCTGTGTCAACTGCTCGTTCTCCGTTGTCAGAGTATTTACCTTTTCTTCATTTTCCTTCTGCTGTGCCGCCAGCCTTGCCGCTTCTTCGCTTTCCGCCTGCTTGCGCTCTTCCTCTTCCTGCAGCGCCTGCGCGTCTTCCGTCTCCGTTTCCGCAGATGCTGCCGCCGTTTCGCCGTCTGAAGTCACGTTCAACACATAGGATACGCGCGCTCCGTTCGGCGCTTCCACCGTTATGTATACCGTACCGTTTCCATTGTCATCCAACTGTGTTCCGCTGATATCAATAATGCTCGCATTGGAATCCGATGTGATCGGATCCAGCAGCAGTTCCGTCGTTCCTGCCGGAACCGTAACATTGTATTCCAGCGTAGAATAATAGAATTCCGGTGAACACTCGCCATTCTCCAACCCCAGGCTGTACAGGGAATTATCGCCGGACGCCTCATCTGCCGCCGCAGTCATACAAACCATCCACAGCGCCGCCATGACCAACAAAACTATTCGCTTCCATGTTCCACTTATCCGTTTCATCTTAGTACCTCTCTTTTATTATTATTAAACTTCATCAATGGCTTTTCCAATATCATGACGGTAGTATTTATGTGCAAAGTCAATCCAGTTAATCGCTTCATAGGCATTGGCCCTTGCCGCCTTCAGATCTTCTCCCTTTGCCGTTACGCCAAGCACACGTCCGCCGTTCGTAACAATCCCCTTGTCCGTCTTTTTTGTACCTGCATGGAATACATAATATCCGTCTTTATCCCTGAAGTTTTCAAAACCTGTGATGACATATCCTTTTTCATATTTTACCGGATACCCTTCCGATGCAAGAACTACACATACCGCAGCATTGTCTTCAAACTGCATGTCGATCTGATCCAGCGTACCGTCAATGCACGCTTCAAACACCTCCACGATATCCGTCTTCATCCTCGGTAAGACAACCTGCGCCTCCGGGTCGCCGAACCTCGCATTATACTCCAGCACCTTCGGTCCATCCTCCGTGAGCATCAGCCCGAAGAAAATAATGCCCTTAAATTCCCTTCCCTCCGCTGCCATTGCGTCTACCGTCGGCTGATAAATATATTTCTTACAGAATGCATCGACTTCCTCTGTATAAAAAGGACTTGGGGAGAAGGTTCCCATCCCTCCGGTATTCAAGCCGGTGTCTCCATCCCCCGCGCGCTTATGGTCCTGTGCCGATGTCATGGTTTTTATTGTTTTCCCGTCCACAAAAGACAGTACCGAAACCTCGCGTCCGGTCATAAACTCCTCGATGACCATCCGGTTCCCGGAAGCGCCAAACTGCTTATCGAGCATAATCGCCTTCACGCCATCCTGCGCCTCTTCCAGCGTATTGCAGATCAGCACGCCTTTTCCAAGCGCCAGCCCGTCCGCCTTTAAGACAATCGGAAATTTTGCCGTCTTTAAATATTCCAGCGCCGCCTGCGGGTCATCGAAATTCTCATATGCCGCAGTAGGAATTCCGTATTTTTTCATCAGATCCTTTGAAAACGCCTTAGATCCTTCCAGAATCGCGGCATTTTTTCTCGGGCCGAACACGCGCAGCCCCTCCGCCTCAAAGGCATCTGCCACGCCTCCTACCAGCGGGTCGTCCATGCCAATCACCGTCAGGTCAATCTTCTTTTCTTTTGCAAATGCAACCAGCCTGTCAAACTCCATCGCGCCGATGTCCACGCACTTTGCGTACTCTTCGATGCCGGCATTGCCCGGCGCACAGTATATTTCATCCACCTTCGCGCTCTGCGCCACTTTCCATGCGATTGCGTGTTCTCTTCCGCCGCTGCCTACGATCAGAACCTTCATCTTCAACCTCCTGTCAAATCCCGGTACACCTTCGTATACCTACTTCTCCTCAAGGATCACCCTGCCGTTCTCTACCCGGACTTTTCCATTCGCAATCAGATTGATTGCCGCCGGCATGATCTTCCATTCCGCCTTTTCCATTACACGCTGCTGCAGCGCCTTAGGGGTATCCCCCTGCTGCACTTCCACTGCCTTCTGCAGAATGATCGGTCCGGTATCCGTCCCCTCGTCCACAAAATGCACCGTTGCCCCGGTGACCTTTACCCCGCGCTCCAGCACAGCCTCATGGACTTTAAGCCCATAATAACCTGTCCCGCAAAATGAGGGGATCAATGCCGGGTGGATATTGATAATCTTATTCGGATACGCCTGCACCATAATCCTGGGAATCACCACCAGGCATCCCGCAAGGACCACCAGGTCCGGCTCATAGGACTGTACCCCGGCAAGCAGCGCATGGTTGAAGGCTTCCCTGTCTTCATATTCTCCGGGGGAAATGCAGATTCCCGGAATTCCCGCCTTTTTTGCCCGCTCCAGCGCATACGCATTTTTGTTGTTGCTGATTACTACGGCGATCTGCGCATTCGTAATCGTACGGTTTTCTATCCCATCTATGATTGCCTGCAGGTTTGTCCCGCCACCAGATACCAGAACTGCCAGCCTTAACATAACTCTACACCCTTTTCACCCTCTGCTGCCTCACCAAGTACATATGCCGTCTCGCCTGCAGCCTCGAGGGCGGCGGCCGTCTTCCCGGCATCCGCCGGATCTACCGCAAGTACCATGCCAATCCCCATATTATAGGTATTATACATCATCTTCTCTTCGATCCCGCCTTCTCTTGCCAGCATCTTAAAGATTGCCGGGACCTCATAGCTGTCCTTCTTTACGACTGCTTTTATTCCATCCGGGAGCATTCTCGGAATATTCTCATAGAAACCGCCGCCGGTGATATGGCTGCAGCCTTTGATGCGCACCCCGGACTCCTTCACGCTCTTGAGCGCTTTTACATAGATCTTTGTCGGAGCCAGCAGCGCCTCTCCAAGCGTCCTGCCCAATTCCTCGTGATAAGTCCCAAGCGTTTCTTTATCCATCTTAAATACTTTGCGGACCAGAGAAAAACCATTGCTATGTACGCCGGAAGACGCAATGCCAATCAGGGTATCTCCCGCCTTGATATCCTTCCCGGTAATCAGGTCCTTCTCATCTACCACACCTACGGCAAAACCAGCCAGGTCATATTCATCCTCAGGATAAAACCCCGGCATCTCCGCCGTCTCGCCTCCGATCAGCGCCGCTCCCGCCTGTGTGCAGCCTTCTGCCACGCCGCTTACGATCGACGCAATTTTCTCAGGATAATTTTTTCCGCAGGCAATGTAATCCAGGAAAAACAAAGGTTCCCCGCCGGCACATGCGATATCGTTCACACACATCGCCACACAGTCAATCCCTACCGTATCATGCCTGTCCATAAGAAATGCCAGCTTCAGCTTCGTCCCCACGCCGTCGGTTCCCGAAACCAGCGTCGGTTTCTCCATATTCTTAAATGCCTCCATCGAAAACGCCCCGGAAAATCCGCCGATATTGGTCAGCACCTCCGGTCTCATGGTTTTCTTAATGTGCTTCTTCATCAGCTCTACGGACTGATATCCGGCTTCAATGTCCACACCTGCATTCTTGTAATCCATAGCCTTCCTCCTGCTGTGTTATTGATGGTTCATATATTCCTTATATCCTACCTCGTCAAGCTTTGCCGCCTTTTTCTCCACCTGAGATTTCAGCTCGGCAGAATAGGCTTTTAACCTCTCAAGAAGCTCAGGATCGGAAGTTGCCAGGATCTTAGCCGCCAAAAGCCCCGCATTCGCGCCGCCGTTGATTGCCACAGTCGCGACCGGGATACCGGACGGCATCTGTACAATAGAATACAGCGAATCTCTTCCGCCCAGAGAAGCCGTATGCATCGGAATCCCAATCACCGGCATCGGAAAAATTGCCGCGCACATCCCCGGCAAATGAGCCGCCATCCCGGCTCCCGCAATAATCACCTTCCAGCCCTTAGACTCCGCGGACTTTGCATACTCAAAAAACACGTCAGGCTCACGGTGTGCAGAGATAATCGTCATCTCATACTCCACACCCAGTTTTTCCAGAATATCTGCAGCTTTTGCCATAACCGGCATATCCGAATCGCTGCCCATTACAATTCCAACCTTTGTCATTTTCTTTTCTCCTCTTTGGCTTTTTTCAAAACACTTTCCTAAAATAGTATTGTACCCATTCTTTTTCCGCTTGTCAACCAGTTCGTTGCCGCGCCCTTTGCGCGGTTACGGTTTGTCAAACGGACGGTTCAGCTCCTCGGTCCCCGGCAGTACAAATCTTCCGCCTTTAATGATGGCAATACGCCGGTTCTCTTTGGTAACCACTTCCAGAAGCCCCAGCTCATGGTAGGGGATGGTGATATCCGTATGGCAGCCAAAATACGCCCGCCCGATATCTTCCCTGCGCAGGATCGAAATTTCATTATCCCTTGCAATGATCTCCTTCCCGTTGGGATTATACACGGCCGTATCTTCCGCCCAACTGTAGCAGGTATCCCCCACTGCAAAATGCGGTCCCATCTTCTCCGCAATCAGGATCGGCAGTTTATCCCCAATCCCGTATTTTTCAGCCGCCATATACGCCGTCGTGTTCGTGCCGATCGCAAACTCGCCCATCGGCAGCGTATCATGGTGGTAAAGAATATTCTCGCGGATATAGTTTTTGTTGGCTTCCTCCGATTCAAAATTGCGGCAGTGATAATCCGTAACCATCCCGTCTTCAAACGTAAGTGACAGATCCAGGTAGCGCAGTTCATTCAGATATACTTCCGTGACATGGAGTATCCCGCTGGTTCCCGCCAGCTTCGGCGAAGTGAAGACCTCTCCCACGGGAATATTCACATCCGCCACGCAATTTTCAAACAGCGTTTCTTTCTCAGGATCGCCAAGCTCCTTTAGCTGTACCGTCAAATCCGTCCTGTTTCCATTACATCCGGCAATATGCACGCTGCTTCCCTGGTCCAGGACCTCGATGATCCTCTGCTGGATCTGCGCATATAGCTGATAGTCCAGCGTGTTGATCCGCACTGTCTCCTCGAAAATTTCCGGGAACTTTGGTCCAATTTCCGGTACTGGAAAAGCAATAATTGTAAAGCTCCGCTCCTCTCCCCGGATATAGCGGTTCGTGATCTGCGCCGTCTCATTTGCAAGCTGGACCGCCAGCTTCTGCTGCTTTTCGGAAAGGCGGTACGCCGCCTCTTTATTCTCAGGTATAAACGGCGTTTCTCCGAAGACCTCCACGCATGCCGGACCCGCATGCACATAGGCTAATTCCTTATATTTCTCATAAGCGGCGCGGATAACGCCAAGCTTTCTTTCTACAAACGCTTTATCGAGATAAACCGCCTCGTCCCCTTTGTGGTCGTAATCAAACTGCTTATTCGCAATCGCGCCGTAATAACCGATCCTCATATGCTGGCGTTTATTAATGCTGTGGGACGCCGCCCGGTAGATCACCGGCTTTAATCCCATTTTGGTAAAATTTTCAATTGCTTTGCGTATGATCCGTTCAAAGCCCAGGACATAACGGATATTGACTGTCTTCTTTTTTGAGAGGTCCTTATTGCCCAATATAAAACCGATGCGGTAGCCTTCCGTATAGACGGAAGCGATTTTTTCAATCTCCTCTTCTTCCATGCCGTTTAAATACTCCGCCGTCTGCAGGATACCTGGTGAGACATACTCGCCGTATTTATAAAGGTAGCGCAGATCGGTAAGGTCCTCCTCCATAATCAGCTGCACGGCAAAATCAAGCGAAGGATCGACTGCCTCCCGGATGCGGTAGGCGGCAAACTTATCGCTGTAATCGCTGACATACCAGTAAAGAATCTGCTGGACCTGCCGGTATGTCGGAAGCTCTGCTTCCTCAAAGCAATTATATACCTCAATCAGCAGCTCCGCCAGGATCAGGATATCCTCCCATCGCTGCTCAAAGGCATAGACAATGATCCCCCGGATCTCCGCATAGAGAAAGGAGAGAATCCTTCCGTGAACCTCTCCTAGCTTTTCCACCGCATAAGCCGGGTTGCCGTAACTGCAGTGATAATTTTCGGGTATAATATCCTCATACAGCTTTCGGTTTACCTGCTGCCATGCTTCAAGCGAATATTCTTTTGTTTCCCCTGTGCAGATCCTGTCCGCAAGCTCTTTTCCCATGCGGATAAAAGAGGCTGTCTTTTTAAAATAATCCGCGAACTGCGCCGGAACGTCGAGCTCCTGCTCCATCTGCGCAATCCTCGAAAAGCTCAGCGCCATCCGCTCCCTCATCCATTCTTCCATATGCTGCATGCTGCTCTCCCTTCCAATATTGCCGCGCTAAAACCCAATCAGAAACAATCCCAGCCAGATTACAAAAGCGATTCCGCTCATCACAGAACCCAGCTTCGGATATTTGTACTTGATATCTTTTTCCGAAAAACTGCATACTCCCATGATAAATCCTACCAGCCCGAAAAGCATCCCCGAGAGCCCAAACGCCCCCGCATAGATCCCCGCGTCGCCCCGCATATAGTAAGACGTATAGATCATGGCGAGCAGCAGTACAAGGGATACTGTCCCCATTATCGTTGAAATAATTCCATTCACCGGATTTTTCTTTTCCGCAAAGGAATACATCATCTTCTTAGCCATAATGTTTTCTCCTCATTTGATTGCAACTCCTGAATAGCAGATACCCCAGGATTCCCCCCATCATATTCAGAAAAATGTCATCCACATCAAAACTGCCGACTTTGGAAACAAGCTGCGCACACTCCACCAGCAGGCTGAATGTAAAGCTTAAAAGGGTAATCACCCAGAAGCTCCTCGCCCTTGCCCACAACACCGGGAGGATCGCGCCAAACGGCAGGAAACACACCACATTGCCCACGATGTTGGTCAATACAGCCGCCATCCCCAGCTCCTTCCGGTAAATCCAAAACCTCTTTATTTCTTTGAATAACTGCAAATTGTAAGCGTATTCCCGCTCTGTATATACTCTGCCAAAATTTTCCGCAAAAAACAGAAAATAGGCAAGAAAAAGCAGATACAGCAAAAATAACCCTACGCTCGCAAACTGTATCCTTTTCTTCGTCCTTCTATTCACTGAAAATCTCCCGACTATAGCAGAATATTCTTTCGTTCGCTCAGCAATCTTGAACCGTTTATAATCGCAATTACGCCAACCGTAACGCCCACCACGATCGTGATAATTCCCGCCGCAAGATCTGCCGCTCCTGTAATACTCATCGTACGATATACCTTTTCGTTCATGCCCGTACTCCTTCCCGACCCGGCAGCCTTATTCTCTGCTCTGCCCCGTACTGTTCATAATATGCGTCAATCGCTGCTTTTATCGTATCATCAATGACAACTCTTCCTTTGTATTCCTTATTGTAAAGATGCTCTGCCACCTCTGCCATCGTGACGATCGCATTCGCCTCAAAACCATATCTTTCTCTGATTTCATCGAGGGCGCTCTTTTTGCCGCCTTTCCCCACTTCCATGCGGTTTAAGGACACCATAAGCCCGAGAATCTCTACATCTGCCTGTGCCTTCACGATCGGAAACGTCTCTTCGATCGATTTTCCGGACGTCGTCACATCCTCAATTATGACCACCTTATCCCCGTCTTTTAGCTTACTTCCAAGCAGGATTCCCGTATCCCCATGATCTTTTACTTCTTTTCGATTACAGCAATAGCGAATTTCCCTGCCATACAATTCGCTAAAAGCGATCGTAGTGGCAACTGCCAGTGGGATCCCCTTGTAAGCCGGGCCGAACAGCACGTCAAAATCTGTCCCATAGCGATCATGAATCGCTTTCGCATAATATTCACCAAGTTTTCGAAGCTGCGCGCCGGTCACATAAGCTCCCGCATTCATAAAAAACGGAGATTTCCTGCCGCTTTTGAGCGTAAACTCGCCAAATTTCAGCACATCGCTGTCCACCATGAATTCGATAAATTCCTGCTTGTACGCTTCCATTTTGATAAACTCTCCTTCATTCAGACGTTATTTCCTTTCCATTATACTGGACTTGGCATCTAAACACAATATTTTTTTCAAGGTTTCCCACCTGTCCTTCCCCGTAAGCCTGAAATCCAAAGAAAAAGGGCATCCCGGTCCTTTTCAGGACTTTTGGGGCACCCCGTTATCCTATCGTCTGCCGCTTAATAAACACCCAGCTCAAAGATCGAGACTGTTCCTGTTTTTGTGTTCTTCATCCACAAAATCAAGCCTTCCCCTTTATTCAGGGTAATCTTCTGATTCTTCTTCACTGCCACGTTCTTGTCCGGCTCAGTATACTTTCTGATCTTCTGAACCTTCCAACCGCTCTTCAGCGTATAGGTAAATTTACCGGAAACCTTTGTCTGCAAAATCGAAGTACAGGTATTGTTAAACTTCGATACATAGCTCTTCGAACCGATCTTGAACGTTTTAAACGGATTCGTATATTTGCTTACTTTCAGCGACCATGTATAGCTGTAGCTCCTGGAACCCTTCTTCAGCGTAAACTTTACGGTAGTGGAACCGGCTTTTTTGATTTTCAGAAAAATTGCCGGACCATGCTCTTCATCATTGAGCTTGGTTGCTGTGGCAATTTTCTTGTTCTTGCAGCTTACCTTTGTAATTTTCCAGCCTGACTCCATTGTCAAATATTCAAAAAAGGTATAGTAACTCTCGCCTTCCTGTACACTGTAAAGCACGTTTATCGTCCTGCTTTTGGCAACATCCTTCGGCGCTGCTGCTTCAACGCTCTGCCCTTTCGCCGGTGCAGCAAGAATGAACGCAAACAACAACAGCAGGGTAGCTGCATACTTCATAACCTGTTTCTTCATAACCATCCTCTCTCTTTCCTCTGATATTTGCTTCACATTTTCCAATGTTTTCCCGATTATATCACACATTTAGGGTCAAAACAAGCATTTGTACACATTTTTTTAACAACTAACTTATACGGCTCTGCAGCGCCTGGTCGATATCCTCCGCCATCGCTTTCACCGCCTCGCGGCTCGCCTCTCCGAAACGTCCGGCGCCGAACTTTGCATACTGTTCCTGCTTATATGCCGCGATAATGCCCCGGGAGGAATTCACAATAGCGCCCAGCCCGTCTTCATTAAAGAAATGCACCAGATCCGCTCCTTTTCCGCCCTGCGCGCCGTAACCCGGAACCAGGATAAAAGATTTCGGCATGACCTTGCGCAGCGCCTTCCCCATCTCGGGATAAGTCGCTCCCACTACGGCGCCGACGTAACTGTAGGTATCGCCCATACACGTTTCCCCCCACTGTGCCACTTTCTCGCCGACCAGCTCATAGAGCGGTTTGCCGTCGATCAACCGGTCCTGAAACTCCCCGCTCGACGGATTGGAGGTCTTTACCAGAATAAACAGCCCCTTCTTTTCCTCTTTGCATACCTTTAAAAACGGTTGGATGCCATCTGAACCCAGATATGGATTGACAGTCGCAAAATCTTCATCGAACGCCGCATAAGCTTTGCTGCCCACCTGCACCTTTCCCAAATGGCCTGCGGCATACGCAGCGGAGGTGGAACCGATGTCGCCGCGTTTTACATCGCCGATCACGATCAGGTCCTTTGACTTACAGTAATCCACCGTCTTTTTAAACGCCTGCATGCCTTCCACGCCAAACTGTTCATACATGGCAATCTGCGGTTTCACCGCCGGAATCAGGTCGTATGTGCAGTCAATAATTTCTTTATTATACTGCCAGATCGCCTCTGCCGCTCCCGCAAGCGTTTCCCCGTATCCGCCGTAGGCTTTTTCCTTTACATGCTCCGGAATATAATCCAGCATCGGATCCAGTCCTACTACGATAGGCGCATGCGTCTTTTGGATTTTACGGATCAGTTTTTCAATCATTTCCTTTTCCTCCTTGCTTTTTCTCTATGCACTCTGCTCAAACTGGCTGTTATACAGGTTCGCATAAAATCCCTTTTTCGCAAGCAGCTCATCATGGCTGCCCTGTTCAATAATGTGTCCATCCTTCATCACTAAAATCACATCGGCGTTGCGGATTGTCGATAGACGGTGGGCAACAATGAAACTGGTCCTGCCCTGCATCATCCGCTCGAATGCCTGCTGTATCCTGATTTCCGTGCGGGTATCAATGGAGGACGTCGCTTCATCCAGAATCAGCATCGGCGGCAGCGAAAGCATAATCCGCGAAATGCACAGAAGCTGCTTCTGCCCCTGGGACAGATTTCCACCCGCTTCACTGATTACCGTATCATAATCGTCTTTCATCCGCATAATGAAGCTGTGGGCATGCGCAGCTTTTGCCGCCCGCTCGATCTGCTCTCTGGAGGCGTCCGGCATGCCGTAGGCAATATTTTCTGCAATCGTCCCGGATTTCAGCCAGGTTTCCTGCAAAACCATGCCATAATTCCCCCGCAGGCTGTCTCTGGTAATTCCCTTTACCGGATAGCCGCTAACCCTGATCTCGCCGCTGTTTACATCATAAAAGCGCATCAACAAATTGATAATCGTCGTCTTGCCGCAGCCGGTCGGTCCTACGATCGCCACACGCTCTCCCTGCCTTACCTTTAAATTCAGATCCTCTATCAAAGAAACATCCGGCGTATAGGAAAAATTCACTTTCTCCAGTTCCACTTCCCCGGTAACCATTTCCGGCGTCAGTACCACCGCATCCTCACGATCCGGCTCCTGCGGCGGTTCATCCAGCAGTTCAAAAACTCTCCCGGCGCATGCAAAAGCATTCTGCAGCTCTGTCACTACGCCTGAGATCTCATTAAACGGCTTCGTATACTGATTCGCGTAAGTCAAAAAACAGGATAACTGCCCCACGCTGATACTTCCGCGTATCGCAGAAAAAGCGCCGAAAATCCCCACGCCCGTGTACACCAGCCCATTGACAAACCTTGTCGAAGGGTTCGTGATGGAGGAGAAGAAAATCGCCCGCAGGCTGCATTTTTGTAAATCCCTGTTAATGCGGTCAAACTGCTCCATCGCCTGCCGTTCATGGGAAAATGCCTGCACAACTTTCTGATTTCCCACCATCTCTTCTACCAGTGAAGTCATATCCCCCCGCGTCTGCGACTGAAGGCGGAACATGGAATACGTATGCCTGGCGATAAATGCCGCAGCAAAAAGAGAAAGCGGCGTAATGCACACTACCACCAGCGTGATCCGCGCATCGATACTCAGCATAAAAATCAGGGTTCCCAGTATCGTAACCACGCCGGTAAATAACTGGGAAAATCCCATCAAAAGCCCATCCGAAAACTGGTCCACATCATTGATTACCCGGCTGATGATTTCCCCATAGGAATGCCCGTCAATGTATTTCAGGGGGAGCACTTCCAGATGTGCAAATACTTTGACCCGGATGTCCCTCACCACGCAATAGGTGATTCGGTTATTGCAAAGGTTCATCAGCCACTGGGCGAGGGCTGTCAAAACGACCAGCACGCCCAGCCGCACCATAATCGGCGCCAGCCCCGCAAAATCCACCTGCCCTTTGCCCACGATCAGATCAATGCCGTCGCCGACCAGCACCGGCACATAAAGCGTCAGTCCCACACTGGCAAGCGCAAACGCCAGAGAACATAACAGATATCTTTTGTATGGTCCAATCAGGGCTAATATCCGTCTCGCCGTATCCCTTTTCATGATTTTCTCAGCTCCTTCTCTTCCAACTGTGATAGACAGATTTCCTTGTAAATCTCACAGTTGTCTAATAATTCCCCGTGGCTTGCATAGCCTACCGCCATGCCGTCGTCCAGCACCAGAATCCTATCCGCATTTTTCATCGCCGCCGCCCTCTGCGATATCAAAAATACGGTCATATCGCCTGTTTCAGCGGCAATCGCCCGGCGCAGGCGCGCATCTGTAGCAAAATCCAACGCAGAAGCGCTGTCATCCAGGATCAGAATATCCGGGCGCTTGACCAGTGCGCGCGCAATGGTAAGCCTCTGCCTCTGTCCGCCCGAAAAATTCTTGCCGCCCTGCGATACTCTCGTATCCAGCCCCTGCGGTTTCCCGTCTACAAACTCTCTTGCCTGTGCGACCTCCAGGGCATGGTAAATCTCCTCATCCGTAGCGTCCGGTTTTCCCCATTTTATATTATCCCGGATCGTCCCCGCAAAAAGCACGTCATTTTGCGGCACAATCCCGATCCGCTTCCGAAGAGCCTCATAGGAATACTCGCGCACATCTGTCCCGTTAACCAGTACGCTTCCCTCTCTTGTATCATAAAACCGCGGGATCAGGTTCGCCAGCGTACTTTTGCCGGAACCGGTTCCGCCGATAATTCCAATGGTTTCCCCTCTGTTTGCACAAAAATGAATATCACCCAGCACATCCCTGCTGCCGTGATAGCTGAAAGAAACATGGCGAAACTCTACCGCCGTTTCCTGTGCCGCCGCCTCTTGCTCCGGCGCTTTGGCAGCGCCTTCCTGCATCGTGGATTTCCGGTCAAACACTTCCTGAATGCGGATCGCCGAAGCGCTTGCCTTTGTAAACGTGACGACCAGGTTTGCCAGGGCAATCAGCGCCAGCAGGATCTGGCTCATATAATTTGTCAGGGCAATCACTTCCCCCTGTGTAATGATGCCGTCATCCACCAAACTGCCGCCCTGCCATAAAATCAGGATGACCGCGCCGTTGACCACTACATAAGTCACCGGATTCATCAGCGCGGAAATTTTCCCTACCAGCAACTGCGTTTTCATAAGCAGGTTACTCTGCGACTCAAATTCCGCCCGTTCCGCTTTCTGGCGCGAAAATGCCCGGATCACACGAACGCCCGTCAGGCTCTCCCTGGTTCCGGCAAGCACCTGGTCCAGCCTGTTCTGCACACGCTTGTAAATGGGGATCGTCGCCGCCATCACCCCGTAAATAATCAGCGAAAGCGCCGGCACCAGTACTACAAAAATCCACGCCAACTGTACATTGATGGTAAACGCCATAATCACCGCGCCGACCACAATAAACGGCGACCTCAGAAACAGGCGCAGCACAAGGTTGACCCCAGACTGTGCCTGATTGATATCATTGGTGATTCTGGCTACCAGCGTCGAGGTTCCGATCTCGTCCAGCTCTGTATAGGACAGGCTGTTAATATGGGCAAACATATCCTTTCTCAGCTCTGTCCCAAACCCTACCGCCGCTTTGGCGGCAAAATACTGAGCGGTCAGAGAACATACCAGCCCGAGGGCTCCCAGCCCGATCATCAGCGCTGCCCTTGCCATGATATAAGCCGTATCCTTCTCCCGGATACCGACATCCACGATCCCTGCCATCACCAGCGGGATCAGCAGCTCAAAGCTTGCCTCCAGCAGCTTAAACAGCGGCGCGATAATACTCTCTTTTTTATAGAATTTTAAATACTTCACCAATTTACGCATGTTAGTAGTATACCCCATTTTTACAGATTTGTATAGCGAAAGCGGCGCCCCTGTGCGGCACAAAAAACCAGAGCAGCTTTTTCAGCTACCCTGGCTTTTCCTTTTTATTCCTGCAGTATCTGTATACTTCTATGACTCCGCTTCTGTCTCAGCTTCGGATTCGGTTTCCGTTTCTTTCTCGGTCTCTGTCTCAGATTCCTCTTCGGTTTCCTCCTCGGTCTCCAGAACTTCCTCTGTCTCTTCCTCAGATGCCGCTTCCGTTTCCTCCTCGGTCGCTTCCTCAGCAGCTTCCTCTGCCGCTTCCGTCTCAGATTCCTCTACGATTTCTGCATTTTCATACAGAAAATCCAGCGCCTTTTCCTGCATCAGGCTGTTGCGGATATAGTTTTCACCATATGCCTCTACCAGCTCTTGCGTGCTGTCATATCCCTGAAGCTCTGCATAGCGTGCAGCGCCCTCTTCAAATTCCTCTTCGCTTACAGTGAGATCCTCTGCCTCTGCCACTGCGGTCAATACCAGCATCTGTGACAGTCCTTCGCTTGCTGTTTCCTCTACTGTGCCCATAAACTCCTCTTCGGTCATTCCATAGTACTCCAGCATCTCTCCCAGCGTCGTTCCGCTCATCTCGGCAATTGTCTCATAGTAATCCTTCACGCGTCCGACATTATAGCTCAGCGCTTCCTCCGGATAGCCGTTCACTGTCGCATTTTCTACAACCTGTGTCACTAACTCATACTGCGCTTCATACTTCATGTCTTCTTCTGCAGACTCTTCCAGCTCCTCGCGTACGCTCGCCTTATACTCTTCTGCAGTCATTCCGTCCGCTACTTCCGCTGCCACTTCATCTGTAAGCTCCTGCACACGCTGAAGTGAATTTACCGTTACCGTAAATACAACATCCTTTCCTGCCAGATCCTCGTTGTGGTAGCTCTCCGGGAATGTCAATTCCAAATCAACGGTTTCCCCTACTTCTACTCCGATCAGCCCATCTTCAAATCCATCAATAAAGGTGTAGGAGCCAATCTCAAGATCGTAACCGGTTGCAGAACCGCCGTCAAACTCTTCCCCATCCAGTTTTCCTACATAATCAATGTTAACGATGTCGCCATCCTCTACGGTGCCTTCTTCCAGGGTTTTTCTGGTTGACCTTGCAATGCTTTCCTCAACTTCTTCATCGCTGACAACAACCGGTGTTACGGTTACCGTAAGCCCCTTATACTCGCCAAGCGTTACATAATCAGAAGCCACAAATTCCGGCAGGTCTTCCAGCCCCGCCTCGCTCTCTTCTTCTGTCTCGGATTCCGCTTCCGTTGCTTCTTCTGTCTCGGTTTCTGCTTCCGTCGTCACTTCTTCTGTCTCAGACTCTGCTTCCGTCGTCACTTCTTCTGTCTCGGTTTCTGCTTCCGTTGCTTCCTCTG
>CAZAQD010000014.1:0-2568 GCA_964487425.1 uncultured Marvinbryantia sp. | reverse complement strand
TTGCTTCCTCTGTCTCAGACTCTGCTTCCGTCGTCACTTCCTCTGTCTCAGACTCGGTTTCCGTTTCCGTTACAGCCTCTGTCGTTGCCTCTTCTGTTGTTTCCGGCGCTTCCGTCTCTTTGGAACTGCTTCCGCATCCTGTCGCCGCTAACGCAACGCATGCCAGAAGTGCAATTACTGTTTTTCTCTTCATAATACCTTTCCTCTCTTTTTTGATTCCACACAATTTGCTACACCCTCGCGGAACATTCTTATTATATACGAATCCCGCATTTATGTAAATGGCAGTTCCCACCAGGCTTCTGCCATTGACATACATTTTTATTCCCCATCCGATGATTCCGACAGGCTCGGTACCGGCAGCGGCCTGTCCGGATCCAAAACCTCACTGGCAACAAACAGATCTGCCGTTATGGATTCCTCTGAGATCGCATCCTGATAGATACGGTATCCATCCAGATTCCTTCTTCCCTGATGCAGATATTCGGACGTGACAAACGTTGTATACGCGCCGGAATCCACATTGCAGTAAATGTCAAATCCTTTGCTCTTCAGATATTTGTACTTTTCGTTGGAAGAATCATAGGCTTCCGTATTGGAAATATCCTGCCCATGTGCAAAGATAATCGTATCCGTCTCTCCTATGATCGGCGATACATATTCCAGCCATCTCTCCGTATCACGCACCATCTCTTCGTAAGTAGCTTCACCTACTTTTTTATGCCCCCAGGTATGGCTTGCAAACTCCCAGCCTTCCGCCTTCATAGCATCCGCCACTTCTTTTGCCTGTGCACATTCCTCTTCCCAGTTATAATCAGGATGCTCTGCCAGCCATTCCAACTGCAAATCATCCACATAATAAACATCGGAATTCGTATTATGCGCTTCATCATACGTTCCATCTGTCCGGTATCCCAACACGCCGTTATATCCCGTCAGGGCGATAATGCCTCTCGCTCCCCGGTAACAAGCGTCTGGGTGTTCCTCGATAAACGCATCCAGCCTGGGCACCGCATCGTATGCCCCGTAAACGACTGTCCCATCGCTCTGAATATACTCACAGGTCGGCTTGCCTTCCTCATCCAATACAATCTTGGAAGCCACTCCATGATCGTCATACGTGTGATAATAACACAAGTCGTCCAACGAGAGCACATATGCTTTCTTCCCCCCGGGAAGCATAATCTGGTTCGGCTCTATCGTCACCGTTCCGTCCTCTGCCGTCGTCTTCGTAATCAGGTCATGAATGCTTACCAGCACGTATCCCCGTTCATACATGGACTGCGTAATCCTGTCAAATTCCGTCACCGTCGTCATCCACTGCTGCCAGCCTGCATATCCTTCCTCGTCGGGATTAAATGCCCTGGATGGATCTACCACCAGCGAGTGATAAAAAATATGCGTTACTTCTTCCGGGTTGATTGCCACACAGGAAGCCTTTTCCGCCTGGTACGCTGCCACCCTGTCCTGAAGTACAGTATTGATCTCATAATCATCTGCCGCCTTTAACAGGGCAATTGCGCTGTCATAATCGTACATTGCCGCCAGCACATCCGCCTCTGCAATGTCCTCCTCATGATTCTCCGTCTGTGGCGCCGGCTCCGTTTCTGTCTCTGTTTCCGTTTCTGTCTCGCTCTCTGTCTCCGTCTCCCCCGTCAAACCTCTCCATATCTTATCCGCAATGCCGGTAATACTTTCCGATATGTTGAGCTCCGACAGCGAAACATTCAAATCCTGTCCGTCCCTGAACAGCCAGAACCCGAGTCCTCCCCAAAAAACCATCAGCAGAAGCAGTACAATCGTACTAATGATCCTCCGTCTTCTTCTGCGCCTTCGCCGCTTTTGTGCTCGCGACTCCTTATCTTCTGCATAATCCCCCACTAAAATACCCTCCTTAATTCCTTTGTCCCTCGCACACAAAGTTACTTTATCACACATTGCACAAAAAAACAATAATTACACTGATTTTTCATACTAAAACTGTTCTGATCCTTATTATGTCTTAGACAGGCGTAAAAGATGATTGCACTTTGAAAAAAAGAATGCTAGAATAATGGAAGCGAAAATCGAAGGAGGAAAAACATGTCAATTCTTAACATTCTATTGATTATCATTCTGATCTTAGTAATCATATTGGGTGTTCTGTACTTTTTTGGCAGAAAGGCGCAGAAAAAGCAGGCAGAACAGAAGGAGCAGATGGAAGCAGCCAAGCAAACCGTTTCCATGCTGATTATTGATAAAAAGATGATGAAGATAAAAGATTCCGGGCTTCCCCAGATGGTGATCGACCAGACTCCCAAGCTTATGCGGCGCTCAAAGCTGCCGATCGTAAAGGCAAAGGTTGGTCCAAGGATCATGACTATGGTTGCCGACGGAAAGGTTTTTGACCTGATTCCGGTAAAAAAGGAAGTAAAAGCTACCATCAGCGGCATCTATATCACGGATGTAAAAGGCGTTCGAGGTCCGCTTGAACAGCCGCAGAAGAAAAAGAAAAAAGGTCTGCTCGGCAGGTTTAGAAAAGAAAAAAGTGCAGCAAAATAGCTACATAATATATCCGGCGCTGTTTCC
>CAZAQD010000013.1:9245-44474 GCA_964487425.1 uncultured Marvinbryantia sp. | reverse complement strand
TTGCACAAGAAATCTATTGAAAATCCCTGATTTTGCAAGTATAATCGTGTTAGCAGTTTGATAGAATGAGATAGGAGTTTTCAGTGTTATGAAGAAAATATTAGACAGAATTGCGGAAGAATTGGCTCCGGCATTTGAAGGAGCTGGTTATGATGCTACTTATGCAAAGGTCACGGTTTCTAACCGCCCCGACCTCTGCGAATATCAGTGTAATGGCGCAATGGCGGCGGCAAAAGCATATAAAAAGGCGCCGATCATGATTGCCAATGATGTAGTGGCAGGTTTAAAAGAGAGTACGGTTTTTGAAGAAGTAAATGCGGTGAATCCGGGATTTATCAACCTTAAACTTTCAAAAAGCTTTCTTGCAGAATATATGCAGGCGATGCAGGCGGATGAAAACCTGTCGGTGGAAAAAGCGAAAGAACCCAGGACGATTATGATTGATTATGGAGGGGCAAATGTGGCAAAGCCGCTTCACGTGGGACATCTGCGTTCGGCGATTATCGGAGAGAGCTTAAAGCGTATGGGGCGTTTTATGGGGCATAAGGTGATCGGCGACGTCCATCTGGGCGACTGGGGACTGCAGATGGGGCTGATTATTACAGAGCTTCGCAAACGCCAGCCGGAGCTTGTGTATTTTGAGGATGGATATGAAGGGGAATACCCTGAGGAGGCTCCGTTTACGATCAGTGACTTGGAGGAGATTTATCCGGCGGCAAGCAAGAAATCAAAAGAGGATGCGGCATATAAGGAGGAGGCGCTGGAAGCGACCTTCCAGCTCCAGCAGGGGAAACCGGGTTACCGTGCCTTGTGGGAGCATATTATGAAGGTGTCCGTTACAGACCTGAAAAAAATTTATGGAAGGCTGAAGGTATCTTTCGATCTGTGGAAGGGAGAATCAGATGCGCAGCCGTATATTCCTGATATGGTACAGTCGTTAAAAGACCAGGGACTCGCCCATGAGGACCAGGGAGCCCTGGTGGTGGATGTAAAGAAGGAGACGGATACGAAGGAGATCCCCCCGTGCATTATTCTAAAATCGGACGGGGCGTCTCTGTATGCGACGACCGACCTGGCGACCATTGTTGAGCGTATGAAGCTTTATGAGCCGGATGAGATTCTTTACCTGACGGATAAGCGCCAGGAGATGCATTTTATCCAGGTTTTCCGTACGGCAAAGAAGGCGGGGATTGTGAAGGATACGACAAAGCTGACCTTCTTAGGGTTCGGTACGATGAACGGCAAGGATGGCAAACCGTTTAAGACACGTGACGGCGGGGTGATGCGCCTGGAAAACCTGATCGGCGATATCAATGAAGAGATGTACCGCAAAATTGTGGACAACCATGAGATCGATCCGGCGGAAGCGAGAGAAACGGCACAGATTGTCGGGTTATCGGCGATCAAATATGGGGACCTCTCCAATCAGGCGTCGAAGGATTATGTGTTTGACATCGACCGTTTTACTTCTTTTGAGGGAAATACCGGTCCGTACATCCTGTATACGATCGTCCGCATCAAGTCGATTCTGAATAAATATCAGGGCATGGGCGGCGATATCCGGGACGGGCAGATCAAGGAGGCGGCAAATGACAGTGAAAAGGCGCTGATGCTGGAGCTTTCCCGCTTCAACAGTGTGATGGAGAATGCATTCGAAGAGATTGCGCCGCACAAGGTATGCTCCTATCTCTATGATCTGGCAAATGCATTTAATAAATTTTATCACGAGACGAAAATCCTTACAGAAGAGGATGCGCAGCAGAAGGCGGCATGGATTCGGCTTCTGCTCTTGACAAGGGATGTGCTGGAGGCGTGCATCGATGTGCTGGGCTTTTCCGCACCGGAGCGCATGTAGGTTTCAATAGACAACATCATCAAAAAGTGATGTTGTCTATATTTTTGTGAATAATTACTAATAGACAAAACAGAAAATGTGTATTATAATAATTTCATTCCTACTATTTATAATGGTAAGGAGCTTCTATATTTCAATGGCGTTCGCCAATTGTTCCAGTGATTAGAAACGATAGAGAAAAGAATAACAGCGGAAGGGAGGAGTGTCTCTGGAAGCGGGAAATTGGATCGGAGGCAGATACAGGATGATCCGCCCTCTCGGAAAAGGGGGTGAGGGAAGCGTCTATCTGGCGGTACAGGAAAGCGTTTATAAGTTTTATGCGGTAAAGGTTTTGGAAAAGAGCGGCGGCTGTTTTTCGAAGGAAAGCATTGAGCTGTGGAAACGGCTTTCGCATCCGGGGCTGCCGGAGATCGCAGATATTATAGAAGAAGAGGAGAAGCTCTGTCTGGTGATGGACTATGTGGAGGGAAGCACCCTGGAGCAGGAGATAGAGACAAAGGGCGTCCCGTCACTTAGAAAGATAACGGCGTGGGGAATCCAGATCTGCGAAACGCTCACCTACCTGCACGGGCAGAACCCGCCTGTCATCTTTGGCGATCTGAAACCGTCGAATCTTGTGCTGCAAAGAGAAAAAGCAGTGCTGGTAGATCTTGGCTCTGCCGCGATGGTTTCGAGCAGGACGCCAAGAAGCGGTACAGAAGAATATTTTCCACCGTGGAAGCGCAGGGACGAAACTGCTGTCGGTGTGGATACCGATCTTTACGGGCTGGGGAAGACGCTGGAATTTCTGGCTTCGGGCGGGGGCAGGATACAGCCGGTATCCAGAGAGCTGAAAAAAATTGTGGATGGCTGTACGGCGCAAAGGGAAAGCGACCGCTACCGGACGGCAAAAGAGTGCAGGGCGGCGCTGAAAAAGCTGCATAACCGCGGATGGATGCGGATGGCAATGCTTCTGCTGGCATTTTGTGTTGTGGCTTTGGCGGGGCGCACGCTCGGTATGGGAAAGAGAAAGGCGGATGCCGCCAGGCAGTATGAGGAGCTGTTGGCGCAGGCAGAGAAAAGTATGCCGGGCGAACGGGAGGAGCTGCTTGTGGAAGCGATTTGTCTAAATCCCGCGAAGGAAACGGGGTATCTTATGCTTCTGGAGAGTTTTTTAGAGGATGCAAGGCTGTCCGAAGAAGAGGACATATCTCTAAGGACCGTTTTGAAAGAAGGGGATGCCGGGGGAAAGTGCAATGAGGAAGCGCTGAGGGAGAATGTACAGGGGTATGTACAGGTATCCTACGAAATGGGCATGGCGTACTGGTATTTTTACGAGGAAGAAGGGGGTAAAACGTATGCGGGCAGTTGGTTTCGCAAGGTATTGGAGATGCAGGGGAATGCCTTCGCAGAGGAGAAATACCTGGTGCGAAGCAGAATTTATGAAAAAATAGGCAGCTATCGCGCGAAGCTTTGGCAAAGCAGCAAGAGCGGGGAGAAGATGTTCTCCTACAGAGCGTACTGGGAGGATTTGATGGAGCTTTTTCAGATTCAGGAAAGCGAAGCGGACAGTACGGTGACGGTGCTTTTTATCTGGAAGGAGATTCTTCTGCAGATGGCGCATTACACGTTGGAGTTTATGGGAGAAGGCGTAACGGAAACAAAGATGCGCGGCGTTTTGGAAGCGATCAGGAAAAGAATGGATGCCATCGGGGAGGAGGGGCAGGCAGTGAAACGGCAGAAGGAGGAAATCGAAGCGATGATAGAGATGCTGACGGAGACATTAGAAGGAATGGGAGGAATAGGATGAAAATAATAGAAGTATGGATTCTGGTGACGGTTTGGCTGGCAATGCATAACAGTATTAACGACAGGGCGGCGGACGTATCGCAGGCAGGAAGACAGCGGGAGGCTGCGGCGATGTCGCTGGCAGGGGAATCTCAGGGGATGCCTGCCGTACTGCCGGCGGCGCAGCAACAGGAGATAGGAGCGGCGCTGCTGGCAGGAGAAGAGACGGCGGCAGGGACAGGGGATGAGCAGGCGGCAGACGGGGATATGCAGGCGGAAGACGGGGACACAGAAGCGCAACCAAAGACAGAAGCGGAAAGCGCTGCGAAAGGAGAGGCGGAACCTGGGACGGAAGAAGGAACTGTGGGAGAAGAGTCGGAATCGGAGACAGAAGGGGAGAGCGCTTCAGGAGAAGAGACGAAACCGGAGACAGAAGAAGAAAGCACCCTGGGAGAAGAATCGGAATCGGAGACGGAAGGGGAGAGCGCCCCGGAGGAAGAAAAAAAGATCCGTATTACCGGAATGTGGGCGGCATACGAGGAGGAAACGAGGATATATGACGGAACCGCCTATGTCTGCCTGAAGGTGGAGGCGCAGGAGTTACCGCAGGGCATTGCACTGTACGCGTGGGGAGAAGCGGAGGAAGCAGGCGTGGGGCAGTGGGAGGTGACACCGTTTTTTTCCGTGACGGGCGAAGGGGCAGAGGAGTATGAGCTGAGTATAGAGGCGGCGTACCCTTCTGTGACGATAGTGCCCCGCCCGCTTACGATCAGGATAGGAGATGCGCAGAAGGATTATTATGCGGAGAATACGATAGAGTCACTGGACTTTTTGGAGGAGGATGAAAAGGCGCTGGAGATTACGGGGTTTGTGGAGGGGGAGGAAATCCCCCCGGAATTTTGTGAGCCCGAACTGGCGATCGATGAGGAGGTGCTGAAAAGGCAAAGCCCTATGTATGAGAATGGAAAACTAAAGGAATATGAAGGCGCGGTTGTCGTAAAGCTTGACCGGGAGGGAAAGCCTACCGGGAATCCGGGCGAAAATTACTGTTTTGTGTTGGATGCGGCGTCCGGCTTTTATGAACCGGGCAGCGTAGTGCTGAGGCAGCCGGCGGTGGTGGGAACTCTGGATTATACGCTTACCTCCCCGACACCGGGAGCCATGTACCGCGATGAAACGGGAATTTTGTGGGTGAGAAAGGGGACGGTACTGGCAATCGAACCGGAAAAGGGCAGGGGATTTACGGAAACGGTTGTGACAGCGCCGCTGGAAGAATCCGGTACATTCAGGTTTTCGCTGCAGAGAAAATCAGATAAGGGGGAGCTTCTGGCGAAATCTCAGGCACAGCAGTTTTCCTTCCGCGTGGATGAAGCTGCGCCGACGGGGGGATTCGAGATCAATCAGCGACAGGGCGGGAGCGGCGTTTATTTCAGCAACGGGAATGTGACCGTCCGTCTGGCGGAAGCGGCGGACCGGCAGAGCGGGCTTGCCTCTGTAAAGCTGTACCTGGATGTGAGCGGCGGGGAGAAGCCGTCGGACTTTTCACGCTTTTATCAGGAAACGGCGGGAACGTGGGAGGAGAGAAGGGAGTGGACGCTCGCGCAGGAGGGCAGCTATCGCGTCTATGCGAGAATGGAGGACCATGTGGGCAACGTTGCATATCTGGAAAGCGAGGAAATCTGTATTGACCGCACGGCGCCCGGGATTCAGATTCTGGAACCGGAGATGGGAAGCGCCAATAACGGGACGGTGGCGCCCGTGGTGGTATGCAGCGACGCAAATTATAAAGAAGGAAGCCTGCAGGTAACCCTGGAGGGAAGCAGTACGGGAACCAGGGCGTTTGGGCAGGTAAGAGAAAAAAAGGAACAGGGGGAAACCGTAAGGATTGAGGATATCCCAAGAGAAAGAAAATGGGATGATTTGTATGTGCTGCGCGCAAGCGCGCAGGATATGGCAGGGAATGAGGCGGAAAAAAAGATTGTTTTTTCCATAAACCGCTATGGCTCTGTATTTAAAGTAGACCGTAAGGTACAGAGTAAGCTGGAGAAATACTATATTCAGGAGCCGGTGGATCTGGTTATCAGCGAGTTTAATGTAGATGCCGTATCCCGCTCCCGGATTTATGTGGGCTGCGGGGAAGAAATCCGCATTCTCAGGGAGGGGGAGGATTACCAGGTGACGGCAAGCCGCAGCCGGATGGGATGGCGCGTGTACCGGTATGTGATTTCAGCCGCCAATTTTCGCCGGGAGGGGTTTTATTATGTAGTCATCACGACGCGGGACCGCGCGGGGAATGCTGCGGATAACCGGCTGCAGAGGCAAAGCCTCGAGTTTGCAGTTGACCGGACAGAGCCGTCTATTATTATTACGGGAATAGAAAACGGGGCGTATCCCGCAGAGAGCAGAACGGCAGAGATAGAGTGCAGGGATAATATTGCCTTAAAGCAGGTACAGATTTATGTAAACGGTGGATTGGCGGTACAGAACTGTGAAGAAAACCAGCAGTTTACACTTACGCAGGGGGACGAGTGGCAAAAGCTGGAGGTGCGCGCCAAAGACTGCGCAGGGAATGCGGGGGCTTCAGAGGCACTTTGGGTATATCTGGGCAGTGATGAGAAGAAAGCCGCTGCGATACCGGAGGCTGTACGGGTGCAGGAGTCGGAGAAAAAAGCAGAAGATCAGGGGGAACAAAGCGAAAAGAAAAAAGGGGGAAAGGAGCTGGCGGCTGCTTTTGACGCAAATACGGAAGAAATCATAAAGCGGAAAAATTGGGCGCCGGTATTGCCGGGAGTGGCAGGTTTTGCCTTATTGGGAGTATATTTCTATAAGAATAAATGGGTAAAATAATAGACATTTTAAAAATGGTGTGTTATTATCAACATCAAGAGGTGAGGAAAAATGTCTAATAAGAGGAAAATATCTACAATCCTGGGAGTTGCGGGCGCAACGATTCTGGCAGCCGGCGGAAGTGTTTTTCTGACGGATACCGGTTTATCGCTGATCGATAAGAGTACGGCGGCGGTACAGGAGACGGAGACAGGGCTGGAAGAAAAAACGACAGAAGCGCCTGTTTCGGTAGAACAATTTGCAAAAACAAAAGATTCATTTACAATCAGTGCAAAGACAACAGCGGTGACGACCAGCGGGACGAGCGGAGAAAGCGAACAGGGAAGCCAGGATGGGGCGGAACAGGGCAGCTCAACTTATGCATCCGGCAATGTCAACGTCCGGGACGCGGCAGGCATGGACAGCGAAGTGCTCGGCACGTTGGCGGAAGGCGACAGTGTGACGGTTGTTGAGGAACGCGAGGACGGCTGGACGGAGATTACCTATAATGGGCAGACCGGCTATGTTGCCAGCAACTATCTTTCCAGCGGCACATCGGGAAGCAGCGGCACGTCCGGCAGCAGTACATCGGGAAGCAGCGGCACGTCCGGCAGCAGTACATCGGGAAGCAACGGCACGTCCAGCAGCAGCTCATCGGGAAGCGGCAGCACGTCTGGTGGCAGTTCATCAGGAAGCAGCAGTACATCCGGCAGCGGCACGGCGAATTATACGGTTGCATCAACAAGCGGAACCATGTATTCTACCGGGAATGTGAATGTCAGGACGGGTGCAGGCTCCGGCTATGATGTGATTACGACTTTAAGCCCGGGCGAGAGCGTTACGGTAACCGGCACTACAGATAACGGGTGGATACAGGTTAGCTACAACGGGCAGACCGGTTATGTTGCAAATAATTATCTTAGTTGGGATAAGCCGTCTTCGGGCAGCAGTTCGTCCGGCAGCAGCTCTTCTTCAAGCAGCACGGCATGGGATGACAGCTATATGTTATATGATATTAACAGCCGGTATATTTCTGCTTCTGAGTTAAGCGGCTGGTCATCATCAGACCTGGCAAAGCTGCGTAATGAGATTTTTGCGCGTCACGGAAGGATCTTTGCAACACAGGAATGGAGCAGCTATTTTGCGCAGAAAACATGGTATGTACCAACTTATGATCCAGAGTATTTCGACAACAATATGGACAGCTTTTTGAATGATTATGAATGGGCGAACCTTGAAGTCATTCTGAGCCTGGAAGGATAATTCGCATAAGAGGAGGTACATAAAATGGAAAATCAGGAATATAAATGGAGACAGAGAAAAAAACGGAATACGAAGATCGCTATCTGGATCATTCTTGTAATACTGATCTGTGTAGGAGCTACATTTGTATATGAAGGAATGAAGGAGAGCGATCCGCTTAAAGTGGCGGAACGGTATTTTAGGCAGGAAGAGGCGATCAACGATTTTGAGGTGGTTACAGGGGAGCGTTCCCTGAATGACCAGAATCAGTTCGTACAGGAATATACATTTACTTATACGGCAGACGGAAAAGAAGTATCCCAGACTGTGAATATGATCCAGAAAAATGAAAAGAAATACGGCATATTCGAGCAATGGGAGATGACATCCGCCAGTGCGAACACCGTTGCGTTGGCGCTGATTGTACCGGCGGATTCTCAGGTATTATTAAACGGAGTAGCACCGGACGAGACACAGATACAGGAGGATGAGAACCTTTCACCGGCGGCAGTGCGTTATGCCCTGTCCGGCATCGATGCGGATTGTACGATCCAGGTGAATGGGCTTCCGTTCGATTCTTATGAAGGTACGCTGGATACTTCCAGTTCAATCGTGGATATCCGGGAGCAGCTTGTGGTGGGAGAAAACGCCCAGACACAGATGCTGGAGATCGCCAAGAGCATGATTAATGAGCTCTTTACGGCGGCAGTGGAAGACAAGAGCGCCGATGACCTGGGGACATTATTCGATAATGCGCCAAATAAGGCAAACCTTTACAGAGTGATTAAAAACAACCTGTATAAGAGCGGCGAGCTGCTGGTGGACAGCATCGCTTTTGAAGGCTTTGAAGCGGCTTTCGGGGATGTTTATTATTCCGGCAAGGACGAAGATGGCTATATAGGAATGGAGATGAAGTTATCCTATACCTGTAAGTATGAGCCGGCTGCGCAGGAGGAAGAGGAAGAAACCGAAACCGGAGACGCAGGGGAAGAGGAAGAAACCGAGACGGAAGAGACAGAAGCAGAAATATCGGCACAGAAGGAAGCAACGTTCTACTTTAAATATCAGGGTGGCAATTGCATTGTGACATCCGTGGAGATTCCGAACGTCATTTGACGGATGAGAGATGGATGAAATGAAAAAATTCGGTAAATATACAGCGATGATGCTGGCGTTGCTGCTGTTTGCGGCGCAGCCGTCCAGCGTTAGTGCGACATTGACACAGGCGGAGCAGGAAGAGAGCCTGAGAAGGCGGGAATCTGAAAAGCTTGCGCAGGCAGAGACAGAAACCGAAACAGAGACGGCGGCGGAGGCAGAAGACGCGACGGAAGATAAGGTGCTTCTGGTAGCGATCGACCCCTGCCATCAGGCGCCGGGAGCAGATATCACCAGCGAAGAGCTGATCGGTCCGGGGGCTGAGGAGACGTGCCCGCGGGCTTCAGAAGGCGGTAGCGGCTGCGTATCCGGGCAGGAGGAGTATGACCTGAACCTTCAGGTAGCGCTTCTGCTGGAAGAAGAGCTGGAAGAGCGCGGATATGAGGTGGTATTGACCAGGGACAGCAATGAGGTGGATATGAGCAATCATGACCGCTGCGCGATTGCGAATGAAGCGGGTGCTGATATTATGGTTCGGCTTTATGCCAGCAGCGAGGAGGATGAGAGCATCTATGGGGCGCGCGCTTATTGCCCGACGTCCGAGAGCCCTTATCTGCAGGAGCTTTACCATAGCTGTTTGAATCTGGCAGACTGCGTGTTGGACGCTTACTGCGAGGCAACCGGGATTTCCAATCATAGGCTTTGGATGACTGACCGGGTGGCAGGAATCAACTGGTGTGAGATGCCGGTGATGCAGCTTGAGATGGGCAACCTGCAGAATTCCTATAATGACGCCTACATGGCGGAAGAGGAAAACAGGGTCACGATGGCGGAGGGAATCGCGGATGGCATTGACGTGTATTTCGGGAGATAGCCGAAGATGAATGATTTTTTATTTAAGGCGGTGAGAGTACTGGAGCCGGTTCTGGTCCATTTTCTTGCGGCGAATCTGGTAAGTATGATAAGTAATACAATGGGGCTGCATGCAGATGCAGCCTTTCTGACAATGATAACGGCAGTACTTGTACTGCCTCTGTTCCTGCAGATGAGAAAAAAGGACAAAAAGATGCGGGGCGAAAAAAAAGAAATATCGCTTTCCGTGCCAGAGTATGGAAAGATCGTGAATTTGGGTGTGGCAAGTAATCTGGCGCTGACGGTTGCGCTGAATCTGATACTTGTCCATTTTCCATTTTCCAATCGGGTACAGGAAGGGCTGTTCTCCTCACAGATAGCGGTACAGGTAATCGGGCTTGGCATTCTAGTGCCGATCACGGAAGAAGTGGCGTTTCGAGGGCTTGTATATGACCGGCTGAGGGATTATAATAAAGGATGGCAGGCAACTGTGCTGGCAGCCGGCATCTTTGCCCTTTATCACGGAAATCCGATACAGATTTTGTTTGCGTTTCCGATGGCGCTGATTATAATAGGAGTATACCAGAAATGGGATACCTTAAAAGCGCCTGTCGTATTCCATATGGCAGTCAATATAAGCTCTGTTATCATCATGGCTTTGGGAAGGTAACTCCGTGAAGGACAGTATTTTTTTTACAGAAAAAGGAGAAGATAATGAAAAAGGAAATTTTAAGCTGGATCTCATGCTTTGTCATTGCGATTGCGGCGGCATTGTTTATCGTAACATTTATTGGACAGAGGGTAGAAGTGGACGGGCAGTCTATGGAATCTACTTTACAGGACAAGGATAATCTGATCTGTGATAAGATCAGCTACCGTTTCAGCGACCCGGAGAGGTTTGATATTGTAATTATTTACCCGGATGAGACAAAGAGCAAAAGGTGGATTAAGCGTATCATCGGGCTTCCGGGAGAGGAAGTAAGGATCGATGAGGAGGGCAATATCTATATCGACGGCGAGATTCTGGAGGAAGATTACGGAAAAGAAGTGATCGAAGACCCCGGCATGGCGATTGAGCCGATCCAGCTTGGCGATGACGAATATTTTGTCATGGGAGATAACCGCAATCACAGCAGCGACAGCCGTGTGATCGGCCCGGTTCCCAGAAGCCGTATACTGGGGAAAGCGTTTTGGCGCATTTATCCCTTCAGCAAATTTGGATTAATCAGGCATCAGTAGGAGTTAAGGAGTTTGCATATGGAAAGAAAAAATGTGTGGAACAGCTACACGAAAAAAAATCTTACAGAACTGGAGCAGTTGAATAAAAATTACCGGCATTTTCTCGATAAAGGTAAGACGGAGAGGGAGTGCGTGGCGGAAGCGGTGCGGCTTGCAAAAAAGAGCGGATACCGCGACCTGCAGGATGTGATAAAAAAAGGTGAGACGCTGGCGGAAGGTGATAAGGTCTATGCGGTTTATATGAAAAAAACGATTGCGCTTTTTCATATCGGGACAAAGGATATCGAAAAGGGTATGAATATTCTGGGCGCACATGTGGATTCGCCCCGTCTGGACCTGAAGCAGAACCCGCTCTATGAGGATACGGACCTGGCGTATCTGGATACGCATTATTACGGCGGCATTAAAAAATATCAGTGGGTTACGATTCCGCTGGCGATTCATGGTGTTGTGGCGAAAAAGGATGGAAGCGTGACAGATATCTGCATCGGCGAGGAGGAAAAAGATCCGGTATTCTGTATTACGGATTTGCTGGTACATTTGTCCGGCGAGCAGTTGGAGAAGAAGGCGGCGAAGGTCGTAGAGGGAGAGGCGTTAAACCTCCTGGTGGGTAATATGCCCTTAAAAGGAGCGGAAAAAGAAGCGGTCAAGGCGAATATCCTCAGGCTTTTAAAAGAGAAGTATGAGATGGAGGAAGAGGATTTCCTCTCGGCGGAGCTGGAGATCGTACCGGCGGGAAAAGCGCGGGAGTGCGGACTGGACCGCAGCATGATCCTTGCCTACGGGCAGGATGACCGGGTGTGCGCGTATACCTCCCTGGAGGCGCTTCTGGATATGAAAAAGGTGAAGCGGACCGCGTGCTGTATCCTGGTTGATAAGGAAGAAATCGGCAGTGTGGGCGCGACCGGCATGCAGTCCCGTTTCTTTGAGAATATCGTGGCGGAGCTGTTAAATTGCATGGGCGGCTATTCGGAATTGAAGCTGCGCCGTACGCTTGCCAATTCACGCATGCTGTCGTCGGATGTGAGCGCGGCTTACGACCCTGAATATGCGGCGGCGTTTGAAAAAAAGAATTCTGCGTATTTTGCAGGCGGAATCGTATTCAATAAGTACACGGGCGCAAGAGGAAAATCCGGCTCCAACGATGCCAACGCGGAATATATGGCGGAGCTTCGAGAGATACTGGATAAGCATGAGGTGCGCTATCAGACGGCAGAGCTTGGAAAAGTAGATTACGGCGGAGGCGGCACGATCGCTTACATTCTGGCTTTGTATGGCATGCAGGTCATCGACTGCGGGGTGGCGGTGCTGAATATGCATGCTCCGTGGGAAATTACCAGCAAAGCGGATATTTATGAGGCAAAACGCTGTTATATGGCATTTTTGGAAGATTGAGATAAGGATTTTGAAATAGATGAAACAGAAGATACCAATTGAGATTTCTGCAAAGCATATGCATATTTGCCGGGCGGATTTCGAGGCGCTGTTTGGCAGTGGAAGAGAACTGACATTTAAGAAGGAGCTAAGCCAGCCGGGGCAGTTTCTGGCGCAGGAGCGGGTGACGATTGAAGGACCGAGGGGAAGAATGGAGAATATGGCAGTCCTTGGTCCTTTTCGTGAGGAAACGCAGGTAGAGCTGGCGATCACAGACGCAAGGAAGCTGGGGATAGAGCGGGTAATCCGCCAGTCGGGAGATATTGAAGGAACGCCGGGATGCCGTGTGATCGGACCGGCGGGAAGCATTGAGCTGGAAAAGGGCGTGATTGTTGCCAAGCGCCATATACATATGAACCCCAGCGATGCGATCCGCATGAGAGTGAAGGATAAGGATGAGGTATTTGTCATTACGCAGAGCTATGAAAGGGCGTTGATTTATGCCAATGTAGTGGTGCGCGTACATCCTGATTTTGTGCTTGCCATGCATGTGGACACGGATGAGGGCAACGCTTTCGCCCATGATGAAGAACAGTATGGGGTGATTTTGAACCTCTTTGACGGCAACGCCTATGGCTTGAGCGATTGGGCGGATGAGCTGTTATCAGGAATACAGAGGTAGCGTTAGGATTGGTTTTGCGTTTGCCCGGGCGGGGAGGCAGACTGCTTTCGCGGCATGGGCAGACTGTAATACAAAAAAGAGACGGGGAGGAACCTATGAGTAATGTAAAAAGAGTCTATGTAGAAAAAAAACCGGCATATGCGGTACAGGCTAAGGAGCTGAAGCATGAGATCCGCAGTTACCTGGGAATTCAGGGCGTGACAGGAGTACGTGTTCTGATTCGCTATGACGTGGAGAATATCTCAGATGAGATTTTTGAAGCGGCATGCAGAACCGTCTTTTCAGAGCCGCCAGTGGATGTTCTGTACAAAGAATCTTTTGAAATGGGACAGACGGATAGGATATTTTCTGTGGAATATCTGCCAGGGCAGTTTGACCAGAGAGCGGATTCTGCGGAGCAGTGTATCCGATTCCTCAATGAAGAAGAGAATCCGATCATCCGTTCCGCCACTACCTATGTAATAGAAGGAGAAATCAGCGGGGAAGCGTTTGCGGCGATTAAGAATCACTGCATCAATCCGGTGGATTCCAGAGAGACCGGCATGGATAAGCCGCAGACACTGGTAACTGTTTTTGAGGAACCGGAAGACGTGCCGGTATTTGAAGGCTTTACAGACTTTGACGAAGAGAAGCTTCGGGAATTATATGCCTCCCTGAACCTGGCGATGACGTTCCGGGATTTCAGGCATATCCAGAATTATTTTTGCAAGGAAGAGAAGAGAAATCCGACGATGACGGAGATCCGGGTATTGGATACGTATTGGTCCGACCATTGCCGTCATACGACCTTTTCCACGGAGCTGAAGCATGTGGCTTTCGGAGAGGGAGATTATAAAGAGCCGATTGTGGGTACATATGAGAAATATCTGGCAGACAGAGCGGAGATTTTCGGCGACAGGGATGATAAGTTTGTATGCCTGATGGATCTGGCGTTGATGGCGATGCGCAAGCTGAAAAAAGAAGGCAAGCTTGCAGACCAGGAAGAATCGGATGAGATCAATGCCTGCAGTATCGTAGTTCCGGTAGAGATCGACGGCGAAGTGGAAGAATGGCTTGTGAATTTTAAGAATGAAACGCACAACCATCCGACAGAGATCGAACCGTTTGGCGGCGCTGCCACCTGTCTTGGCGGGGCGATCCGCGATCCGTTATCGGGAAGGACTTATGTGTACCAGGCAATGCGCGTGACAGGCGCGTCGGACCCGACGGCTTCTGTGAAGGATACGCTCAAAGGTAAGTTGCCGCAGAAAAAGCTGGTCCGTTCGGCAGCGAGCGGGTATTCCTCCTATGGAAACCAGATCGGGCTGGCAACCGGCTATGTAAAAGAGATTTATCACCCGGACTATGTGGCAAAAAGAATGGAGATCGGCGCTGTCATGGGGGCTGCGCCGAGAAAAGCGGTGATTCGTGAGACTTCCGATCCGGGCGATGTGATTATCCTGCTCGGGGGACGTACCGGACGCGACGGCATCGGCGGCGCAACCGGTTCTTCAAAGGTGCACACAGAGGCGTCCATTGAAGTCTGCGGGGCAGAGGTGCAGAAAGGAAATGCGCCGACGGAGAGGAAAATTCAGCGCATGTTCCGCCGTCCGGAGGTGAGCCGCCTGATTAAGAAATGTAATGACTTTGGCGCCGGCGGCGTTTCCGTTGCAATTGGCGAGCTGGCAGCTGGGCTTGAGGTATACCTCGATAAAGTGCCGAAAAAATACGCGGGGCTTGACGGGACAGAGATTGCCATTTCCGAATCGCAGGAGCGTATGGCAGTAGTCATTGATCAGAAGGATGTGGAAGCATTTTTACAATATGCCAATGAAGAGAACCTGGAGGCGGTTGAGGTTGCGGTCGTGACGGAAAAGCCGCGCCTGGTCCTGATTTGGCGGGGACAGGAGATCGTCAACATCAGCAGGGCGTTTTTGGATACCAATGGGGCGCATCAGGAGACGGATGTCTATGTGGAGATTCCCTCGAAAAAGGATAAATATTTCCAGAGAAGAGAAGTTGCCGATGTGAAGAAGAAATGGCTGGAGGACCTGGCGGATTTGAACGGCTGTTCCCAGAAGGGGCTGGTGGAGATGTTCGACAGCTCGATTGGCGCGGGAAGCGTACTGATGCCTTACGGCGGAAAGTACCAGATGACGGAGACGCAGGCGATGGTGGCAAAGCTTCCGGTATTAAGCGGCAAAACGGATACCGTTACCATGATGAGCTATGGATTTGACCCGTATCTGTCAAGCTGGAGCCCGTATCACGGCGCAGTTTATGCGGTGCTGGAATCCGTGGCAAGGATTGTGGCAGGCGGCGGCGATTATCGGAAGATCCGCCTGACCTTCCAGGAGTATTTCCGCCGCATGACGGAAGACCCGAAGAGATGGAGCCAGCCATTTGCAGCGCTTTTGGGCGCTTATGAGGCGCAGTTAGGGTTTGGGCTGCCGTCCATCGGCGGTAAGGACTCTATGTCCGGTACATTTAATGAGATCGATGTGCCGCCGACACTGGTTTCCTTTGCGGTGGATGTGGCAAGCGACAAGACAATCATCACGCCGGAGCTGAAAGCAGCCGGCAATAAACTGGTGCTTCTGCGGGTGGAAAAGGACGCATATGATTTGCCGGAATATGAGGCGATAAAAGAGCAGTACGGAAAGTTCTTTGAGGATGTAAAAGCTGGAAGGATTATTTCTGCTTATGCGCTGGACGGCAAGGGCATGGCGCTGGCGCTTTCCAAGATGGCATTTGGCAACCATCTGGGCGTGAAGGTGGAACACAATGTGGACGAGAGGGATCTGTTCACGGCGGGCTTTGGCGATATCCTTGCGGAAGTTCCGGCAGATAAGGTGGGTGCGCTTTCCATCACATATACGGTGGTCGGAGAGGTAAAGGAGACACCGTCTTTCTGCTACCGCGAGACGGAGATTACAATGGACGAGGCGCTGGCAGCATGGACCGGTACGCTGGAGAATGTATTTAAGACGGTTTCCGGTGAGAACGGGGCAACCGCATTTCTGTCCCTTCCGGAAGACATGCAGCGCAATGACGGAGCGACAAGTGTGTTCCTTGCAGGCAAGCTGGAGGATCCGCAGGCAATCGTCGAAGATGGAGTGTATAAAACAAACCATATTTACGTGTGCAGGCATAAAGTGGCAAAGCCGCGGGTATTTATCCCGGTATTCCCGGGAACGAACTGTGAATATGACAGTACAAAGGCATTTGAACGCGCGGGAGCGGAGGTGGATGTCAAGGTATTTAAGAACCTGACGGCAGAGGACATCCGCGATTCCGTGGAGATTTTTGAAAAATCGATCGGCGAAGCGCAGATCATCATGTTCCCGGGCGGATTTTCTGCAGGTGACGAGCCGGATGGATCGGCAAAATTTTTCGCAACGGCATTCCGGAACGCGAAGATGAAGGAAGCGGTAAGAAAGCTTCTGGATGAGCGGGACGGACTGGTGCTGGGGATCTGCAACGGATTCCAGGCGCTGATTAAGCTTGGGCTGGTTCCTTATGGCGAGATCACAGGGCAGAAGGAAGATTCTCCGACTTTGACCTACAATACCATCGGGCGGCATATTTCCAAGATGGTTTATACCAGGGTGGTTACGAATAAATCTCCGTGGCTGCAGCTTGCGAAGCCGGGAGCGACCTACTGTAATCCGGCGTCCCACGGCGAGGGGCGGTTTGTGGCGAGCGAGGAGTGGATTCTGAAGCTGTTTGCCAACGGGCAGGTGGCTACGCAGTATGTGACTGCCGACGGCGAACTGGATTTGAATAACGAAGAGTGGAATGTGAATGGTTCCCATATGGCGATTGAGGGAATTACCAGCCCGGATGGAAGGGTTCTCGGCAAGATGGCGCACTCAGAGCGCCGCGGCGATTCTGTTGCCATTAATATTTATGGGGAACAGGATATGAAGATATTTGAGTCCGGGGTACAGTACTTTAAATAAGAAGTGTTTTTGGCGACGGAATGTGGCGAAAAAAAATCTGGAATGGAAACATACCGCAGGTTTATGCGGTATGTTTCATTTTGTTCTACAAATGAGATATCAATTGCAAAGCCTGTTTGCGATCCCCTATTATGTTTTCTGTAACACAAGCGTCACGGCAACTTCCGGGGAGATTTTGCCCAGCGTATATTTCTATATAAAGGGGGAGCTTTCAATGCTACGTATTTGTGAGGATACGCATGTCTATTGCGCAGTTCTGCGCGGAAAATCGGGAAAACATATTTTTGAGGAAGAGATACAAAAGAAAAAAATGCTGGATGTTGTCGTGCAGCTTCAGAGGACGATGGATTTTCAGACACTTGCTTATTGTGTGCTGGACAATGAACTGCATTTGATGCTGCAGGGGGAAACGATGGCGGGAGTACAGCGCTGCCTTACGAACATACAGGAGCAGTATACATATCTCTGGCACGAGCAGAGCAGAAAGAGAAAAGAAAAATTGTGGAGAAACAGTATTGTCCGCGAGATATATGTCGAATGGAGGGCGGTGCGCTGCTGTATCCGCCTGCATACGCTGCCGGTAAACCGGCAGTTGGTAGGAAAGCCGGAGGATTACTGGTGGTGCAGCTATCAGGATTATCTGGGAAGACAGTGGATTGCGCTGGCAGATACAGGGGTGCTTTTATCTTGGATTGACGGGGATATCCGCAAGGCAGCCAAAATATTTAAGCAGC
Organism: uncultured Marvinbryantia sp.; assembly: GCA_964487425.1. Lineage (GTDB taxonomy): Bacteria > Bacillota > Clostridia > Lachnospirales > Lachnospiraceae > Marvinbryantia. The sequence continues at coordinate 26,867 of CAZAQD010000013.1, read as the reverse complement.
AGCACCAGCTCCCCAAAATCGTCCGGGATTAATCCCCGGACGGATTTTTTACTGCTGCAGAGAAGAAGTACAATGCGGGCATTTGATAGCCTTGATATCGATCTCGCTCTGGCAGTAAGGACATTTTTTGGTAGTTGGAGCTTCTTCTGTCTTCGGACGGCGTTTGGCATCCAAAACGTTGAGCGTTTTGACGATGCTGAAGATTACGAATGCCATAATCAAAAAATTGATTAGTGCGGTAATGAAATTACCGTATGCCAGGACGGCGACGTTTGCTTCCTGCGCGGCGGCAAGCGTGGTATAGCGTTGCGAGCCGCTAAGCTGGATAAAGCAGTTGGAAAAATCGATGCCGCCGGTAATCAGTCCGATGACAGGCATAAGGACGTCGTTTACAAGAGAATTGATGATCGCCTGGAAGGCGCCGCCGATGATGACGCCGACTGCCATATCCATAACATTCCCCCGCATAATAAAAACTTTAAACTCTTCCAAAAATTTCTTCACTGTGAATCCTCCCATGTTTTATTATTGTTTAGTTACTATTCACAGTCCCTCCGCCCTGCAGCCACAGACCGTCTTCTTCGAAGGCTATATGCCGCTTCGCGTCATATGTCAGCGGCTGTAGGGGAAGGTTCCTGCTTCGCAGTCAGATTCGAAACAGATAGACAGCCTCTTACGTGCGAGCACGACGAGTCTGTATATCTGTTTCAAATTGACTGTGAATAGTAACATTGTTTATAAGAATATTCTAACAAATGAACGGAAAAATTGCAATAGCAGACAAAAGATGCTATACTGTGTAGGAACATATGTTTTGGTAATGACAAAAGGGGATGCGAGGAGAGTACAGCATGAAGTTTATGCATATTGCAGACATTCACCTGGGGGCAGTGCCGGATAAGGGGCACAGATGGTCGAAGATACGGAAGGAAGAAATCTGGCGCAGCTTTAAAAGGGTAGTGGAGGAAGCGGAGCGGGAGAAGGTGGACCTGCTGCTGATCGCGGGAGACTTATTTCACCGACAGCCGCTTCCGGGGGAATTAAAAGAGGTCAATTATCTTCTGGGGAGACTTACGCGGACGCAGGTTGTTCTGATAGCGGGTAACCACGATTATCTGAAAAAGGATTCCTGCTACCGGAATTTCCCGTGGGAGGAAAATGTGACTTTTCTGGACGGGCGGCAATGCGAATGCGTTCATTTTGCCGGGATTCATACTACAGTCTATGGGTTTAGCTATCACAGCAGGGAGATTACCCAGCCGCTGTACGATAACCTGCATCCCGGGAGGGAAACAGGCTGTCACATTCTGCTGGCGCATGGCGGGGATGAACGGCATATTCCGATCGATAAGAAGAAGCTGGCAGAGAGCGGATTTGATTATATTGCGCTGGGGCATATTCATAAGCCGCAGAGCTGGGCAGAGGGGCGCGCTGCTTATGCGGGAGTGTTGGAGCCGCTGGAGGCAAATGAAACGGGGGCGCATGGATATGTGCTCGGGGAATACAGCTGCGGCAGGATTCAGACCTGCTTTGTCCCGTTTGCCTGCAGGGAATATATACAACTGGAGCTTGAGAGCAGCACAGAGGATACGGATTTTTCTATGCGCGCGATGCTGGAACAGAGCATAAAACAGCATGGGGAACATAATATTTACAAAGTGCGTATTTTGGGTTTCCGCGACCCGGATATCTGCTACCGTACGAAACAATATTCAGAGCTTGGGAACATACTGGATATTACGGATGAGACGGTGCCGGATTATGATTTCGAGGCGCTTTGCCGCGTGCATGGAAATGACATTATCGGACGCTACATCAAAAAGCTGCTGGATGAGGGGAAAATGCCGCTGTCACGGCAGGAAGGCAGCAAAATGGAAGGTACAGGCGACTGGATACGCAGGAAGGCGCTTTATTACGGAGTGCAGGCGATGCTGAATGGCGGACAGGAGTGAGTATGGAAATTTTAGAGATTCAGATGAAGCATTTTGGGCGGTTTATTAATCAGAAAATGTCTTTTCACTCCGGCGTCAATGTGATTTACGGGGAAAATGAGACAGGGAAAAGTACCATGCATTCGTTTATACGGGGAATGCTCTATGGCATTGAAAGGCAGCGGGGCAGGGCGAAAAAAAATGATGAGTACAGCCTGCGAAAGCCGTGGGAGGGCGGAGGCTGCTTTGACGGCAGTATGTCTTTTACGTGCGCGGGAAAAACTTATCATCTGGAACGCTCTTTTGATAAAAGAGAAAAGAAGGCGCGGCTGTTTTGCGAAACGGATGGATATGAGTGGGATATCGGAGACGGCGGTATGGAGATATTGCCGGAGGGAATGAGCGAGAGCGTATTTTGCAACACGGTTTGTATCAGCCAGTTGAGCGGGAAAACGGATGAGGGGCTGGCAATTGCCGTGAAGAATTTTATGGTCAACGCGCAGTCCGGGGAGTGTTCTGATATCGATGTGGGGGCTGCGATGGAGCGGCTGCAGAACGAACGCAGAGAATTGGAGAAGCGCAAAAAACAGCAGATGGCAGAACAGGTCGAGCGGTCGCAGGAAATCCGTGTGCGCATGGATTATGCGGCGGGAGAGCTGCAGGAGTTGAAAAAGGAAGAAAAGCAATGCGAGGATAAGCTGAGACGGCTTGGCGGCGGGGGAACGCGGCAGGAGGAAAAGGAGAGCGCCGGGTTCTGGAAAGCCGGCAGGATTGCGATGGCAGTGCTTGCCGTGGCGGCACTGGCGATTGCCCTGGTCGTACAGAGATGGGAGATAAAAGCGGCATGCTGTATGGTGATCCTGTTATCATGCGTGGGGGTATGGGGATTCCAGAAGGCAGAGGGCAGGGAAAGGAAGAAGAAAGAGCAGCGCGCCACAAGGCACGGAAACCGGGAAAAAGGGCAGAAGGCGGCGCTGAAGCTGGAATGGCTGCAGGCGGCGCGCAGAGAAAAGGAGCGGCTTCTTTTGGAGCTGGAAGAGCAGTATCAGGAGATGCAGGATTTTGCGGAAGCAGGCAGTGCAGTGGAGGAAAGCCTGTCCGCCGTTTATCTGGCAATCGACACGCTGGAAGAGGTAAGCTCGGAGATTTATGAGGAATATGCGAAGAAGCTAAATGAGAGAGTTTCCGAGATTTTATCCCGGATCACAGGGGGACGCTACACCAGTATTTTTTTGGATGAATGCCTGCAGGTGAAGGTCTATACGCCGCAGAGGCTTCTGGAGATCGAGCAGGTCAGCAGGGGAACGATGGAACAGATTTATTTTGCGCTGCGGATGGCGGCGGCAGAGCTGTTAAGCCCGCGGGAGCCGATGCCGATCCTGCTGGACGATGCGTTTGCTATGTATGACAATACCCGCCTGGAGCATACGCTGCGATGGCTATGCTCAAGCGGGCATCAGGTGCTTTTATTTACCTGCCAGAAAAGAGAGCAGGAAATTTTACAACAGATCTATGAAGAATGATTATTTATTGTTTTTCTCCAGAAAACGGTGAATCCGGTCAACCGGGCTTAAAAGATGGCTGATGGATTCATCGTGATTCAGGGTATCGATGATATAGGCAAGGTATTTGCTCAGGTCACAACTGGTATAATAAGGCTTTTCCAACAGCTCTTGCGTCTGATATACCAGATTGGTCGTGAGCAGATAATCAAAAATCCCTTCTTCGTAAGCCTTGTCAAATTTAGCCATACCACTGGTAAAAAGCCCGAAGGAAGCGCAGAGGAAGATTCGACCTGCTTTGCGCTTCTTTAAAGCGGCAGCGACTTCCAGCATGCTGTCGCCGGAAGAGATCATATCGTCGATAATTACCATATCTTTGCCTTCTACATTGGGACCCAGGAATTCATGGGCGACGATTGGGTTACATCCGTTAATGATCTTGGAATAGTCGCGCCTCTTATAGAACATACCCATATCAAGCCCCAGCACGTTTGCCATATATACGGCACGGCTCATGCCGCCCTCGTCCGGGCTGATAATCATCATGGTATCCTTGTTGATATGCAGATTGCCGGTGCCGGCAGCCCGGAACAGCCCTTTGATAAACTGATAGACAGGCTGGATGGTTTCGAAGCCGTGCAGCGGGATGGCATTCTGGACACGGGGATCGTGGGCGTCAAAGGTCAGAATATTATCCACGCCCATATCCGTCAGCTCCTGCAGTGCGAGCGCACAGTCCAGAGATTCACGCCCGTTTCTTTTGTGCTGGCGTCCCTCATACAGGAAGGGCATAATGACGGTAATGCGTTTGGCCTTGCCTTCGGCAGCGGCAATGATACGCTTCAGGTCCTGAAAATGATCGTCAGGAGACATGTGGTTGACACGCCCGTAGAGAGAATAAGTGAGGCTATAATTGCAGACATCTACCAGAATATAGAGGTCGTCGCCCCGTACAGAGTCAATAATCATGCCTTTCGCTTCGCCGGAACCAAAACGCGGTACTTTGGCATTGACAAGATAAGAGTCACGCTGGTAATCCTTAAAAGCGACGGGAGAGTGATGCTCGTGGCTTCGTTCCCTTCTCCAGGAAATCAGATGCTGGTTGATCTTTTCGCCAAGAAGTTTGCTGCTTTCCAGAGCGATGATACCCAGGGCGCCTGCCGGAATGGTTTCCATAAATAATTCTTCAGTCTGCATGATAATCCTCCGTTATTCTATTCGGTTGTACCTGTAAAAGCGCCAGGCAGTTACCGTCGGTTTCATTATAGTGGCTGCATAGATTTTTCGCAAGGTTTTTTACCGGAAACTTTGCGGATTTTCTTTTGCAGGCGGATATCGCTGCCAAAAAGCTTGAGCATCGTATAGTGATTGGAAATCCGCGAAAAAATCCTCTCTGAATAAGTATCGGAAAAGACATCCAGAGGAAGGTTCGTGGATATAATCGTGGAACGCCGGTTGTTTTGCCGTTCGTTAATGCATAAAAACAACTCGGAGGTGACGAAGGAGTTGGTAAGCTCCGTCCCCAGGTCATCGATAATCAGCAAATCGCAGTCGTAGATATATTCTAAACTGCTGTTCTCACGAGCCGCTTTGTCAAACCGTTCCCGGGCAAAAATCTCAAACAGCTTCTGGGCAGAAAAATAGATGACAGAGTGCGTGGTTTCGATCAGTTCTTTGGCAATGCAGTGCGAAAGAAAGGTCTTTCCCACTCCGGTATCTCCGTAGAAAAAGAGGTTTGCCGGTTCGCTGTCAAAATCGCGGATAAACTGCCGGCAGATATCCACCGCCTTTTGTATGCGTTCAAGAGAGGAGACGCCGGTCTTGGGGTCCTTGATATCGGCGGAATAGTATTCCAGCGAAAACGTATCAAAATTTTCTTTTTCCAGTATTTCACGAATATTGGACTGCGTATAGAGAAGCGCAATCTCTGCTTTTTTAAAGCAATGGCATTTTTGGCTGCCGATATATCCGGTGTCCCGGCAATCGGGGCAGTCGTAGGTAAGCTGCAGGTAATCCGCAGGATAGCCGCCAAGCGCCAGCACCCGGGCGCGTTCTTCGCCAAGCGCACGGATCTGCTCTTTCGCTGAGGCAATGGAGACGGAATCGCCCGATAACAGCCTCTTTGCGCAGGCAACGCTTAAAGAAGCGATCTCGTCGTCGATTTCCTTCAGGCGCGGATACGCCCCGTAAGCTTCACGGACACGTGCTTCCTTTTGCTGGCGGTGGCGTGTCTGCCGGAATTGATAATCCCGGATAATGGTATCGTACTGAGAGTTATTAAGCGGCACAAAAGCTCCCCCTTTCCATATCAGCAATCCAGAAGCTGCTGTTCCAGTTGGTCAAAATCATATTTTCTCTGCGGGAAATTGTTAAATTTGTTGGCAGAAGTACGCCCCTTTGCGGGCGTAGCCTGGAAAGAATCTGCCTGCGGGGAAGCGGACGGTTTACTGTCAAGCTTCCCGATATCGGAAAGACGATGGACGCCAAGCTCCTTCCACTCCTCCAGTATCTTGTCGGTATATTGAAAATTCGGCGTATGCGTGCGGTTGATGGTACGCCGGCAGGCTTCCAGGATCACTTCCGTGGAAAAGCCAAAATCATAAATCCAGCGGGACATCAGCTCGATCTCGGCATGCGCGGGACCGCGCCCCTTGATGCCAAAAGCATTCAGGATCGTATAATAGTCCTTGTGGTAAAGGTCAGTATCTTTCTTTGCCTCGCTTACAGTAGAAATCCCCTGCTGTGCCCAGCTCAGGGCAACACAGCGGATATAGCGGATACTGCGTTTGCCTTTGGAGACGCAGTACTCGATCAGGTATTCGATCAGGTCCGTCGAAAAATGAAGCTCATCAAAGAAGTAGAGAATGTGGTTTACTTCCGTGCTGCTTAAAGTCTTTCCCATCACCTGCTCCGCATAGAAAATAAGCTCTTTGACCTCTTCCAGGGAGGATAATTCTTTTTTCCTCCTGGCAGAGACGGTAAGGTTCTGGTCGGGGGACACAGAAGGAGCCTCCGTCTGCCCGGAAGGCTTAGGAGCATATTCGGAATCGGAGAAATGCCCGGCGTATTCGCCGAGGCGCTGCTGGCATTCCGGCTCCGGGCAGCCGTCTGTAAAGGTAATATCAGTAAGCACGCCCTGCCCGTCATAGGTGAGCTTTAAAAGATGAAGCTTTTCCCAGTAGGCGAGCGCTCTTTTCACGTCATTTTCCGTATGGTTAAAGGTATCTGCGATGGAGGAAAGAGACAGCTCCATATCGGCAGACGAACAACGGAGAAGATAGAGATAGATTTTGACAAATTCTCCATTGGCTGCGATCATATAATTCTCGATAAACTGATTATGAACCAACGTAAAGTCGTTGGCAGTAAATTTATGTAATGTCATTTTCTTCACCTGCAAATCCCTCATATAGCTGCACGCTTCCACAATGAGAGGAAGACGGCGTTCCCAAGAAGTGTTCCCGATAGAAACCAAGTATAGCACAGATTGCCGGAATTGGAAATAATCAGTTTTCCCGTGCAAAACCGGAAACTGCCGGGTGGATAGTGTGGATAATGTGGATAAAAAATCTGCAGAAATTTTACGGTAAACGAAAAAAGTCGGATAAACTCGAAGAATGCGGAATAAACGCGAAGGGGTGTCCGTTTGTTATGTCTACAGTGAGATTCCGGGAAAAATCCACATGCTTGCGCCGTTTTTTTGTGCATAAGCATGTGGATAATGTGGATAACAGAATAAAATCCCGTAAAATGAGGGGATTGCTGTGTGTGCATAAATTTTTTACTGTCCCAAAAGTTTTTCGCCGATCCGCACGACGTCACCGGCTCCCATAGTAATCAGAAGATCGCCTTTTTCGCAGTTTTCCAGCAAATAGTTTTCAATCTCATCAAAGGACGGGAAGTAGACGGCGTCGCCGCCTGCCGCCCGGATCTTTTCCAGAAGCGTGCGGGAGCTGATGCCTAAGGTATCGGTCTCCCTGGCAGCGTAGATATCTGCCAGCACAACTTTATCGGCAAGTGAAAGCGCTGCTGCAAAATCATCCATTAATGCTTTGGTACGGGTGTAGGTGTGAGGCTGGAATACACACCAGAGAGTATGGTGGGGGCAGTTCTTCGCTGCCTGCAGCGTAGCGGAAATCTCTGTTGGGTGGTGCGCGTAGTCGTCGATGATGGTGACGCCGCCGACATCTCCCTTATGCTGGAAACGCCTGTCCGTCCCGGTAAAGGAGCTCAGCCCTTCCTGCATAACGGCCGCAGGAATCCCGAGGATATCTCCCAGCGCCAGGGCGGCAACGGCGTTGTCCACATTATGGCTTCCGGGGACCTTCAGCGTGAAACGCCCCATCCGCTCACCGCGCCTGCAAAGATCAAAGGAGCTGCAGGCGTTGGCGTCATAGGAAATATCAGCGGCGGTATATTCCGCGTGCGCGCCCTGTCCGTACAGGACAATGCGGCAGGGGAGCCCGTCTATGATCTCATGGACATTGGGGATGGCGCTGTTAATAATCAGTGTGCCGTCTTTTGGCAGCTTTTGGGCAAAAAGACGGAAGGAATGGCGAATATCCTCCAGGTCTTTGAAGAAATCCAGGTGATCGGCGTCGATGTTCAGAATCAGGCTGATCATAGGATAGAAGTCCAGAAAGCTGTTTGTATATTCGCATGCTTCCGTAAGGAAAACCTGGTTGCCTCCGACACGGATATTTCCGTGGATTGCCTGCAGGATACCGCCTACAGAGATGGTTGGATCAGTGTGGGCTGCCATCAGGATATGGGCTGCCATAGAAGTCGTGGTAGTCTTGCCGTGCGTACCGGATACGGCGATCGGGGTACGGTAATTTGTCATCAACTGCCCCAACAGTTCCGCCCTGGTCAGCATGGGAAGCTTTTTCGCAACCGCAGCGGCATATTCGGGATTGTCGGGATGGATGGCAGCAGTGTAGACAACGAGATCGGTGCCGTCTTCAATATTCGAGGCACACTGCCCGTAAAAAATCTTTGCGCCGGACTCCTCCAGCCATTTCGTCAGCGGCGATTCGCTGCGGTCGGAGCCGGATACCGTAAAATGTTCATTTAATAAGATGGCGGCAAGCCCGCTCATACTGATGCCGCCGATGCCGATAAAATGTACATGGATTGGTTGATGGAAATCTATTTGATACATAATAAAAATCTCCTCGTATTGATTGATTTTATTTATCATACCGCAATTTATGCAAAAAAGAAAGCCTGAAGGTGGAAATAGTGCATTTTAGACAAAAGTAAAAGAAAAAACGGGGGTGATTTTATAAAAGGGAACAACAAAAAGTGAGGAAAACAAAAAATAAGAGAAATATGTCGAATATTATAGCCAAAAAGAGACAAAAATAAAACATTTTTTTGTGGGATATGTGTAAAAAAGTATTTTATATTTCAGAAAGCTGTGCTATAATAAAATGTATTAAAGTTGCATGGCAACTGATATCTCCTGTGGGGATAAAGAAAACAGCGAGAGGTGATAACGTGCTTAAAAAAGAAATGATTGCGATGCTTCTTGCCGGCGGTCAGGGAAGCAGGCTTGGGGTTTTGACATCAAAGGTTGCAAAACCGGCAGTGACATTCGGAGGAAAATACAGAATAATTGATTTCCCGTTAAGTAACTGTATTAATTCCGGGGTAGACACCGTAGGGGTGCTGACTCAGTATCAGCCGCTGCGGCTCAATACCCATATCGGTATCGGGATTCCGTGGGATCTTGACCGCAACATAGGCGGAGTGAGTATTCTGCCGCCGTATGAGAAAAGCAGCGATACAGAGTGGTATACGGGAACAGCAAATGCAATTTATCAGAACCTCACTTACATGGAAATGTTCAACCCGGAATATGTCCTGATTCTCGGCGGCGACCATATTTATAAAATGGATTATGAGGTAATGCTTGATTTCCACAAGGCAAGCGGAGCGGCGGTAAGTATTGCGGTGATGCCGGTGCCGTGGGAGGAAGCCAGCAGGTTCGGCGTTGTGGTGACTGATGACAGCAGCAGGATTACAGAGTTCCAGGAAAAACCAAAGGAGCCGAAAAGCAACCTGGCTTCTATGGGCATTTACATCTTTACCTGGAGCGTATTAAAAGAGGCGTTGATTGCGAATGCCAATGTTCCGGGATGCGATTTTGGCAAACATATTATTCCTTACTGCCATGAGAGACAGGAGAAGCTGGTAGCTTATGAGTATAACGGATACTGGAAGGATGTAGGGACTTTAAGCTCCTATTGGGAAGCGAACATGGAGCTGATCGATATTATTCCTGAATTCAATCTTTATGAGGAGTTCTGGAAGATCTATACTTCCAGCGAGATTATTCCGCCGCAGTATATTGCTGAGGAGGCGAAGATTGAGAAAAGCATCATCGGCGACGGAACAGAAATTTACGGAGAGGTGCGCAATTCGGTGATCGGCGCAGGCGTCACGATCGCAAAAGGGGCTGTGGTCCGGGATTCCATTATCATGAAGGGAACCAGGATCGGAGAAGGAGCGGTGATCGACCGTGCGATCATTGCCGAGAACGTAAAGATAGGCGACGGCGTTGTGATGGGAATCGGCGAAGAAGCGCCTAACAAATACAAACCGGGCGTATATGCGGGCGGTTTGGTGACGATCGGAGAGAACAGCGTTGTCCCGGATAAGGTAAAGATAGGAAAGAATACAGCGATTTCCGGTGTTACAGATGCAAAGGATTATCCTGAGGGCATTTTGGAGAGCGGCGAATCTATTATTAAGGATGGTGACAATGCATGAGAGCGGTAGGTATCATTTTAGCAGGCGGTAACAATCAGAAAATGAGGGAATTGTCAAACAAAAGGGCGATTGCAGCGATGCCGGTGGCAGGAAGCTTTCGAAGCATTGACTTTTCTTTAAGCAACATGACGAATTCAGGAATCCAGAAGGTTGCCGTATTGACACAGTACAATTCCAGGTCTCTGAACGAGCATTTAAGCTCATCAAAGTGGTGGGATTTCGGAAGAAAGCAGGGCGGTCTTTTTGTATTCACCCCGACGATTACGGTCGGCAACAATTTCTGGTACAGGGGAACGGCGGACGCCATCGCCCAGAACCTGGACTTCCTCAAAAGGTGCCATGAGCCGTATGTGGTGATTGCATCCGGCGATGGGGTGTACAAGCTGGATTACAGCAAGGTATTGGAATATCATATTGAAAAGAAGTCCGATATCACTGTGGTATGCACGGACGTGCCGAAGGGAGACGATGTCAGCCGCTTTGGCGTGGTAAGAGTCAATGAAGACGGCAGGGTGACAGACTTTGAGGAAAAACCGGTGGAGGCAAGCACAAGCTCTGTTTCAGCAGGGATTTATGTGATCCGTCGGAGACAGTTGATCGAGCTGATTGAAAAAGCGGCGTCGGAGGACCGTTTCGATTTTGTAAATGATATTCTGGTACGTTATAAGAATGTGAAAAGAATCTACGCATATAAGCTGGAGACTTACTGGAGCAACATTTCGACAGTAGACGCTTATTACAGGACGAATATGGATTTCCTGAAGCCGGATATTCGGGATTATTTCTTCCGCCAGTACCCGGATGTATATTCCAAGATTGAGGATATGCCCCCGGCAAAATACAATCCCGGCGCGCAGGTGAAAAACAGCCTGGTGTCGGCAGGGTGTATTATCAATGGCGCCGTAGAGAATTCCGTATTATTTAAGAAGGTTTTTGTCGGCGAGAACTGTGTCATTAAAAATTCGATCATTCTCAATGACGTGTACATTGGCGATAATACTTATATCGAAAACTGTATCGTGGAGAGCCGGGATACGATTCGCGCGAATTCACGCCATGTAGGGGAAGACGGAGTCAAGATTGTAGTTGAGACAAATGAAAGATATGTGATTTAGCAGGCACAGGGAGAGAAGCCCTGAAGCGCCAAAACTATAGGATACGAGGGATGAAATATGAATATAACAGATGTGAGAGTACGTAAAGTAACAAAAGAAGGAAAAATGAAAGCAGTGGTATCGATTACCATCGATGATGAATTCGTGATCCATGATATTAAGGTGATTGAAGGCGAAAAAGGGCTGTTCATTGCCATGCCAAGCAGGAAAGCTTCTGATGGAGAATATAAGGATATTGCGCATCCGATTAATTCAGTAACCAGAGGAAGAATACAGGATATTATTCTGGAAAAATACACCATAGCGGCAGAAGCAGCGGAGGAAGAAACCTTATAATTGGGGATTTTAATGTTTCGTGCGGCTGTGCACAAAAAGAGCGGCGTCTTACAGAGAGGAATCTGTGAGACGCTGTTTTTTGTTAATAATGCGCATTTTTGCCTGTACTTGTCATGTTGGGCTGTATCTATTGACGGCAAATGCAGAAGGGCATATGTGGAGTTATAACGGTTCTACCTTGCTGCCGGAATCGGCGGAGCTGCAGGCAGGCAAGACGGTAGACGGAGAAACCCCGACTGCGGAGCAGACGTTCCGTTTTAAACTGGAGGAATTAAAAGACGGCGCATGGTCGGAACTGGAGACGGTAACCAACCAGGGTGGAGCAATTAAATTCAAGGCAATTTCCTTCCGCAAAAGGAGAAAACAGAGATAAAAAGTAAATAAGAGACGTGGATTTTTCTAATACATTGTGTTATACTATCCCAGTCATAAGTAATGATTACCAGCGCAGAAACTTCGCCGGTAATCATTTTCGTGTGCAGAAAGAGAGGCTTGTGGGCGGCAGTGTTTTTTAAAAAGAAAAAGGAAGATTCTTTTTGGAATCAGGCAGAGGAGAAGCAGAAGATGTATATTATCGTGGGACTTGGCAATCCGGGCAGGCAGTATGCGCACACCAGGCATAATGTAGGGTTTGATACGCTGGACGTGTTGGCAGAGAAGTACCGGATCGGGACGGAGGGCAGAAAGTTTAAAGCAGTCTATGGAAGAGGACTGATAGAAGGCAGGCGTGTGGTACTGGCGAAGCCGCAGACGTTTATGAATTTAAGCGGGGAAAGTGTGCGGGAGCTGGTGGATTTCTATAAGACTGATCCGGCGTCTGAGCTGATCGTCGTCCATGATGATATCAGCCTGGAGCCGGGGCAGCTAAGAATCCGGGTGAAGGGAAGCGCCGGCGGGCATAATGGCATGAAGAATATTATCGCGCATCTGGGGACCCAGGAGTTTCTTCGCATAAAAGTGGGGGTGGGTGAGAAACCTGCGGGCTATGATCTGGCGGATTATGTGCTGAGCCATTTTAACAGGGAAGAGCAGGAAGGGATGAACCAGGCGTTTGAACGTGCGGCGGACGCTGTGGTAAAGATCATGACAGACGGCGTAGAAGCCGCCATGAATGAATATAATAAAAAGGTATAAGTAATCAGGCAGCAAAAACGGAGGGAAGCATGAAGGCATTTACCAGTCCTCTTAACGAATTGGAGGAGTTTCAGCAGATATGTGCCAGACAGAAGGGAAACTGCGGTGTTATTCAGATATCGGGGTGTATTGAAGCGCAGAAATCTCATTTTATGTACTGTGCCGGGCAAGGCTATGCGAGGAAGCTGATCCTGACCTATAGTGACCTGCGGGCGAAAGAGATTTATGAGCATTATCGCTTTTTTGATAAAAAGGTGATGCTTTATCCGGCTAAGGATCTGATTTTTTACAGTGCGGATGTCCAGAGCCACCAGATTGAACAGCAGCGGATGGCTGTGTTGAGGGCGCTTCTGGAAAATGGAGACGTCACCGTTATTACGACTCTGCCGGGCTGTATGGATCATGTGCTTCCGCTTTCTTATATAGAAAAAAAAATTTTGAAATTTCAAAATGACAGCGCAGTGGAGTTAGAAGAGCTGTCGCGGCAACTGGTGGAGATGGGCTATGAAAAAACGGGACAGGTAGAGGGCTACGGACAGTATGCCATTCGTGGCGGGATTATTGATATTTTTCCCCTGACGGAGGAAAATCCGGTACGGATCGAGCTGTGGGGGGATGAAATTGATTCGATTCGTTTTTTTGACATACAGAATCAGCGCTCGATTGAGAATCTGACAGAGATCTGCATCTATCCGGCAAATGAGATTCTGATTAGCCGCGCGCAGGCGCAAAAAGCGGCAAAGAAGATCGAGAAGGAAGCCGTGAAGCAGGAAAAGATATTCCGCGAAGCCATGAAGACGGAAGAGGCGCACCGGATTAAGACGATGGCGGAAGAAGTAAAGGAACGCCTGCTGGAGCTGGAAGAGCGCACAGGACTGGATAGCTTTGTACCGTACCTTTATGACGAGACGGTATCATTTTTGGACTATTTTGCGGAGGATACCTTGATTTTCCTGGATGAGCCAAACCGGATTGCCCGGGATGGAAACGCGGTGGAGGCGGAGTTTGCGGAATCGATGATGAACCGTCTGGAAAAAGGATATCTTTTGCCGGGGCAGACGAAGCTTTTGTATGCGCATTCGGAGATCATCGGAAGGTTAAACCGCAGGAATTGCCTGGGGCTTTGTATGATGGATCTGCCAAAGGATGAGTGGAGCATTTCGGCAACCTACGCGATGGAGGTGCGTTCGGTGAATCCTTACAATAACAGTTTTGAACAGTTGGTCAAGGATCTGAAGCGCTGGAAAAAGGAGGGCTACCGGATTGCGCTTTTAAGTGCGTCCCGAACAAGGGCGCAGCGCCTTACGCAGGATCTGGCAGAGATGGATCTGAACAGCTTTTATTCGGAAGACCCTGAGCGTGAGATCCAGCCGGGAGAGATTCTGGTGATGAGCGGAAACGTGCACAGGGGATATGAGTATCCTCTGATTAAATTTGCGGTGCTTACGGAAAGCGATATCTTTGGCAGGGAGAAGAAAAAGCGTAAGAAGCACAGGGCATATGAGGGACAGAAGATACATGATTTTACCGAACTGAATGCAGGCGACTATGTGGTGCATGAGAGCCACGGGCTGGGGATCTACCGCGGGATTGAAAAAATAGAGGTAGATAAGGTTGTCAAGGATTATATGAAAATTGAATATAATGGCGGAAGCAACCTTTATGTACTGGCGACGCAGTCCGACGTGATACAGAAATATGCGGGTCCGGACGCAAAGGCGCCCAAACTGAACAAGCTGGGCACCCAGGAATGGAATAAGACCCGTACCAGAGTCAAAGCGGCGGTGCGGAATATTGCAAAGGAACTGGTAGAGCTGTATGCGGCGCGCCAGCGCCAGCAGGGATTTGTTTACGGCGCGGATACCGTATGGCAGCAGGAATTTGAAGAGATGTTCCAGTTTGAGGAAACGGAGGATCAGATACTGGCGATCGAGGCAGTTAAGCGGGATATGGAAAGCAGCAAGATCATGGACCGCCTGATCTGCGGGGATGTGGGGTTCGGCAAGACGGAGATCGCGATTCGCGCGGCGTTTAAGGCGGTGCAGGAGGGGAAACAGGTGGTGTACCTGGTGCCGACAACGATCCTGGCACAGCAGCACTACAATACATTTGTGCAGCGAATGAAGGATTTTCCCGTGCGGGTAGACCTGCTCTGCCGTTTCCGTACGGCGGCGGAACAGAAAAAAACGTTGACGGACCTGAAAAAGGGTATGGTGGATATCCTGATTGGGACACACCGCGTATTGTCAAAAGATGTAGTGTTTAAGGATCTGGGACTTCTGGTGGTCGACGAGGAGCAGCGTTTTGGCGTGACCCATAAAGAAAAGATTAAGCAATTGAAGCAGAATATTGATGTGCTGACGCTGACTGCGACGCCGATTCCCAGGACGCTGCACATGAGCCTGATTGGAATTCGCGATATGAGTGTGCTGGAAGAGCCGCCGATGGATCGTGTGGCGATCCAGACCTACGTGATGGAATATAATGAGGAGATGGTGCGGGAGGCGATCAGCCGGGAGCTGGCAAGAGGCGGGCAGGTTTATTACGTATATAACAGGGTAAATACCATTGCGGAGATGGCAAATACCATTGCAAAGCTGGTGCCGGAAGCAGCCGTTGGTTTTGCACACGGACAGATGAAGGAGCGTGAGCTGGAGCATATTATGTATGACTTCATCAACGGAGAGCTGGATGTGCTGGTGTCTACAACGATTATTGAGACAGGTTTGGACATCTCAAACGTGAATACGATGATTATTCATGATGCGGATAGCATGGGGCTTTCCCAGCTATACCAGTTGCGGGGGCGCGTGGGGCGTTCCAATCGCACGGCATATGCGTTTTTGATGTACCGGCGCAACAAGATGCTGAAAGAGGTGGCGGAAAAGAGGCTGCACGCGATCAAGGAGTTTACGGAGCTTGGCAGTGGATTTAAGATCGCTATGCGGGACCTGGAGATCCGCGGCGCAGGGAATCTGCTGGGGGCAGAGCAGAGCGGGCATATGGAGGCAGTGGGCTATGACCTTTACTGCAAGATGCTGAATGAATCGGTGAAGGAGTTAAAAGGCGAGGCGCAGCCGCAGGATTGCTTTGATACGATGATTGATCTGGATATTGACGCATATATTCCTGAGAAATATATACGCAGCGAAAACCAGAAGCTGGATGTATATAAGAGGATCGCCGCCATCGGCGGGAGGGAGGAATGCGATGATATGCTGGAGGAGCTGATCGACCGTTTTGGCGAGGCGCCGCGCGCGGTGCAGAACCTGCTGACGATCGCGGAGTTAAAGGCGTATGCGCATGATTCCTTTGTGACAGAGATTTCGCAGAAGGGCGATGCGATCCGTTTCACGATGTTTGAACGGACGCAGGCGGACCCGGCGAAGATTAAAGAGGTAGTAGAAAAACACCGGGGAAAACTGAAGTTTGTCGTGGACGCGAATCCGTATTTTCTTTACTCTAAACCGCGCAAATCGGCGAAGGATAATGCGGATATACTGGCATTGACCCGGGAGCTGCTGGAAGATATTCGTAAGATTTTAGTGTGAGGGGGCAGACGGCGGGGAAAGTATGTAAATTGTGTGAATTTCTGTAAAAAAGCCGGAGATTCCGATAAAATGATTGCGGGAAAGTGAAAAAAGCGATATACTAAACAGTAGATTTGAATTTAACTGAAGGAGAAACAGAGATGAAGAAGTTTGGCAGAAGAATGGCAGCGGCAGGTATTTGTGCAGGACTTGCGGTGCTGGGCATGACGGGATGCTCTTCCACAAATAAAAATGCAGTGGTGGCGACGATGGACGGCGAGGAGATCAAGCTGGGTGAGGTGCTGGTGGCGCTTCGCTACGGGCAGGCGACTACGGAGAGCTATATGGGCGCTTTGTTCGGCGATGGCAATATGTGGGAACAGGACCTGATGGGCGCCGGAGTGGATTACGGTACTTCTTATAAGGAACAGATTATGGAGTCCTTTAAGGAGATGCTGATTCTGGAGCAGCACATGGAGGATTACGATGTTGCGCTGACAGAAGAGGAAGAGAGTGCGATTGCGGAAGCGGCGGAGCAGTTTGTTGCGGATAATTCCGAAAAAGTATTAAAGGAAATGGGTGCGGACGAGGAGACGGTTGCCCGCGTGCTGACACTCTATACGATTGAGAATAAGATGGAGGCGGCGATTAAGGCGGGAGCCGATACGGAGGTTTCCGATGAGGAAGCGGCACAGAAGACGATCCAGTATGCGCTTTTCTCGGTATCAAGCACAACCGATGAGGACGGCAATACAGTGGAGCCGACGGATGAGGATAAGGAAGCGGTGAAGCAGCAGGCGCAGGATGTCATCGACGCAGTCAAGGGCGGAGAGACCCTGGAGGACGCGCTGGAAGCAGTTGATAAGAGCGTGGTTACGAATTCCTACGGCACACAGGAGACTTCCCTTTCGGAAGTACTGATTACAGCAGCGGACGAGCTGGAGGACGGTGAAATCGCAGAGGAGCCGGTAGAGACAGACAGCGGCTGGTATGTGGTGCAGATGCAGACGACCTTTGACGAGGAAGCGACTGAGGAGAGAAAAGAAGAGATCGTAGAAGAGCGCCAGTCCGATTTGTACGATGAGACGCTGGAAGGCTGGGAGCCGGAAAGCTTCGAGATCAACAGCAAGGTATGGGATAAAGTGACATTTGAAGACAAGTTTACTTTAATGACGGAAGCGGCTGAAACGGAAAGCGAGACAGAAGCATTAAGTGAGACAGAAACAGAGACAGAGACGAAAACGGAGACAGAAACTGAGACGGAAACAGAAACTGAGACGGAAACCGAGACAGAAACAGA
>CAZAQD010000013.1:0-9145 GCA_964487425.1 uncultured Marvinbryantia sp. | reverse complement strand
GAGACGGAAACCGAGAGCGAAAGCAAATAGAAAATAAATAAAAGAAAAAATGAGGATGGTGCGCAGGCATCATCCTTTTTTTGCGTGTAGAAAGCCGATATGCTTTCTATGGATTACAAAAAAATAAACTTTGTTACGTAAATGTTAAAAAAACATATTTGCATCACAATTTTTCGCTAAAATGGATAGGAAATCATAATGGGGGAGCTTTATGTCGATTTTTATAAAAAATATAACGAAATCATTTGCAAGGGATGAGAATTCAGGGCAGTTTGCTATTTTGGAAAATCTGTCCCTTGAGATTTATAATCAGGAGTTTATTTCCTTCGTGGGTCCGTCGGGATGCGGCAAGTCAACGCTGCTTCGGATTATGGCGGGGCTTCTGGAACCGGAGAGCGGTTCCATTGAAATTGACGGCGAGACGGTGAGGGGACCGGGGCGCGACCGAATGATGGTGTTTCAGGATTATGTGTTGTTTCCCTGGCTTACCGTATGGAAGAATATTGAAATGGGGATGAAGCTGGCGGGCGTGGACAAAGAGAAGATTCAGCGCAAGACGGCATGGGTGATCGAACTGGTAGGTCTGAAGGGCTATGAAAAGTCTTATCCAAGCCAGCTCTCAGGAGGAATGAAACAGAGAGTGGCGATCGCCAGGGCGCTGGTGGTCAACCCCAGAATCCTGCTGATGGATGAGCCTTTCGGGGCGCTGGACGCATTTACCAAGATGAAGCTGCAAAATGAACTGATGCAGCTCTGCGATAAGAAGGAATTTACCACCTGCCTGGTGACACATGACAGCGAGGAGGCGGTGTTTTTGTCCGACCGGGTCGTAGTCTTTACAGATTCGCCCGCCAGGATAAAGGAAATTATCGAGGTGAACCTGCCCCGTCCGAGAAACAGAACCAGCGCGGAGTTTATGGCGATCCGCGACCGCATTCTAAAGCTGAACGGAGGAGGACAAAAGGAAAATTGAGTATGGATACGTTTCAAAAGATAATCGGCAGCCTGGCACAGCGTACCAGAGACAGGGAGCTTATTTTCTGCGCCAGGACGGGCAGAAGCTTAACTTGTGGCGAGTTGGATACGCAAAGCAGGAAGATGGGAGAAAGCCTGAAGCGGGAAGGGCTGCGCTGCGGCGACAAGGTGCTGCTGATGATGAGCAACAGCATAGAATTTGCGCTTTCTTTTTTTGGCATCACGGACTTTGGCGGGATTGCCGTTCCGGTCAATACGATGCTGAAGGAGAAGGAGCTGGAATATCTGACAGAGGATTCCGGCGCTGCGGCGGTGCTTCTGGAGGAAGGGTTTCTTTTGCAGATCCCCTCAAAGTATAAGAGGGATATCCGCAGGCTGGAAAATGGCGCCCTGCTTTTAATAATAAAGGAAGACAGAGAGAGTGGCAAAGCGCAGGCGCTTCCATACATACAGAAGCCGCAGGATGTGGCGATGATGCTTTATACCTCCGGGACGACGGGGAATCCCAAAGGAGTGATTTTAAGCTACCGCAACCTGCTTGCAAAAGCGGAGCATATTACGACGGCGCATCAACTGACAAAGGAGGATATCGTGCTCTGCGTTCTGCCCTGGTTCCATATCAACGGACTGGTAATCACGTTGATTACGCCCCTGTATTCATCTGGGACGATTGTGATTGGCGGGAAATTCAGTGTCACAAACTTCTGGAATGATGTGGAAACATACCATGCGACATGGTTTTCGGGTGTGCCGACCATGTATTCCCACCTGCTGAGCCGGGGGATTCCGGCGGACAGGAACAAATCGTCCCTGCGTTTTGCGAGGAGCGCGTCTTCCCCGCTTCCGGTGGCTGTGCTAGAGCAGTTTGAGAGGGAATGCGGCGTACCGGTCATCGAATCTTACGGTATTACGGAAGGAGCCAGCCAGATCACGACCAATCCGATGCCGCCGATGGTGCGCAAACCGGGTTCCGTGGGGCTTGCGTACGGCAATGCGGTGAAGGTGGTGAGTAAAGACGGAGACGAGCTGCCGGCAGGACAGCTTGGCGAGGTGCTGATCCGAGGGGAAAATATCACGCGGGGCTATTACCGCAAGGAGGAGGAGACGAAAAAGGCGTTTAGCGGGGAGTGGTTTCATTCCGGGGATCTGGGATATCTGGATGAGGATGGATATCTGTACCTGGACGGGCGCATCAAAGAGCTGATTAACCGCGCGGGGGAAAAGTTCTCTCCCCGGGAGGTGGACGAGGTCCTCTACCGTATGGAAGGAGTGGAGCTGGCGGCAACGGTCGGTGTTCCAGATGAGATATATGGAGAAGAAGTGGCGGCGTTTCTTAAACTGAAGGAGGGGTACAGCCTGACGGCGCAGGAGGTGAAGGACTGGTGCGCAGCGCGCATTGCCTCTTATAAGGTGCCGCGAAAAGTGTATTTTGTAGACGACCTGCCCAAAGGCGGTAATGGAAAAATACAGCGATTAAAACTAATTGATATCTATCAGAAGGGAGACAAAAAATGACTGGAAAAAACAGAAAGAAAAGAGTAACCGGCATGATATTGGCAGCATCCTTGCTGGCGTGCGGATATGCGGCTCCTGCAAGCGCAGAAGATACGCAGACGATTCGCGTGGGTTCGATCCTGGCGCTTGGAACAGCGGCTCCGTTTGCAGCGATTGAGAATGGGCTGTTCAATGACGGCGGGATGGAGATTGAGGTAAGTGAATTTTCAGACGGTACGGCGCTGATGGAGGCGTTTGCTGCCGGGGAGATCGATATTGCATTTTCCGGGATTGTTCCGGTTGCTACCTGGATTTCAAAGGGAGTGAATATGCAGATTGTGGCATCCGCAAACGGAGGCGGGCATGTGCTGATGACGAGAAAGGATGCGGGGATTGAATCAGTAGAAGATTTGAAGGACCAGCTTGTGGCGGAGCCGAGCGTGGCAACGGTGACGGACGCTTTGCTGCGGGCCAAGATCCTCGGAGACGCGGGGCTGAATGCAGATACGGATGTGGCGCTGATCCCTGGCATGAAACCGGCGGATATGGCGACGGTCCTTATGGCGACGAAAGAGGTAGAAGCAATGATTACCTGGGAGCCTTATGCAGCGGAGGCGGAGGCAATGTACGGGGATGAGATCGTCGTACTCTACGATGCTTCGGCAGTAATCAAGGAAGAGACCGGCAGCGATGCGTTCTATCCGGTAAATGTGGTTGCGGCAAGCCAGGACTTCATCGATAACCGCTCTGAAGAGCTGGAGGAGTTTTTGGACATCTATAAGCAGACCGTAGATTTCCTGAACGAGGATGAAGAAGCAAACGCGGTACTGGCAAGCGTGCTGGAGCTTGATGAAGAAGTGGTGGAGAGCGCGAGGGAGCGTATCGACTATACTTATGATATTGATAAGGAAGGCTCTATGGAGACTTTAAAATGGGCAGAGGAACTCGGGTACATTTCGGAACTGCCGGCAGAGGAAGATTTGTTCCTGGATTAGCGTATGAAAAAGAAATGGAAGCCTTTTTTACAGGGCTGTATCGGAATAGCGGCAATTTTAGTACTATGGGCGGCGGCGTCATCGACCGGAATTTTTGGCAGGATAGACCCCGGCACGGCGCAGCTTTTGCTGCCCATGCCGGGAACGGTTGCGGCGGAGCTGGTGGAAATGCTCAAAAGCGGGTATTTGCTGAGCAATATCTGGGTTAGTATGCAGCGCGTCCTGCTCGGGTTTGCGATTGCGGCAGCCATCGGGCTGCCGCTTGGTATCCTCATGGGAGTCAGCGGGACGATCCGCAACTGCGTATATCCCGTGGTGCGCTTTTTTTCCCCGATTCCGGGCGTGGCATGGGTGCCGCTGGCGATCCTCTGGTTCGGGCTTGGCAATAACGCCGCGGTGTTTATTATTGTAATGGGTTCCTTATCCCCGATTGTTGTCAATACCCTTCAGGGTGTGCAAAGCGTGGATAAGAAGCTTTATGACGTTATGCACATGATGGAGGCGAGCTGGTGGCAGGTGATTTGCCACTGTATCATCCCCAGCATTATCCCGCATATTATGTCGGGCTTTAAGCTGGGGCTTGGTTTTGCGTGGCGCGTAGTCATTGCGGCAGAGCTGGTCGGGGTACCCAGAGGAATGGGCTACGTCCTGAGCGTAGGCAGAAGCACGGGCAATACCTCGGTGACGCTGATTACGATTATCAGCCTGGGCGTGATTATGATGCTGATGGAGGAAGTATTGTTCCGTATTATCGAGAGACACACAAATAAATGGAAAACCTGGGAGTAACAATATGATATTTTCTTCTTATCGGTTCCTGCTAGTTTTTTTGCCCATTGTGGCGGCAGGGTATGGGATACTGAATAAATTTAAGTTTTATTACCTTTCAAAAATCTGGCTGGTTCTGGCGTCCATGTATTTTTATTCACAAGGGAGCCCGGCTTTTTTTCCGTTTTTTATGGGGAGCGTATTCGCCAATTATGTGGCGGGAAGTACGCTCTGCAGAATGCAGAAGGATGAACAGCGCCTGCAGAGAAAGCTGCTGCTGATTGTGGCGGTGATTGCCAATGTGGCATTGTTGGGGTACTATAAATATTATGATTTTTTTGTGGAAAATGTAAATGCACTGGCGGGGACAGAGTTTGCGCTGAAGAACATTGTCCTGCCGATCGGCATTTCATTCTTTACATTCCAGTTGATTGCTTTTCTGGTGGACTCCTACCGGGGAGAGACGACGGAATATCAGGTAGTGGACTACCTGCTGTTTATCACCTTCTTCCCGCAGTTGATCGTGGGACCGATTGTACATCATAAGGATATTACGCCTCAGTTTCAGAACCGGGAGAATATGAAACTGAATTATCATAATATTGCGCTGGGGATTTTTGTGTTCAGCATCGGCTGCGCAAAGAAAATGATCCTTGCCGATCCGCTGAACACTGCGGCGGCGGATTTTTACGGCAGTATCAAGGGCAATGAAACGCTGTGGGAATCCTGGTTTTACACCATTGCCTATTCCGTGTCCTATTATTTTGACCTTTCCGGCTATACGGATATGGCGATCGGGTTGGGGCTGCTTTTCAATGTGAAGCTGCCCGAGAACTTCAACGCGCCGTTTCGGGCAAGGAATTTCCAGGAGTATTGGCAGAGGCAGCATATGACGCTGTCGCGCTTTCTTGGCGCTTACGTGTTCAAAAGCGTATTCCGCAAGGGAAACAAGTGGAGAAATTATTATGTAGCGACGATGGTTACGTTTCTGGTATCCGGTATCTGGCATGGCGCGGGATGGAATTTTGTGATTTGGGGAATCATGAATGGTATTCTGGTATGTATTGCGGCTTATCTAAGCTACAATAAAAAAGAGCCGCCGTATCTCGTAGGCGTGACCTTCACCTTTTTCTTCATCGTGTTGACCAGAGTTATTTTCGTGGCGGAGAACCTGCGGGATACCTGGATCGTTTATAAAGCGATGTTTAATTTCCCGTCGGTTTTTGCACAGGGAATATCCGGGGCGCTTAGCCAACTGGTTGCCTTTGTGGGCGGACACCAGAAGCAGGGCGTGGTCGTGGCGGCAGGGCTGCTGATCTGCTGGTTTGCGCCGACGACAAAGACGATGTCGGAGAAATTTAAACCGAACCTGTTATATTTTGCATATGCGGGCGTTCTTCTGGCATACTGTCTGTCACAGATGAACCAGGTAGTGCAATTCTTGTATTTTCAGTTTTAGGAGGACCGCAGATGAGAGAAAAAAGATGGTGCTTTGGCATGCTGGGGCTGGTCGCTGCGGTATTGCTGTTCATTGCGGGGATGAATTACTTTGTAGACCCTTTTGGCTATTTTGCTTTTACCACAGGCGACTACAGCAAGGTGGATTTTAAGATTGATGACGATAAATATAACAGGCTTATGAAAGCAGAACATATCCTGAAGTTTGGCGATCAGTACGACGCGTTTATTGTCGGCGGCTCCAAAACAGGCGCCTACCATGCGGAGAAGCTGTCGGAGCTGGATGGTTACCGGTATTATAATATGTTTGTCCTCGGTGGTACGATGGGAGAATATGAGGAAAATGTAAAATATATCCTGAATCATACCAACGCCAAAAAGATTATTTTAAGTATCAGCGGCGGCGAGGTATACCGGCAGGATTTTCATAAGGAGGCGGCGATCTATCAGCTTCCGGCGGTTATGACCGGCGGGTCGCAGCTTGCGGAGTATGTGGATTATCTTTTAAAGGATGTGACGATCAGCCTGATCCAGTTAGCAGACGAAATCCAGAATGGAAAGGATACCGATTACTATAATTATACGACGGGCGAGAGGGACCTTTCCGCCCGCTACACCGCATTTGCGGAAGACCCGGACAAATATGTGTTAAAGAACGTGCTTCACGGCACATCGACCTTTAACGGGCTGATGAAAAGGCTGTTTACACAAAATAAAAAGAGCGCATATATCCAGGAGTGCCTTGACGCAGTGCGGGAGATGAAGGAGATGTGTGATGAGGAGGGCGTGGAATTCGTGGTAATCTGCGCACCGGCGTTTATCGGGGAGATGAGCCTTCACGACAGTACCTACTACTGGGATTATCTGCGGGAGCTGGCGATGATTACGGATTACTGGGATTTCAGCGGGTATCATGATATTGACCTGAATCCGTATAACTTTTACAACCGCGGGCATTTTTACTATGAAGTTGTTGACCTGATGGTGGATACGATGAACGGAACGGCAAGCTATGAGGGCTTTGGCACTTATGTGA
The DNA here is from genome assembly GCA_964487425.1 of uncultured Marvinbryantia sp. Classification (GTDB taxonomy): domain Bacteria; phylum Bacillota; class Clostridia; order Lachnospirales; family Lachnospiraceae; genus Marvinbryantia. The sequence goes on along the minus strand of CAZAQD010000013.1, from coordinate 2,419 downwards.
CGAAGTATAATGTCACAGAGCACGTGGCGCAGCGCGAAGCGGACTATTACCGCCTGCAGGCGGAATATGAGGAAACCGGGACGATTGCCCTGCAGGGAATGGAAGACGAAAGCTGGGTTTGTGCGCAAGAATAACATGCAGGAAGGGACAGAAGATGAAAAAGAATCTGATATTAATTGTAGAGGATGAGGAAAAACTGGCGCGAACCATGTGCGACTTCCTAAGGCTGCATGGGTATGAGGTCAGTATTGCGGAAGAGGGACAGGAAGCACTGCAGTTTTTTTTCGAACACAAGAATGCGGTGGATTTGATTCTGCTGGACATCATGCTGCCCGGGATGAATGGTTATGAGGTGTTAAGGGAGCTGCGCCAGAGCTCCGATGTCCCGGTAATCATGCTCACGGCGCGTTCTTCTGTGGAGGACCAGATGAGCGGTTTTGAGAAAGGGGCGGATGATTATATCACCAAGCCTTACACGTTGGAGCTGGTAAAGCTGCATATTGAGGCGGTCCTGAAACGTGCGGGGAAATTGAAAAGCTATATGAAATTTGGCAATATCAGCGTGGACCTGGACGGACAGAAGGTTTTCTGGAAGGAAACCTATGTCGAAACGACGCGAAAAGAATATGAACTATTGTTATATTTCATGGAGCATAGTAATATTGTGTTACAGAGAAATACGATCCTGGATGCTGTATGGGGTTATGACTATGTCGGCGATATGCGCACGGTAGATACCCTGGTAAAACAGTTGAGAAGGAAGCTTACGGAGGAGTGTACGTATATCAAGTCCGTTTACGGAGTGGGATATCTGTTCGAGGAGGAGAACGGTGGCAGCTGAGAAGAGAAAAAGCAAACAATTGGGAGTGTGGTGGTATTTTATCGGGGCAGCAGGAGTGATTCTCCTGTATGCCCTGTTTGCCTATCCGGTGTACACTGCACTGGAGGTACATACGGTACGGACGGCGTATGAAAAGATTGCCGAGATGGACCTCAATGCAATGGAGGACGAGGAGGAAGACCTTCTGCAGGGTTACCAGGTTGACAAATTAGAGTTTTTGATTGTAAACGGGGAGTATGAGCCGGTTTATGTGACAAAGGAATGGGAAGCGGAGCGGCAGATCCGTTTGTATATTACTGAAAAACTGGACCGGTTTCAGGAAAAACCGGTTATTACGGTCCAAAAGAACCGGGAGCTTCGAATTATACATCTGAGGGGGCTTCTTAACCAGGAGGGCGAGACATACTATGTCCATATCCGCAAAGAAATGCATGCGGCGGGTGAAGTGGTCATGTACAGCGCTATTTATTTCGGAGCGGTGCTGCTTCTTTTCCTGGCGGTGGCGCTTGTCGGCAGAAAGAGGCGGCGTGCCGAGCGCGAGATGGAGGAGCAGCAGCAAACAAACCTCGACCGCGCGGAGAAGGAATTTGTTGCGAACGTCTCTCATGAGTTAAAGACGCCGCTTGCCGTTATTTCCGGGCAGGTGGAAATGCTGCAGAATATGGGGAATGAGATTGACCGGGATTATTATTTTGCTTCGATCCGCGAGGAGATTGACAAGATGTCGGAGATGGTGGGAAATCTTCTTGATATCACTATCATGGAGCACCGCATGGAAAAGATGGAGATGAGCCGGGTGAACCTCAGTGACATGATGGATTATCTGATCCTGAAATATGACGCATTATTCCGCAAAAATGGGGTAAAGATACAAACAGAAGTAGCGCCGGGCTGCGTCGTTGTGGCAAACCATATGTATTTGGAGCAGGCAATCAATAATTATATCATGAACGCCTTCCAGCACACTGCGCAGGGGAAGCGGATATCGATTCGCCTGACAGTGGAAAGCCAGACAGCATGTATCGCCGTATATAACGAGGGATCGCAGATCACTGCGGCAGAGAAGAAGAATATCTGGCAGAGCTTTTACATGAACTCCAAAACCGGACGGAGAAAACAGAAAATCGGCAATGCCGGGCTTGGGCTGTATACGGTTCGGAAGATTGTGGAGCAGCATCATGGCGAGTGCGGCGCGGAAAATAAGGCGGACGGCGTGGAATTCTGGATTCGACTGCCGCTGGAACAAAACCATAAATAGGAGACGTTTGCTTATGTGGCAGCATCTTACAAGACGGCAGACCATTACTTTGGACGTACGCTGGATTATAACCGGTCCTATCAGGAACAGATGGTGGTGACGCCGAGAAATTATCCTTTTGTATTTCGCAAGGTGGGCGCATGGAAACACATTTTGCCATAATCGTAATAGCTGCAATTAGCAAATAAAATAGTGTTCTGCTTGTAAATTGATTATGATTGTGTTATGATAAATCAACAGTTTAATAAATAACATCATAATCAATGGGGTGAAATAATGAGCCGAAAAAAATCAGCTACGCCGACAGCATTGGAACTTGA
>CAZAQD010000012.1:0-44698 GCA_964487425.1 uncultured Marvinbryantia sp. | reverse complement strand
GAATCACCAGCGACCATTCTGCACCATCCTCTTCCCCGTCGTCTGCCACCGTCGCAACCGAAGCATCCTCTATCCATTCCTCTTCATAGATGTCCCCTACAATCTGCTCTTCGTCCTCAAGCGCTGTTTCCGCCGGTTCTTCTGAGGAAGCTTCTTCCGATGACTCCTCATCCGTCACTTCCTCATCCGTTTCTGTTACCGTTTCTTCGCTCGCCGGCTCTTCCTCAACGTCCTCCAGTGCGCTTTCTTCCTCAGCCGCTATATCTGCTTCCGACGCTTCCTCCTGCACTGCAGCCGCTGCTTCTTCGGGCGCTTCTTCCGCCACTTCCACAGCCGCCGGTTCTTCCGCCAGCGCCGCAAACGAACTGTTGCTAAATACCATTGCCGCAGATAATACCCATGCCACAATGCGCTTTCCGTGTTCCCTTTTTCTCATTGCCTTTCCTCCTTCTCCCTTCTGCTATGAGCTGCCTGTTTCTTTCTTTTTGCCTTTTATTATAACCGCGCCTGCCTGTTTTTTGGTACGCTGCCGGCAGACCTTCAGGCATAATCCAAACCCTTTTACTGCCAGCATTCCCAACGCTCCCACCGCCGCTGCGGCAAGCTTCTGCGGCAGTTCTTTTTCCTTCTTTTTAGCCAGCAAAACTGCCTTTTTCAGTTCCTCACACGTCTGATAACGATCATCAGGATCCATCTTTGTGCATTTCCAGATGATCCGGCAGACCGGTTCGGGAACTCCTTCCCACACCTTGGGATCCTGTGCATTCAGGCTTCCCGTAAGCAAAAACAGATACAGGATGGATGCCAAGCGCATAGATATCCGCCCTTCCATCCGTCTGCCGGTATCCATACTGCTCCGGCGCCGCCGTCAGGTTGGTGCCCACAAACACCGTGTCATGATTCCTGTTTTTATTATAATTTCGAACTGTTCCACCTCTGCGCAACCTTTTCCATAATAAATACTAATTTAGTATATTGCCCTTTTCTTAAAAATTGGTATGCAGGCAGCAGACTTTTCTCTAAAAAGAGTAAAATATGCGCAAAAAAATCCCTTGACCTACGTCAAGGGATCTCTTTCGTACACCCGTGTTTCAAACCAGGGGTTTTCTATTATTTTATTAATTTCCTCCAACTGTACTTCATCACATCCGATGTTCACCAACGCTTTCATGTCTTGCAGGGGGCTAAAATCCATAACGGCTGAATTCTCAAGCCAGACATTCTGAAGCTCCGTCAGCGAAACAAGAGGAGAAATATCCGTCACTGCAGCCCTTCCCATAACCAGGCTTCGCAGTTTCGGGAAGTTTTCGATTCCCTCCAGGCTGTTCAAATTACTGTCGTACAGGTCAAGTGCCGTCAGCCCCGTTAATCCCGCAAGCGGTTCCAGGCTATTATGCTGGTAACCGTAAACGGTCAGTTCTTTCAACAAATCCGCATCCAGCTCTCCTATGATATTCTCCAGATCACTCGACCAGGAATGAAGCACCAGTTTGGTGAGCGGAAGCTGCTTTAGCACCTCATAATCTTCTTCCTCCACCATATTCATCTGCAGATTTTTAATGGGAAGCCCGGCAATCGGCGCGATTTTTCTCGCTTCGCTGTTGGTAATGTCCAAAAACGCAAGCTCCTTTGCGCCCTGAAGAGGCGTTAAATCGGCTGTCTCTGTCCCGCCCAGCGCCACGCTTGTCAATGTATGCACAGATTCCAGCGCGGACAGATCCTCCAGCGGATTGTCACACAGGCTTAACTCCGTCAAGGGAAGGCTCGCCAGCGGCGAAATATCCGTAATCTGCTGCCTATCCAGAATCAGCGTGTGCAGGCTGCTCATATAAGCCAGGTCTGAGATATCCCTGATACTTCCCATCGTCTCATTTGCAGACTCTTCATTATTGATCGTATGGGTACCGCAATAATAATAATGCGTGTCGTCCTCTCCCAAAATACGGCTTCCGCAGATGCGCAGGCTCTCAATCTCCGCCAGCTCCTCTTTATAGATTACCTGCCCTTCCGTTTTGCCCAACTGCTCGCGTACCGCCTGCTCTATCAGTTCCGAACGAAAATGGTAAGGCGAATTCTGCCCCATAGCCCCACATATTCCCGCGCCCAGGCATATTGCCAAAACGCCGGGAATCGCCGCCGCAGCTATCCGTCTTTTCCTATGGCGCTTTTTCTTTTGCACCGTTTTTTCGCTGCCGGCACAAGCAAGCGCTTCTTTTAATTCTTCGCAATTCTGATACCGCTCCCCGGGATCCAGCCTGGTACATTTTTCGATAATATCCCGGTATTCTTCCGGCGCCTGCTTGAGTATGCGGTATTTCTGCACGTCCATACTGCCTGTCAAAAGATAGAGAAAAATCACGCCCAGCGCATAGACATCTGTCCGGCAATCTGTCTGCCGGTAGCCGTACTGTTCCGGCGCCGCCGTGACTCTCGTCCCCACAAACACCGTATCGTGCGCCGCGTCTTCCCTGTACTCACGCACGGTTCCCATATCGATCAAAAACAGGTTATCCTCTTCTGTCAGTATGATATTCTGAGGCTTCAGATCGCGGTGTATCAACGGCGGAACGTTCTTATGCAGCTGCGCCGTCATGCTGCACAGGCGGCGCATCACTTCTTTTGCCTCTTTTCCCTCCAGCGCTCCCGCTCCTTCTATCCGCTCCCACAGCGTGACGCCCGGAATATACGCGCGTAAAAGCCATGCGCTCCCCTCCGAAGCGCCGTACTGCAAAAGAGCCGGAACAAAAGAAAATGCGCTGTTCTTTAAATTCTCCGCCTCTTTTTCCAGAATCGCCGTCTGCGTCCCCTGCGCCGTTTTTAAGATTACCGCCTTGCCCTTCTCATCCTGCGCCAGATAAACCTGCTGCTCCTCGCGCCATGCCAGACATGACCTGATACGGATTTTGCCTTCCAGCTCTGTGGGAATCTGCGCCTCTTGCGCATAAATTTCCAAAAAACGCTGTTCTTCCGTTTCCGCTTTCATTTTCATATGTATCCCCTATAGCAATTTCTTTTCCCCATGCTCTTCCAAAAACTGATTGGTATACTCCAGCGATTTTCTTGACTCGATGCAGCACAAAATTGCGGCGTCCCTTTTAATCCTGGGGTACAAAATCCCCTTCTCCGCCAGCGTCAGTAAATGCTGTGTCTCTTCCACATCCGCTTTAAGCCCCAGGCTGATGCGCAAAACCACATCTCTGCCCGGTACGCGCTCCCCTTTTAGTATCTGATAGACAAAGGGCTTGCTTAAACAGGTGCGGATAATAAGCTGCCTCGGTGTGCAGCGGTATTTTCCCATCAGCTTTGCCAGGTAGTCTTCAAAACGAATATCTCCGATCAAATCCAGCTTCTTCTCTAAAAAACGCCCCGGCGCCTCTTTGATCTGATTCATGATCTCATCAGTGGGAATCCTGCTCAGTTCCTCATCACCCGTATCATATTGGCTGTCAAATATCACACAGTTCCCTCCCATCTTTGGTATTGTATATTAGCATAACATTGATTCAAAAAATTGACAATCTGCTTTTTCAGGAAAATTGATTTTTCGTATACAGACAGCAGTCGGACCGGGGCGATTTTTCTCGCTCCCGGTCCGCGTATCTCATTGTTCAATATCGGTTTTACTCTTTTTCAAAGGTGCTGCACTCTGTCTGCTCACAGTGGCAGGCAGATGCGCCCGTAATGTCAATCTGGTCTGCACAACAGACTTTATCTTCGTTATACTGGCAGTCACAGGCGGTGCAATCCACCTGGATGCTCTGACTGGGAGTGCCGATCGAGCTTTTAGCGCTTTCGATCTCTCTTTCTTTAAAGCTGGAACAGCAGGTTTCACAGGCTCTTTCGGCATGGTCGCCTTTGACCAGGATATCCCCTTTCCCGCAATACATTCCCGTATTATACACACAATGCTGTGCGGAACAAACTAATAATGGCATGATACTACCTCCTTTTTATTTTTGAAAGTAGTATCTGCCATTCTTCCTTTTTTATACCCGGTATTTCCTTACTTATTTTCCTGCACTTCGATTTTGCGGATCTCTTTTGTGCGGATTTCCCTGCTGATCGCATCGATGAACTCCGCCAGAGACTTCTGCCCTTCATCGCCCAGATAACGGCTTCTCACAGAAACGACCTGATCCTCTTCCTCCTTCGCCCCGACTACCAGCATATACGGCACTCTTGCCAGGCGGCTTTCACGGATCTTATAGCCGATCTTTTCTGAACGGTTGTCCACACTGGAACGGATTCCATTCTTTTTCAGCTCGGCATTTACTTTTTCCGCATAAGCCTCATATTTCTCGGAAATCGGCAGAACGCGCACCTGTTCCGGGCACAGCCAGGTCGGGAACAGTCCCGCGTATTTTTCGATCAGCCATGCCAGCGTCCTCTCATAGCATCCCATAGAGGTTCTGTGAATAATATACGGACGCTTTTTCTCGCCGTTTTCATCAATATAATACATGTCAAACTGTTCCGCCAGCAGGGCATCCCACTGGATCGTAATCATGGTATCTTCTTTTCCGTATACATTCTTTGCGTTGATATCGACCTTCGGTCCATAGAAAGCAGCTTCGCCCACATCCTCTACAAAGTTCACATCCAGCTCCTGCAAAATTTTGCGGATATGCTCTTCTGTCTCATTCCACACTTCCGGCTCGCCGATATATTTTTCTTTGTTCTGCGGATCCCATTTAGAAAGATGGTAGGTCACATCCTCTTCTACACCCAGAACCTGCAGGCAGTGCTTTGCCAGCGCCAGGCAGCCCTTAAACTCTTCCACCATCTGATCCGGCCTTACAATCAAATGCCCCTCGGAAATCGTAAACTGGCGCACACGGGTCAAACCATGCATTTCGCCGGAATCCTCGTTGCGGAACAGCGTAGAAGTCTCGCCGTAACGGATCGGCAGGTCGCGGTAAGAATGCTGCGACGCCTTATATACATAATACTGGAACGGACAGGTCATAGGACGCAGGGCAAACACCTCTTTCTCCTTTTCCTCATCCCCCAGCACGAACATGCTTTCCTTATAATGATCCCAATGTCCTGAGATTTTATACAGGTCGCTCTTTGCCATCAACGGCGTCTTTGTGCGGACATATCCCCACTCATTATCCTCGAGGTCTTCGATCCAGCGCTGCAGCTCCTTGAGCATTATCACGCCTTTTGGCATCAAAAGCGGCAGTCCCTGTCCAATCACGTCTACGGTGGTAAACAGCTCCATCTCGCGCCCAAGCTTATTGTGGTCACGTTTTTTTGCCTCCTCCATCTGTTCCAGATGCGCCTTCAGTTCCTCTTTTTTCGTAAACGCTGTGCCGTAGATACGCGCCAGCATCTTGTTTTTCTCATTACCTCTCCAGTAAGCTCCCGAAGAAGAAATCAGTTTAAATGCTTTGATCCCTTTCGTACTCATCAGATGCGGCCCGGCGCACAGATCCGTAAATTCTCCCTGGCTGTAAAAGGAGATCACTGCATCCTCAGGAAGGTCGCGAATCAGCTCCACCTTATAAGGCTCGCCCTTTTCTTCCATGTATTTTATTGCCTCCGCCCTCGGGAGCGTGAATCTCTCCAGCTTTGCGCCCTCTTTGATGATCTTCTTCATCTCTTTTTCGATGTTATCCAGATCCTCCCTGGAAAACGGCTCATGGTCAAAATCATAATAAAAACCGGTATCGATCGACGGTCCGATCGCCAGCTTCGCTTCAGGATAGAGCCTCTTTACCGCCTCCGCCAGCACATGGGATGCCGTATGGCGCAGCGCCGCCAGCCCCTTATCATCGGCAGCCGTTAAAATATTTAATTCGCAGTCCCGCTCCACTACTGTCCGCAAATCCACCGTCTCTCCGTCTATTTCCCCGGCACACGCCGCCCTTGCCAGCCCTTCACTGATATCCAGTGCGATCTCGTACACCGTTCTGCTTCCTTCATATTCTTTCTTTGATCCGTCTTTTAATGTAACAATCATTTTATTTCCTCCTTCAAAAATAAAAATCCCCTGCAGCCGATATCAACTGCAAGGGACGATCTACAAGTGTAATCGCGGTTCCACCCTGTTTGCTTTATCGCATGAAATTCATGCTGTAAAACCACTCATTATGATGATAACGGAATCACCGGACCGGATTAGGGTCGCTCTGAGGCGGTCTTCAAATGCTTCCTACCAGGCTGCTCGCACCATATGCCGCCCTCTCTGGGATATTCCCGCATTCTACTCTTCTCATCACTGCTTTTTTCTATTAACCTGATTACATTATATATCACTTGCCGCGGGATTTGTCAACCGCCAAAAAATGTTACAATTTTTTTAAAAAATTTGTTTTTTAACTAATTGCAAACCTTGCTTTTTTCTGCTAGACTATATTTATATTTTTTTATTAAATTATTTAAACGTTTAAGGAGGATACTATGAGACGCAAATTATTCGCTTGCCTGTTAATCGGGGCTATGGCAGTTTCCGCATTGGGCACAATGGCTTTGGCAGAGGAAGCAGACACAGAAAGCGCAGCGGAGGCAACCGCTTCTGACGATGGCGCAGAATTATCAGATGATCTTTACAGCTTTCAGTTGAAAATTGACGGAGAGTTGTATCAGTTCCCGATGTCCTACGCAGATTTTACGGCAAAGGGCTGGACCTGCAAAGCAGACGAAACATCGGAGCTTGCCCCGAACTACTATACTTCTGAGACTTTTACCAAAGGAGATCTGGAAGCATATGTAGACCTTATTAACTTCGGCATCAACACCGTTACCTATGCCGACTGCCTCGTTGGCGGAATCTCCATTGATGAATGGCAGTTCGAGGATGCGCCTGATACCGTGATCGAGTTTCCGGGCGGCATTACCTACGGTGTATCCACGCTGGATGACGTGACCGTTGCTTACGGCACGCCGAGCGACACCTATGAAGGCGAGCTTTATACCAAGCTTTCTTATGATTATGCCTCTTATCAGGATATCGAGCTTTACATCGATATCGAAACCGGCGTACTTGACGAATTTGACCTGCGCAACCTTACCTATGACGAGGAGAGCGCTTCCACCGATACCTCTGATGTAAGCGACGAGCCGACGGCCGAGGTTCTGGCTTACGAAGCTCCGACCGAGCTTGGCGATGACTTAGGCTCCTTTATCGTAGAGTATGCGGGCGACCTCTATCAGCTTCCGGCTCCGGTATCCGCATTCCTGGAAAACGGCTGGACACTGATCGAAGAAGATTCCGAATCTGTAGTAGCCGGCAAAAACACAGGCTGGGTTTATATGATGAAGGATAACCAGACATTCCACACACTTGCCAGGAACTACGGGGCAAACGCCACGACCATCGAAAACTGCTTCGTTACTTCTGTAGAAGCAAGTATCCACGGTCCGAACCTTCCTCTCACCGTCCAGAAGGGGATTACAATGGGCATGAGCGGCGAGGAACTGCTGGCTGCACTGGAAGGCGAAAAATACGAAGTCACCGGAGACGAGCCTTATGTTTACTACAATATCAAGGATGAAGAGTATACTACAGATTATGTACAGGTTCTGTTAAATACAGATGAGAACCAGGTAACCTCCATCACTTCACAGTATCATCCGAGCAGCGTGCTGAACTAATGCGCATAGAAAAAACTTCATACATATAAATAAATGGGGAATATCGATCAGATATTCCCCATCATTTTTTCCTTAATCAAGGCAAAGCATTCTCTTACCATATAATGGATCTGCAATTTATAATCCGATCCAGCCGCAATCCCATAAAAATCACGATAACCCAGCTTTTTGCCGAGCAGCATTGCCCGGTATACATGAAAATTATTGGATAAAACGCCGACCCTGCGTTCCATCGCAGATAATTGTGCGTCCCCGTCTGCGCCTTCCGCCTCCTCTGCCAGAGCTGCCCGCAGGTCCTGTTCGATCACCTCCGCGCTGTAGCGCAGATTCTCCAACGTAGTCGTAGACGCATCCTCCGGCAAAAGGCGTTCTGCCTCAATCCCCGCTTCGCTCAGATAACGGTACATGCATTCTGCCTCGCTGATATTTTCTCCGTCGCCCTTGCCGCCCGAAAGAACCGCCTTCGTCTGCGGATTCTCCTTCAGATACTTTTTCGCTGCCTGCAGGCGCTTGCCCAACGCCTTGCTGGGTACTTCGCCCTTTACCTGCGCTCCCAGCACAATGATGTATTCCAGATCCGGCTCCGCCTTCGTAAACATCGCCCGCACAATGCAGCTTTCAAGTACCACAAACAGGGCGAGCCCTGCGGCGGCGACCACGCCCAGCGCAACCGCCGGGACAAGCGGCAGGCGAAAACCCGCCGGGTGGACATACCGATACCTCCGATAAAAGCCCGCAGCCAGAAAGAGCATCCCCGCCAAAAGCCATATGACGCCAAAATCTACCTGTTTTACCATCAATGCCAGAAAATAAAGCAGGCAAAGAATTCCCAATCCGATGATTATCCGGTACATCCTTACCTTCCGCAGCATTTCTTATACTTTTTTCCGCTTCCGCACGGACACGGATCGTTTCTGCCAATCTTCGGCCCCTTTACAATTGTATTGGCTTTCTTCGCCTCCCGGTAAAGTTCCTTTCTCTTCTCCTCGGAAAAGATGTCGTTCCATGCAGGAAGCTCATAAAGCCAGTCTGCCTTTGCATCAACCATGTTTTTATAAAGCAGTTCCTTGTCAAAGCCCAGATTAACTTCCGTATCCTCATCCATCTCTTCGATGTTGTTTTTCACTTTCAGGCTGTCATCAATGCCGTCCAGAAAACCGACCATTGTCATTACCGGAATCTCATATTTCTCTGCCAGCTCTTTTACTGTCCCTTTTACTGCTTCATCCGGGTTTGCCAGCAGCTTTTCGTAAATTCCCTTTTCTATCAAAAAATAGTCTGTCCAGAATTTCTGCAGCTGCTTCTTATCTGTCTCCTGAGAGTACGCTACGTCTCTCCAATCCTGTAATAAACTCATTTTCTTTCCATCCTTTATATCGTAAAATTAACTGTTTGCAGCTTCCAGATGGTGCAAACACCTACAGTATACATCAGTTCTGTAAATTTTTCAAAGGAATTTTCTGTGAAGTGTATATTATCCGAAAAAATGCCCATACTAGGAACATACCAAAGATAAATTTTTAATACTTATCCTCCCCTTTTAAGTCCCGCAGATATGCGAAAACAGCGTATTTGCGGGACTTTTGTATGCGCACACGGCACGTCCTTCCATTTTTTATAACTGCTCGCTCAATACGCGCAGGGCATTTTTATAAAACATCTTTTCAATCTCATCACCTCTCATCCCCTGCTTCTCCAGCGCCTGCGCAAGCAGCGGCATCCCGGACGGATCTGCGATCTCCAGCTTTCCGCCGATCCCGTCAAAATCAGAACCCAGCGCCAGTACACCGATCCCGCCGACATCTCTGATATGGAAGACATGGCGCACCATATCCGACACGCAGCTATGGTCATCCTTTGTATCGCCCAAGAAATGCGGCGAAAAATTCAGCCCCATAACGCCCCCGCGCTCTGCCAGAGCCCTAATCATCTCATCCGTGAGATTGCGCGGATGATTAGTCAGTGCCCTGCTGTTTGAATGCGTCGCCACAAACGGTTTTTTGCTGCATTTTACCACGTCCCAAAAGCCTCCGTCGGACAGATGCGACACGTCAACGATCATCCCCAGCGCCTGCATCCGCTCAATCACCTGCCTGCCAAACGGTTTCAGCCCTTTTTGCATAACGCTGGTTTTCGCGGAATTGGGAAAGCCGATCGTATTTTCGTGATTCCAGGTAAGCCCCGCGATGCGAACCCCTCTTTTGTAAGCAATATCCAGTTTTTCAATTTCATTCCCGATCACACCCAAATCTTCACTGGTAAATATAACACCGATTTTGCCGCTTTTTTCGCATGCCGCAATATCCTCTTTTGTCAAAACCGGCGCCAATTCCTCCCGGTGCAGAGCCAGAAGGTGGTCCTTCTTATCGGCGATCCGGCTGAATTTCTTCCATACAAGATAATTTTTCCAGGGTCCCGGATAAAATCCTGTGGGCACAAATGCTGAAAAACACTGCAGAAACGTATCCGCTTCTTTCATACGGGGAATGCGCACCATCCTGCGGTTATTCATCAGATTCTCCTGCGGATATTTCAGCACCGTGACGGTATCGCTGTGCAGATCAATATATTTCATCTCTCTTCCTGCCTTTCTCTTCCATCACAATACCATATGCGCCGTTTATTTTCCACTGTTTTGGGTGGAATTTGCAGTGTTTTTTAACATCGTATAAAAAGACTGCCGCATCATTGTACGGCAGTCTTTTTCACTCCTTTTCCAATCTGCTATTTACCGGATCAGAAATCAAAATCATCTACGTTTTCCGCTGTAAACAGAGACGGCGGACCCATAACGACGGTTTTTCCGTCAATTGTGATCGTACCAAAATCAGGAACTTCCAGTTCTCCATCCGTAATTTCATTTCCGTCAAGAATATATTTTGCCAGGTAAACCGTCAGATACCCCAATCGCGCCGGTTCCCACAGAAGAACAGTATCAATGGCTCCTTCATGAAGATAAGTTCTTGCATCGTTTGGCATAGCGGAACCTACTACCGACACTGTATCCTGCAGTCCTTTTTCTGAAACTGCCTGTCCCGCTCCGATCGGCGCCGGAGAACTGAAGCCAATGATTCCCTTCAGATCCGGGTAAGTAGTCAGCAGATCTAATGTTTTTGTGTAAGCCTCCTGTACATTCTCATTTGTGCAAACCGGATCTGTCACCAATGTCAGATTCGGATATTTCTCCGCTGCGTATTCTTTGCCAAATTTAATCCACTCATTACAGGAACCCGCTGTCAGGGTACTGGTAAGGATCGCATATTCCCCTTCGTCTGTCCCCATTGCCTTTACCAGCTCATCCCATGTACATTCTGCATAATTTTGATAGTCAATCTCTTTCACAGACAATTCCACTACATCTTCTTCCGCCGGTGAATCCCAGTCCAGAATCACAATGCCCTGCTCTTTTGCCTGTGTCAGAACCGGTGTCAATGCCGCCGCGTCATTTGCGGAAACAGCAATGGCATCTACTCCCTGGCTAATCAGATCCTGAATCATTTTCACCTGTTCTGCCGCATCAGCCACAGTCGGACCTGTAAAGACGGCGTCAACTCCCAACTCTTCGCCCGCCTCTTCTACTCCGCTTCTTGCCGCTTCAAAGTACGTGATACCCACCTGTTTCGGCATTACCACAATTTTGTATTCATCTGCTGCCAAAACCCCCGCAGGTAGCGCGCCTACACTGATAGCAGTTGCCAGTAACACTGATAATACTCGTTTTCTTTTTCCCATACTTACTTCTCCTTTACTTATATATTTTTTTTATTAATTTTAATCCTCCTGTTTTGGAGGTAATAAAATTCAATGTCAGTACCCCTATCAAAATAACGCCCGTAATTACAGTCGTCAGACTCCGATCCATTCCAAAAATATTCAGCCCGCTTGATATAATCTGCATAACTGCTACCGCGACAACTACGCCGAATACTTTGCCATATCCTCCTGAAATCGCCGTTCCGCCAAGTACTGCTGCTGAAACAGTCTGCATCAGATAAGAAGAACCATAATCCACTCTCGCCGAATTATAACGGGACATCATAATAATCATGGCAAGGCTTCCCAAAAAGCCGGAATACATATAAACCTTCATCGTCACTTTGTTTACATTGATTCCTGAATACTCGGATGCTTTCCGATTGCTGCCCGTCATATAAACGTTCATTCCCCAGGGTGTGCGCTCCAGAAGGATATAAGTAACCGCAATCACCGCCGCAAAGAGAATCATCGGAACCGGAATTCCCGCTACCGTCCCATTACCAAACCAATAAAAGGCGCCCGGAAACCCGGAAATCGAATTTCCTTTTGAAAGGTATAAACCAATTCCTTCATATAAAGTAGACGTCCCCAGTGTCGCCATCATTGCCGGCGCTCCTATATAGGAAACAATATATCCATTAAGGATGCCACAGACAAGCGCCACCGTCATTGCCGTCAAAACTGCCGCTGCCATTACAATTCCCTGCGGAATTCCTTTGTCAAAAAGATATACCATGAGCAGAGAAGAAACGATGCCGCCCAACGTGCCGGTCGTCACCAGCGAAAGATTGATCCCGCCCGTTAAAATAGTTATCATCATTGCCAGTGCAAAAATACCAAACTCAGGAAGCTGGAACGACATAGACTGAATATTGCGTAGCGTAAGGAAGCTTTCCGGCGATAAAATGGAAAGTAATATAAACAGCAGGATAAATACCCCGAACAATGCCCATTCTTTCGAATTTTTCTTCATCTTTCCACCCCCTATTCAATTTCTACTTTAACCAGGTGCTTCTCAGATTGTCTCTTGCGGATAATCACAAAGCAGATGGATACTACCATGATGGCGCCTAATATAATTTTCTGCCAGTAAGTGGATATTTTCATGAGAGTGAGGCCGTTATTAATGACGGCAAAGAGCGCTACGCCAAGCATCGTTCCCGTAATTGTTCCTTCTCCGCCCATTACATTTACGCCGCCCAGGATAACCGCTGCGATCGTTTTCATATCATAACCCACGAACGCATTCGGATCTACCTGTTTCATAATGGAAGTATGGACAATCCCCGCCATTCCGCAGATAAATCCCATATAGCCATATACGAATATCGTAATTTTGTTTACATGATAGCCGATTCTCTCTGCCGAAGTCCGATTGCCGCCAACCGCAAAGATCCCCCTCCCTACTTTTGTGTACTGTATAATAAAGTAAGTAAGCACAATCAATGCGATTAAAAACAGAAGCTGAATGGGGATTCCCATCTTTCCCCCGCGTCCGTCTGGAAAGATATTGAAAATAGTAATTTTCCCAAAATCTGTAAATTCCTCTGGAATATTGTTAATATAAGCCCCCTTTGTTACGTAAAGAGTTGTGCCACTGACTATGCTGTACATCCCAAGTGTTGCCACAATTGGCGGAATCCTGATATAAGCAATGAGCAAACCGTTTACAACACCGATGCCCGTCCCCACCAATGCTCCCAGAATAAATGCAAGCACTACATTCCCCGTTACATGTACCATAAAATTGCCTGCGACCAGGGTAACAGAAGAAATAATCGCTCCTATGGAAGTATCAATTCCTCCTGTTATCATGACAAGCAGCATTCCCAGCGATACAATTGCCAGAATGACATTCGTTTTCAGTACATTTAAAATATTGTCCGGCCGGATAAATGCAGGATTTTTTATGGAGATCACAATCATAAGGAACACCAGAAGTAGCACCAGTCCCATTTCTTTACTTTTTACAAATTTCTTCATGATATCCCTCCCTGCCCATTCTCTTTGGAAGTTCCTTTGCTGTTCAGAATTGCCGCATTCATGATTTGTTCCTGGCTGGCAGATGCGCCCTCCATCCTTCCGTTGATTTTTCCTCTGCGCATAATCAGAATGTTGTCACTGATTGCCAATACTTCCGGCAGTTCGGATGAAACCATGATGATTCCCATTCCCTCTTTTGCCAGCTCCCTCAGAAGCCCGTGAATCTCTGATTTTGCCCCGACATCAATCCCGTTTGTCGGCTCATCAATAATCAGAATTTTGGGGTTCGTGGCAAGCCATTTAGCAATCACAATTCTCTGCTGATTTCCGCCCGAGAGCTTGGACGTCAACATGTCTGGATAGCCCGGCTTGATATTTAAAGTCCTGATCCATTCCTTCGCCGTCTCCGCTTTTTTCCGATAACTGATAAGCCCTCCTCTCCCTCTGAGCCTGTCAAAAACTGTCATAACAATGTTGTCTTCCACTGATTTGGTGAGTACCAGCCCTTCTGTCAGCCTGCTCTCCGGCACATAGCCGATTCCCTTTTTTACTCCATCCTCCATAGAGCGGATATTCACTTTTTCCCCTTCTATATAAATCTCACCTGAATCTGCCGGCGCAATTCCGCATATTGCCTGTACGACCTCCGTTCTTCCCGCTCCTACAAGTCCGGTAATTCCCAAAATTTCTCCTGATCGGAGTTTAAAAGAAATGTCCTTAAAATTCCCTTCCTTCGAGAGATTTTTCACCTCGAGAAGGGTATCTCCCATCGACGGCGCCCCCTGATGCGTAAATTCTACTTTCCTGCCGACCATCAGGCTGATAAGCCTGTCATTATCCATTTCCTCTTTCGGATAGGTTCCTATATACTGTCCGTCGCGGATCACAGTAAAAATACTGGATACTGCAAAAAGTTCTTCCAGCTTATGGCTGACAAACAAAACGGAAATTCCCCTCTGCTGAAGGTTGCGGATGATGGTAAACAATAGTTCTACTTCACTTCTAGATAAAGAAGACGTCGGCTCATCCATAATAATCAGCTTCGCCTGACAGGCAAGTGCCCTGGCAATTGCCACTAACTGCTGTTTTGCCATCGAGACCGTCTCCAGTTTCGCCTCTACATCCATTTCCACGCCCAGCGATTCCAGCGCTTTACCCGCGGTTTTTTTCATTTCTTTCCAATTTACAGGTTTTCCCCTGCGGTTTAACTGGCTGCTTATAGAGATGTTTTCCGCTATTGTAAGGTTTGGGAAGAGCGAAAAATCCTGATAGATCACGATAATGCCAAGCCGTATCGCCTGCATGGGCGTCAATGTCTCATAGGTTTTTCCCTCTATGATAATCTCCCCTCCGGGATCCGGCTGATAATTTCCCGCTAATATCTTAATCAGTGTAGATTTCCCGGCGCCGTTTTCTCCTACCAGCGCATGCACTTCTCCCTTCCCCACCCGCAGATGTATTCCATCCAGCGCCTTCACACCCGGGAAAGTCTTATTAATATTTTTTAACGTGATAAATGCTTCACTGCCCATACGATCCCCTCCTGATAACTGTCAGTCTTTTCCCGCAAATGCTTCCTTCAGGCAGTGATATCTTCCCGGTGCTCCCGGAAGCTTCCATCCAAGCTGGCGGATCACTTCATCCAGACCGTCCATATCCTCCTCTGTAAGCTGCAGCAATTCTCCGCCCATAGTTCTGGCAGCCACAATAGACTCCGCCATTGATTCCATAATCTGGATCGTTTCTATTGTCTCCAATGCATTTTTGGAGCTCAAAGTCACCACTCCATGATTTTCCAGAATATAGCCATTGGCATCCTCCACATAAGGATCAAACACATATCCCAGCGCTTTCGCATTTGGTTCTGCATAAGGAATCGTAATTACCGGTCCCAGCAGCATCATTGCCTCAGGAATCAGCGGCTTCATCATCGCTCTTTTCCCTTCTTTTGACGTGGACATTCCAATGCAGATAGGGGGATGCGCATGCATGATAGCTTTTACATCAGGCCGCTTCTTCATAATATGCAGATGCATAAACGCTTCTCCTGTCGGCCTTTTCCCCTCGGGCGCAAAAATGGTATTTCCGTCCATGTCCACCGCGCAAATCATATCAAATGTAATTTTTCTTTTTGGCGTCTGCGTCGGTGTAATTAAAACCAGATTTTCTTCCATGCGGTAAGAAAGATTTCCGCCCACGCTGGCTCCGTAACCAAGTTCTCCGTCTCTGTGGCACACCTCCACCATTTCTTTAATCTCTGCTTCATATCTTTTCTGAATTTCGTTCATCGCTTTTCTCCTTGCGTCGCATGACTTTTTTTAATCTGCTTCCAATCAAACTTTTTCGTAAAGCGAATATATTGTTCTTCCCATTTCTGCTGCTCATTGGGAAAATATTCCTCCGCTTTACATGTAGCTGCCGCAATACTGATTCCCTGCTCAAGATCTCTGATCGCCCCCATAGCGATTCCCTGCTGAAGAAAATTTCCCATCACAGACGCTTCCCAAACTCCCGCCGTCACCGGACGATTTAAAATATTTGCCGTCCATTGGCATAAAAATGGATTCCTGGATCCGCCTCCCATGATTGTCATTTTACGGAATGAATATCCGGCAAAACTCTGCAGGCAATCTGCCGAATACCGATAACGGTAAACCAGGCTTTCCAGGACAACACGATAAATTTCTCCTCGTGTAACCGGTACTTTCTGTCCGGTTTGCCTGCAGAAATCCTGTATCTTTTCCGGCATTTCTCCAGGTTTAAAAAATGTGTCTGCTTCCGTATCAATTGCTGCCAGAAATGGCGTAGCGGCTTTTATCTCCTTATTTATCTCCTGCCAGGACTGGCGAATCCCTCTGTTGCGCCAATAGCGCTCACACTCCTGAAGAATCCATAATCCCGTATGGTTAAAACGCAGTTGAACCGAGCCATAAAGCCCCAGATCATTCGTAATCCCGGCTTCCAAAAGTTCTCTGCTGTCTACCGGTTTTTCTATCGTACAGCCCATACACGACCACGTCCCACAACTAAGATACAGGCTGTCCTCCTTTGCGCCGCCTATACAGCCGGATGCCGCCGCCGTATCATGTCCCGCCACTGCAATGACCTGCGGCCGCTCCGGCAATCCTGCTTCCCTGCTGATATCTTCCGACAGTCTGCCGAGTACCGTCCCGTTTTCTATCAGCCCGGGAAACCACCCAGCCGGAATTTCCAGCGCTTCCATCAACGTCTCGCTCCACGCCCCTGTACGTATATCAACCATAGACGACGTGGCTGCCATTGTCTTTTCGGATGCCTTTATACCGGTAAGAAAATAGTTAAACACATCCGAAATCATCAATACCGTATCTGTGGTTTCCATCATCCACGGCTTTTCTTTTCTTATATAGTCCAAAAAGACGGTAGGCTGTATTGTCATCGGCTGATATAAGGTCTGCGAGAACAGCCATTCCCGGCTATTCCTCTCATAAAACTCCCCCATCGTCTTTTCCACTCTGCCATCGCGGTAATGATAAGGATTTCCTATAAGATCCCCTTGTTTATCAAACATGCCTATCGTATTTCCCCAACTGTTCAGCCCCATGCAGTCTACTTTAAGCCCTTCCTCACAGCACTTTCTGATCCCCGCCTTCATCTCGTGAAACAGTCTGAGTACATCCCAGTACAGTTTTCCCCCAGCCCACACCGGCTCATTTGAAAAGCGGTGGATTTCTCGGCTTTTAAGACATCCGTCGCTTAATTTTCCGTAAACCGCTCTTCCGTTGCTGGCGCCAAGATCAAACGCCAGCATTCGAAGCTCCTTCATGGAATCCCCCGCTTTCTTTACAGATAATACAGATCCGGATCCTGATACACCCGCTCGCCTGTATTTAGCTTTTTCATCGTTTCCATCTCTTCCTCATTCAATCTGAAATCAAAAATTTTGCCGTTGGCTTTTGCATGTTCATAACTGGCGGTTTTTACCATCACTGCAGCCCCAAGCTGCGTAAGATAGCGAAGTACCACCTGTGCCGCCGTTTTTTTGTGATGCTCTGCAATGTGCCGGATATCTTCCTGCTCTGCAATATTTTTCCCCCGCAAAAACGGACTCCATGCCGCCGCCACAATCTCATGCTCCCTGCAATACGAAAGCATATCCTCCTGGATAAATCCCGGATGCATTTCAATCTGGTTCACCATCGGCTGTACGCCTCCCAGCGCTCTCAAAGCTTCCAGATGAGAAATCGTAAAGTTGCTTACACCTATCGCTTTTACTCTTTCCGTTTCATACAATTCCTGCAGCGCCCGCCAGGTGTCTTGATACAAGCCCTTCATCGGACAGGGCCAATGAATCAGCAGCATATCTATATATGTGCCCAGGCGTTTTTCACTTTCCGCAAATGCCTCCAATGTCCTTTGGTAGCCGTGATCCGTATTCCATATCTTTGTTGTGAGAAAAAGCTCATCCCGCTTGTATCCGGATGCCCGGATCGCTTCTCCCACCATTTCCTCACAGCCATAATGTGCAGCCGTATCAATCCCCCGATATCCCGCATCCAATCCATTCCTGATTGCCCGGTTCATATCTTCTCTGTTAAACGCCAGCTTATAAGTTCCAAATCCCAACATTGGAAAGCGGACTCCATTTTGCAACGCCACTTCTTCTATCATAATCTTCTCCTGTCTCGTTTTACCCTGCTACCGGGCAGCCTTCATGAACAGCTCCTTCATACCGCTGTAATCTCCTGCAGGTCCCGGCATATGCTCTTTTCTTGTTGCCAAAAGAGAATCTAATCCATCCATTTCTTCCCCGGACAGGACTCTGATATCTTTCCCCATCGTCTTATTGATTAACAACGACTTCGCCATTGATTCCATTACCTGAACAGACTCTACTGTATCAAGTACCCCATTAGAACTGCATACCAGGCAGCCATGATTCGCCATAATAAAGCCATTTGATTTCATAATATAGGGGTCAAAAGAATATCCCAGCTCCTCGCCGTTCGGCCGCACATAAGGAATAGTAAAAACCGGTCCAAGCTGAGTCATCGCTTCCGGCAGAAGCGGAAGGAGCATCGCTTTCCTCCCGTATTCGGACAACGACATCCCAATCAGGAGCGGGGGATGTGCGTGCATAATCCCCTTCACATCAGGACGTTTCTGCAAAATATGTAAGTGCATGAACATTTCTCCCGTCGGTTTTCTCCCTTTCGGAATGTAAATATCTTCTCCCCTGCCGTTTACAACACAGATATCGTCAAATGTAATCTTGCGCTTTACAATGCCTGTCGGCGTAATCAAAATCACATCTTCCGCCACACGGTAAGAGACATTCCCGCCCGATGCAGCTCCAAATCCAAGCTCTCCCGCCCTTTTGCATACCTCCACGACCTCTTCTATCTGCCGCTCATAAGTTTTCTGTATCTTGTTCATCCCGCACTCCCTCCCAAACTGCCACTATATTTGTTTCGCAAGATTCTTCCTTTTATATGTTTTGATTGTAGCTTACTTTTTTCTGTTTGTCAATATAATTATTTCTTTTTTCCAATTTTTTATGTTGTTTTTTCAACTTTGTGCAAAATACTGTGTTTTGATTCAAAACATTAAAATAAGAGCCGATTCCTTTCGGAACCGGCTCTTATACCCGTTTTCGAAAACTACGACGCTACGATTACCTTAACCCCTGCTTCTTCAAACTCCTTTAAGATCACAGGGTCAATCTCATCATCCGTAATTACCGCCGTAATGGACTCCAATCCGCTCAAGGTCACATGTGCGATACCGTTAAACTTACTGCTGTCAGCAAGAAGATATATTTCTTTTGCTTCCTCTATCATGCATTGCTTGACACGCGCTTCCGCCTCGCTGGTATCCATGATCCCCCTGCGCAAATCCAAAGCTGCGCAGGATATAAACGCCTTCTGCAGATTATAGGCATGGATCGATTTCTCCGCAATATTCCCCCGAAAGGACATTGACTTTTTTCCCAGAGTCCCGCCCGTACTGATTACCGTGACCCCCTCTTTTCCCGCCAGTATATTCATAATTTCCAGTGAATTTGTCAGCACAATCACCTCAGACTCCGGCTGGATCTGCCGCGACAGCGCATTAGTGGTAGAACCCGCATCCATCACGATCAAATCTTTCGAATCAATCAGCTTTGCCGCTTCCAAAACAATCTTTTGCTTCTGCGCATAGTTACATACGCTTCTCTGTTCCAAAGACTGCTCTCCGCTATCCTTTAATGTAGCGCCGCCAAAGGTGCGGATTACCAGTCCGGCAGCGCTTAAATAATTTAAATCTTTGCGGATGGTCTCTTCTGTCACGTGAAAATATTCGCTCAATCCTACGCTCGTAACATCCTTAGACCCTCCCATAATTTCCAGAATTTGTTTCCTCCGTGTATCTTTAGACATATATACTTGCTCCTACGCTCTCTTTTTTATTACAGATATATTTCTTCTACGTAAATAGAATACTATAAATCAGATAGCCATGCAACAAGATATTTCCAGATTATTTCTGTTCCATGACCCTGCGTCTCATCGCCCAAGACTCCTTCATATTTTTGTAAGTATTTTTGTATAACAGGAAAAATTCCTGATACGTACTGTGCTTTTTACTGTCTGGAATATAAACCCTATCGCTTTTTACCGTCAGCTCTACCGCTTCTTTAAAATCCCGGTAAAGCCCCTGCGCCACGCCATTGTTGATGGCGGCGCCTTTTGCTCCCAGTTCCTTCCCCTTCACAGTCGCCACTTCTTTTCCCAGCACGTCTGCAAACATCTGGCACCAGGTCACACTGGAAACGCCGCCCCCGCAGAGCGTAATTCGTTTAACCGGAATGGGCATATGCTCATAGCAGTCGCACATCGCATACGCTACTCCTTCGTAGCAGGCGCGAATCAGGTCGCCCATCGTATTTCTCACCGAAAGCCCGGTAAAGCTTGCCCTGGCATTCGGATCTGTAAAAGGCGCCCGCTCCCCACCCGCCAGAAGATAGGGATGGTACAACACCCCATTTGCTCCAATCGGCGTCTCACAAACAAGTTTTTCTGCATAATCATAGACATTCATCCCCGCCTCACGCGCCGGTTGCTGAATCCCCTCCCCAAAAATCTCCAAAAGCCACTGCAGGTTTGGCGTTCCCGCCAAAGACGCCATCAAACGCAGCCATCTATCCTTTCTTGCATGAAAAACAGTCATCCCCGCGAAGATTTTATCCTGGCAGGGTTTTCCTATCACCATTTCATGGAGAGCCGCTGTCCCGATAATTGAGCAGCACTCTCCCTCCTCGATCACGCCCGCTCCCACAGCGCACGCCGCAACATCCATTGGCCCTCCCGTAACCAAAACTTCCCCTGACAGCCCCAACTCTTTCGCCACACACTCTCTTAGCAGTCCCTTATTTTTTCTGCACGGAAGCACCCGAGGATATTTCTTTCTGTACTTTTCCAGACCATACAATTCAAAAAGCGTCTTATCATAATCCTCCGTTTTCATATCCAGAAATACCAGGGACTGATCCGTGGTGTCAGTAGAAACAATACCTGTAAGCCTGGCAAACAGCGCGTCTTTCAGATGCAGGCAATATTTTGCTTTTTCCAGAACATCTGCTTCCTGCTCGTCCATCCATTTCATGATGCAGGGCTGGTTTCCCGTGAAGACTCTGGTACCCGCTCTTTCAAACACTTTTTGCGCCGTTCCATCCGCACTCCAACGCTGGAACTGCTGCGCGCCTCTTCCATCGCAAAAACAACATCCCCTTCTTACCGGATTCATCTCTCCATCAAAAAGCCACAATCCATCCCCCTGTGCCGTAATCCCAATTCCCGTTATACTTCCCTCTGGAAACGCAGCCGCAACCTCTTTCATGCACGCCTTTCCTTTTTCCCATATTTCCAGGAAATCTTCCTCAAACCAGGATTCTTTGTCACAGTATGCCGTCAGCTTTCTCTCTGCAGACGCCAGTTCCTCACCCAGCCGGTTAAAAACCACCGCTTTGATACCCGAAGTCCCGGAATCCAGACCAATTATATATTTCTCCATACAGTCTCCCCCTAACCTTCTACCAGACCTTTTATAAAGCGAAGCCCTTCCATTGCCTGTGCATCCATTTCCGCTTCTCCCGCGCCGCTCATAAGATCCCGCCAGATATTACTGTCTCTGGACACCGTTCCGCCCATTTTTACCAGTGGTTCCAATGTAATGCGTTTGTCATATCCAATTGCTTTGAGTCCGCTTCCCACCAGCTCCCACGCAACCATCGGGCTTGCATGAGGATTCACTCTGTTATTCTGTCCCACATGGAAATGCCCCAGTTTATCGCCTGCCGTTACAATCGCATCATAAAAAGAATCCTCCTCAATATTCATGTGGAATACATCCAGAAGAATATTCACGTTCGGATTGTCCACCTGATCTACAAACGCTCTCGCCTCTTTTGCCGTATTCAGCAGAAAATTCTCGAAACGGTTCGTAATCTCAAGATTATAGGAAATACCATAATCCTGCGCTGTCCTTCCGATCTGCTTTATGGAAGAAACTGCGTTTTCCAGGCATCTCTCCTTCTGATCGTATTCCTCAAAATTTGCCCACGCGGCATAATTAATACCGGAAAAACAGGTTCCTCCCAGGTTGTGCACCACCTCCAAAAGCCGTTTCACATATTCTATTCCTCTTTTTCTCACAGATTCGTCCAGAGCCGCTACATTGTACTGTTTTCCAAGTCCAACCAAAAAGGTAAACTCAATTTTATTTTCTGCGGCAACTTTTTTCATTTCATTCAATTTATCCGCAGACACGTCAAGAAGTCCCGGAGTAAAAATTTCCAGTATATCAAAACCGCATTTTGACGCTCTTTTTATAGTGGAAATATAATCGCCCTCCCAATCCTTTGACCAGTAAGCATATACTATTCCATATTTCATAATTAATCCTCCTTTTTTTCCAACTTTTTGTTTTTATTTTACCATGATATTTTTTAAAAAACAAGCAATTTGTTTCTGTTTAGCAACTTTTTATTGACTTTTCCAATAAAATAAGGCAAAATCAAACAAAAGGAGGTTCACTTATGGAATACTTAAACGAAAGAAAACAAATTATTGACACCTGCCTATGGCTGGAAAAAGAGCAGCTTGTCATCGGAACCTGGGGAAATGTCAGCATTCGCCTTTCTTCCGGCGAGATTCTGCTTACCCCCAGTAAGGTTCCCTACCGGGAACTACTGCCGGAGGATCTGGTAATTGTAGACATAAACGGGCAAAAACTGTGCGGAACAAGAAATCCCACTTCCGAAATGGATGTACACCGTCTGATTTACGCCGCCAGAAAGGATATCGGCTCCATCATCCACTGCCATCCCCTTTATGCCTCTGCCATGTGCGCATCCGGTCAGGGTATTCCGCCCATTCTGGAAGAAATGACACAACTTCTGGGCGGCGAAATTCCCATCACCGCCAAATATATCCGGGCGGGCGAACATCTCGCTCTCGCCGAAGAAACAGCAAGAGCGTTAGGCGATAAAAACGCGGTACTGATCGCCAATCATGCTCCGGTCTGCTGCGGACGCGATATAGAGGAGGCGAAAACCTGCTGCCTTGTAACCGAAAAAGCAGCCCGCTGCTATCTTACTTTAAAAAGCGGACTTCCCATAAAAGAAATTCCTGCCGCAGATGTAAGCGCGGAACGCCGCCGCTTTTTATACTTATACGGGCACGAACATCATTAGTATGCAAGATATCCCTTCCTATCGCCCGATATTCCGCCCGCAGCCAGTGCGGCAGCCGCAAAGCCCGATATCCGGCACCAGGCTTCTCACTGCTGTGGCTTCAAGCAAAACCAAAGCCTCCGCAAATGTACCGGACATTTGCGGAGGCTTTCAACCTTCTCACACCCCTGTTACATAATACCTGTCACGGTAATGTTTATTATACCTTTTCCCCAAAAAGAAAACCATCTTTTTATCGGCTTTCCTCCGGGCGCGCACCGGCTCTGAAGATGTTCATGCCGTGGATATCTCCGCTTCTGTCTGCAAAAGCCGGAAATAAAAATCCGCATTCCGGTATCCCCGGCTCGTATTCGCCGACCAGCGGGCAGACGGCGCATATCAGATACTCGTATACTTCCTCGGATTCCCACAGGCTGTCCTTATCCTTTGCCTTTAACGGCACATCATACCGCCCATGAAATACATAGATGGCATAATCTCCCTTTGCCTTATACTGCTTTCCGATCAAATCATAAAAAATATCCATCAGCGCATCATTTTTCAGCGCACATTCTTTCATCGCCATCAAAAGCTGCCACACGCTGCCGGCATTTTCCTTATCCGGCGCGAATCTGTATTCCGTCAGTTCCTCATTCGTCTTTGCAAACGGGATCGCTTTCGCAATCGCCAGATTCTTTTCCTTTTCCGCCGGCGTCAGGTTCAAAAAATTGGTATTAAAGCTTCCCTCGATTTCCCCCGTCTTATCGGCATAGCAGCCGGCAATCCTGGTAATGGAATTTCTCGTAAGCGTCATTCGGCGCGTTAATTCCAGCATATCCTCCCTTTGAATCATAATCCGTTCTCCCCTGCATTCTGTTTTTTTCCTTCCGCGCATGATTCGTCCCCGCAGAGCGGAATATTGTGGAAGCCATAGATTTCCGTAATCTGTTTTTCTCTCAGAAGCGCCCGGCAGAGCTTCGCCCCTTCCCCAGTCTCCTCTGCCGCCTGAAAAATCAGATACGCGTCCATATCCGCGCGAAAAACCTTTATTTCCTCTGTCAGCATTTTCTCTTTCTCCCCTTCTCTTGCGCCTGAGCCAGCTCTTTTCCACTTCCCTATCTCTTATAGGATAGCTTTCCCGGGTACATAATCATCGCTTTTTCCAGCTTCCTGCACATCCCGGCGTAGCCGCCGAAGGATACCTGCGAACCAAGCCAGTACTTTCTGCGCTCTTTATTTTGTGTGATCGTCATATAATACTGCGCCGGCATGACAGAGCCGTTATTTTCGCGCGGTGAAGTCATGCAGATAGCAGAGATACTCAGAAAAGAATAACAACTGCCGCCGATCCAGATGTGGCTTGAATCCAGCGCAATCCTTTCTGCACACTTGCTTTTTTTGCGCCCAAGCGCCGCAATGCGCAAGGGCAGCGCCAGCAGCATCAGGATCAGCACCGCCAATACCAGCGGAAGCTCCCAGTTCCAGCCTCCGTCCGTAAATACATCTCCCAAAAGCAACAGCAGCAACACTGCCGCCAGCCCCAGCTCCAGCAGCGCAATTTTCTTAATCGTCCGCTTCTCCGCTGCGATCAGCTTTTCGGACGATAAATCAAACACGTTCTCCGGCGCGCCGTCCACCGGGGCATCGAACTGCTCCTGCAGATGCACCTTTTCTTCCGTCTCCATCCCCGCCGCGTGCTGCACGCGAATCTCCTTTATGACCTTTTCCAGGTCTTTTTCTGTAAATGTATACAAGCGATACGCTTTTGTCCCATGCTGCTCATAAAACAAAAGATATACCTTGAGTATGGTAAACTGCAGCGCCGACACGGAAAAGCTTTTTTTATTCACCGAAGAATTCGCGTACCGCCCAATCGGCAAGACGTACTTTTTGCCGGGACGGCGGATACAAACCTGTTTTTTATCAATCTCCACTACCGTATGGTGAAAAAACGTCCGCAGCAGCGCCAGGATAAATCCCGGAATCATGCCGAGCGGCCAGGCAATCAGCCGTCCGAGGTACCAGATATAGGGGATCGGCAAATAAATTACCATCAGCCGAGAAATATTTACCACACTCTCCAGAATACAGATCGCGCAGCCGAATAAAATTCCCCATTTTATGACAGATAGTACTTCTCTACCAAAAGAAGCGGTAAACCGTTTTTTCTCACTCATTTTCTCACCTTATCTCATAAACGCTCCGTACTTTTATGTTTCCTGTTTCTCCTCTGAGCACTTCTACCGTCCTGCTATCCCCGTTGAGGTCAAAATAATTATCCGACAGCACCAGGTCTTGCGCCTCATTTTGTATTTCTACGCTCTTCGCGTAAGCCTGCGCCCTGACGGTAATCAGGTTGCCGTTTACCTCCCAGGACAGCGCAGGGTCTTCATACTTAAAATACTTAGGATAGGAAAAGATAACCGTGCCCTCCGATATCCTCTCCCTGCACTCCCATGCCTCATAGCTTACGTACTCCGTAAATACGTCCACATCCGGCAGCTTGATTTTATCCAGCCAGACGCTGCTAAGCGCCGAAACGCCGACCGTCCGGCATTCCTGCCGAAGGATGCGCCCCTTTGCGTTTCTTAAATACCATTTTACCAGAATCTCCCTATCCTGCAGCGTCTCATTCGTCACATTCAGGCGGATGGATTTTTCAAACGCAAAATGCTGCCGGTTCATATTGGCCTCCTGCGTCAACCAGCTTTCCTCCTCACAGGAAATCATCACCGGGGCAAAAAATCTTTTTGCATAATAATGCAGCGCCTTCCACCGTCCGCAGTAGTCGATGGACGACCAGGAGATCACCGGCCAGCAGTCGTTTAGCTGCCAGTAGATTGCCCCCATGCACCTGCCCCGGTTCCTTCTGAAATGCTCCACCCCATAGCGGATGGCGTCCGCCTGCAGAAGCTGCGAAGCGTAAAGCAGCGTTTCAAAATCATGCGGATACCGGTAGGTCTGCTGCAGATAATTCATAATCTTTCCATTTGCCCCGTAATTTCTCTGGTGCTTCTCCATCACATAGGAGAAAATATTCCAGTCATCCGGGTCGTCCGTAAAGGTTTCTATCGTCTTCCTGCACGGAAAGGACTGGAAGCCAAATTCGGACGCATAACGGAAAAAGTATTTGCGGTATTCGGAAAACGGCCTGTTGCCATGCCATACCTTCCAGTAATGCACATCGCCCCGGTTGGGGTCATTGGGCGCGTCAAAGGAACCACCCGAAGACGGGCTTGCCGGCCAGTAAAAGGTCTGCGGGTCGTACTGTGAGAGGATTTCCGGTATGATTCTTTCGTACATCAAAAGATAATCGCGCACCTCCGTCGCCTTTGTTACCCAGCGCCGCTCTTCCACAAACATTTCCATTTCGTTGTTGCCGCACCAGAGCGCCAGCGAAGGGTGATGGCGCAGCCGCTTCACATTATCTATGAATTCACGGCGGATATTTTCCTCAAATTCCGGCGTAAGCTCATAAACGGAGCAGGCAAACATAAAGTCCTGCCACACCGCCAGCCCCAGCTCATCACAGAGGTCATAAAACCAGTCGTCCGGGTAAAAGCCGCCGCCCCACACACGGATGATATTATAATTTGCCCGCTTGCAGTCCTCCAAAAGCTGCCTCGTCTTCTCCTTGCTTCTTCTTCCCAGCAGATGGTCCTCAGGAATATAATCCGCTCCCATAGCAAAAAACGCTTTCCCGTTGATGACATGGGCAAAGCTTTCTCCCCACTCGTCCTTTTTGCGCTCCATCTCCATACTGCGCAAGCCAATTCTTCTCTTCCAGCAGTCTGTCTCTTTTCCTTCATGCAGAAGAACGGCGGTCACCTCATATAAGGGCTGTGCGCCCATGCCGTTTACCCACCAGAGCTGCGGATGTTCGATCACAAGGCTGCCCCTGCCGTCCGCATCCAGCAAAAGCGTATCTGTTTCGTTGTCCGGGGAAGCCACCGTAACCTGTATTTTGAACGAATCGTCCTTTGCCGCTTCCTCCGCCACCTGATACGCCGCCTCAAAATCCAGCGTACAGCTTCTCTTTTTATGTGTCTGGCGGATATACACACTGTCTATTTTTCCATATTGTACCATACACAGCGATACCGGACGGAAAATTCCCGCATCAGGAAGATGCGCGCCCCAGTCCCAGCCAAACATATAGTGGGCTTTCCGAAGGTGCATAAACCCTTCGTAGGTATCCTCGTTCCCGATATTCTCATATTTCTTATATGCCTCAGCAATATAGTTTAAGGGCGAGCGAAATACCACTCTCAGCACGTTGGCTTCGTCCTTTTTAAGCAGCGGCTGCACCTCAAACTCCCAGATTCGGTGCATGTTTAGGGCGCGCCCCAGAAACGTCCCGTTTAAATAAACGTCCGCCACCGTATCCAGCCCTTCAAAACGCAGAAACACGCTGGAAAATGAGGTTACGTCTCCTTCGTAAAAAGTACATTCGTATTCATAGTCTTTTTCCATCAAAGCGCAGACGGCATCCTCATTGTCCTTCCAGAAAGGATCTTCCATATTTCCGTTTCGCAGCAGATCCGTATACACGGTTCCCGGGACAATCGCCTCCTGCCATTGTCCGCCGTCCATGCAGCGCATTTTCCAATTTTCATGCAGATTTTTTACTTCCATTGCCTTTCTCCCCCTGCTCTCCAATCAAGCTTCGGCATCATCCACTCTATTTATCGAGGATTTTCACCAGCTTTTTCGTCCTCGCAAGACGCTCATAAAACTGTTCGTAAAAATTTCTTCCGCTATCATACGGTGCAGCGTAAAAGCCGTCAAGAAGATAGGTATTCAAATCCTTATTCAACTGCCCGTCCTGCTGCCTGTCCAGAAGCTCTTTCACCTCTTCCAGAAAATAGTGCCAGTCTGTGATATATTGCTCATAGCGTTTAAGATCCGGCGTGTCCAGCCACTTGCTCACCCTGATTTTTGACCGGTTTTCCTTCCTGCATTCCCTGCTCTGCAGGAAATAGCGAAAGCTCCCGTTCTCATAGTACCTTCCCAGCGGAAACAGGCGGCATATCCCCGGGCGGATTGCGTGAACCCTGCATCTTCCTCCGTCATCAAGAAAGGTGCACGCTTCCTTTTCCCCCGCCATCCTCAGATTCGGCAGGACGATCCCGTCTACCACGTTCAGCTCCAGATTCTGCTGCACCAATTGGGCAAACGAGCTTTTCAGACCGCCGACAAGGCGGCATACATCCAGCGGGTCCAGCACGACCGATTCCCCCATGCCGCTGCAGCAATCCGCACACCCTTTGCAGCCGCCGCAGTCCGCCTTTACCAGATCCGTCGCGCGATACAGCCTCTTTAAATCCTCCGCGAATACTTCTCTTTTCATAATTTCCGATCCTTCTCCTTTTTCTTCCGCAATCCTATTTATACTATGGATTTCGTCCCACGTCAAATATTTAAGCGATCTGCCGCGAGAAAACTGCCTTTTGCCCATCCCACAAATCCCTTGTTGACCTTATTCTTTCAAAGTGTTAGAATAAACATGAGAATAAGGGGTTCTCAAAACGAGATTCAAGGAGGAGATACCGTATGAAAAAGAAGACCAGATGGATGCTTTTGATCGCCCTCTGTTTAACTGTCAGCTTATGCGGATGCCGTAAAAAAGAAGCGGAAACCGAGAGCGAAACAGAAACAGAAACCACCACTGAAACGGAAAGCGAATCCGAAAGTGAATCCGAAACCGAATCGGAGACGAAGAAGTCTACTACCACTTCTTCCAGCAAAAATACAAGCAGTACAGAAAAGACTACCGTAAAACCGTCCACAGTGAACTCAGGTTCTACTTCGGGAAGCACTTCTTCCAGTTCTTCCTCCAGCTCTTCCTCGAGCTCCACTACCGCCGGAACGCAGATGTGCCCATACTGCTATCAGCAGATTTCCACTGCCTCCAATGGCGACGGCACTACCGTTTACTCCGTACATGTAGCGCAGGAAAAAGCCTGGGCGGAAACCTACGGCTACGGCACAGATACCACGCAGCAGTCTACCGACTCATCTTCAACTCAGACGACCGACGATACGGCTCAGTGCCCTTACTGCTACCAGTGGTTCACCGTATCGGACGGAAGCTACAGCACGCATCTTACGACGGAGACAGGTACGCCGATCGATGTTGGCAGCAACGACCAGTATGTCCAGTGCCCGGACTGCGGCAATATTTATCCGGCAGGCAATGCATATGAGACACATGTATGCCCCGCCAAGCAGCAGTAATGGACTGGCGGCAAGCGAAATAACGAGCGAAAAATACAATAGCAAATCAGAAACGGCTGTCCGGGACCTATCCCCGACAGCCGCTTTTTTACGAATCTTCCTTTTTATCTCAGCTTTATGCTTTTCCGTACATTTCCCTCAAAATCTTTCACAGAACACACACCGTCTTCCCCTCTCCGGATCCGCTGGATGCCCGGTACCAACTGCAGGTTTGTTTCAAAATTTTACGCCTTCTTTGCTTATTTCTCCCGCTCTTCCAGTACCTCAAGCAAATCTGCGTAATTACTCTGCAAAGCGTGGGCATTGGTCGATACTTTTTTATGAAGGTTCACTGCCGCAGTGGATTTTGCGATCGGCTGGATCGTTCCCGCTCCTGCCACGCATCCGCCCGGACACGCCATCCCCTCCAACAAATATCCATTATATTTCCCCGCCTTCGCCATTGTCAACAATTTCTTGCAATCCGCCAGCCCTTCCGCGCTCGCCACCTTCACTTCACGGTCCGGATACCATTCCTTGATACAGTTCACCACGGCGTTTGCCACTCCGCCGCTGACTGCGAAGCCGCGTCCGTCTCCGCTCGCGCCATGCATTGCGTCCATCTCCTCCAGCTTCGCAAAGTCTACTTCTTTTGCCTCAAACATACCCATGACTTCCTCAAAGGTCAACACAAAGTCAACGTCACTGCGGATCGAACGCCTGCTTGCCTCCAGCTTTTTCGCTGCACAGGGCCCGATAAACGCCACCTTGCAGCCCGGATGCTTTTTCTTAATCAGGCGCCCCGTCAAAACCATCGGCGTCAACGCCATCGAAATGCACTCCTGATATTTCGGGAACTGCTTTTTCGCCATCATTGCCCATGCCGGACAACAGGAGGTCGCCATAAACGGAAGCTTCTCCGGCACTTCCTCCAGAAAGTCCTTTGCCTCCTCAATCGTACACAGGTCGGCGCCGATCGCCACTTCTACCACATCCTCAAATCCCAGCGCCTTAAATGCCGCGCGGATTTTTCCCGGTGTGAGCTTCGATCCAAACTGCCCTGCAATCGCCGGCGCGATTGCCGCATACACCGGCGTCCCGCTCTTAATTGCCTGAATCGTCTGGAAGATCTGCGCCTTATCCGCAATCGCCCCAAAGGGACAGTTTGCCAGGCACATACCGCAGGATACGCATTTATCATAATTGATTTCCGCACGTCCGTACTCGTCCGAACTGATTGCGTTCACGCCGCACGCCCTTGCGCAGGGGCGCTCCTGTTTGAGGATGGCATGGTAGGGACATGCCGCTACGCATTTTCCGCATTTGATACATTTCTCCTGGTTGATCACAGATTTTCCGTTCTTAAAGCTCACCGCCCCTTTGGGACATACCTCTTTGCACGGATGCGCCAGACAGCCCTGGCAGGCGTCCGTTACCTTAACGACATTGTCCGGGCAGGCATGGCAGGCAAATTTGATGATATTAATTAATGGCGGCTGGTAATATTTTTCCGGCTTTACGCATTCCTCCGCTCCGCTGGAAACCGGCGCGTGCTCCGAAGCTTTTCTTGCCGGCAGTCCCATCGTCAAACGCATTCTCTCTTTTACAATCGCCCGCTCCAAAAATACACTTTCACGGTAAGTAGACACCTCACCCGGAATAATTCTGTAAGGAATCTGCTCCATCTGGGACAAATCGCCGTCCTTATAATCATAAGAAAGGCGTGCCACCTCCGCAAACACTCTCTTTCGGATGTCATTTACTGACGTATAAATTCCTCGCATATCTTCTCCTCCTGAAATTTAATTAAAATAGCTTCCGCATACTACCCCCTGTGATAAAAAAAAGGCAGACTGATACTCCAGTCCGACCTCCGCAAATCGTATGTCTAATATAACATATCCGGCATGAAATTGTCATGTTCTATTTTTCATACAAATGCCCCGAGCACCATCTTGCGCCCGGTCACGCCACAAAGCCCGGCGCACTTGCCGCCCGACACGCGCGGCAAAAACAAGGCGGACGCTGCCGCCTAGCTGCCGAAGCTTAGGATAAACACAGTCTTTCCTTCCTCACACTGTACCCTGATCTTTCCGTGATGGTTCTGCACGATCGTCTGAGCAATGGAAAGCCCCAGCCCATACCCGTTTTCTTTCCTCGCCCTGGACTGGTCCACCCGGTAAAAGCGCTCGAAGATATGCTCCGTCTCCTCTTTGGGGATCGTCACGCCTGTATTTGCCACCGAAAGCCTGATCTTCTCCTGCTGCCGCGACAGCTCTACCATTATGGTTCCCCTTTTATCCACATATTTGCAGGCATTATCCATTAAAATGGCGGCTAACTGCCGGATCTGATTCTCATCGCCGTTCATCCAGATTCCTTCTTCGATCTCTTCCTTAAGCGTGACCTCATTCTCATAGGCAAGAGATTCAAAGGGCAGGATACAGCTCCAAAGCAAATTGCTCAAATCAAATCTGGTAAATACGGTCGGTGTCCCGGTCGCATCCGAGCGGGCAAGAAACAGAAGGTCTTCCAAAAGCTTTTGCATCCTTTTGGCTTCCATATTCGTATTCACCAGCCATTTTTCCTGCGCCGCAATCGTATCCTCCCTATGTGAAGAGAGAATCCCCAGGTTTGCCAGAATGACCGTAAGCGGTGTTTTCAGCTCATGGGAAGCGTCGGCGATAAAGCGGCGCTGCTGCTCCCACGCCCTTTCCACCGGCGCCAGCGCCCATTTTGCCAGAAAAAAGCTAATGACCAGAAACACCATCATACTGCCCGCAAACACGATTATCGATACCAAAATCTGGTTTCGCATCCCCGACAATTCACTGCTGCAATCCATAAATGCGATCCGCTCTCCGTCCCCGGTATCCTGCCTCTTAAAGCGCAGCCAGAGTCCGTATAAGGCTCCGCTCTCCTTCCCGCTTTCCTGTACCTGCAAAAGAGCTTCCTCGGCGGCGTCCCGCGCCACCTGCATCCCGCTTTCATCCACGCCCACGAGGCTGCCGTCCCTGTCCGTTTCTATAATAAATACCGGATTTCTGTTCCCCGGCTGCTCTTCCTCCATCGCCTGGGGCTGTTCGCCCGGCGGAAGCTCCATCATCGGCTTTAGGCTTCCCCTGTCATCCTGCAGCGCCATCTCCAGCGCCATTTCCGCATCCCCCACGTCTTTCCGGTAACTGGACATACAGAGGATCAGCAGAACCGCCAGAAGCACTACGCTTACAAACGCCATGTTTATCATGATAAATTTATTCCGCAGCTTTTTAATCATGCAAATGATAGCCTACCTTTCGAATGGTTTCAATCGTCACGGAAGAACCTACAAAAAGCAGCTTTTTGCGGAGAAAGGAAATGTACGCCTCCACATTATTATCCTCTGCATCGGAGTCACAGCCCCATACTTTCGTAATCAGCGTTTCCTTTGATACAATCCCCTTTGCATTTGCCATGAGAATTTTTAAAATTTCAAATTCCTTAAAGCTAAGATGCACGGTTTTTTCCCTGCAGCGCAGGTCATTTGTCCCCAACGCCAGCACCAGGTCCGCATATTTCGTCTCTTCCAGCACCACTTCCCCCTGCCGCCTGGAAAGCGCCCGGATCCGCGCCAGCAGTTCTTCCGGCGCAAAAGGCTTCGTCATGTAATCATCCGCCCCGCAGTCCAGCCCCATCACTTTATCACGGACATCATCCCGCGCGGTCAGCATGATAACCGGGGTATCCACCCCCGCTGTGCGGATTGCCTTCACCACTTCAAACCCGCTCTTTCCCGGCAGCATCACATCCAGGACAATCACATCATATTGACCGGAAAGCGCATAATCGATCCCATCCTGCCCGTCATAGACGACATCCGCCAGATACTTTTTCTCCGCCATGATCTGTCCCAGCGCATCCGCCAGCCGTTCTTCATCCTCTACAATCAAAACCTGCATTACATTTACGTCCTTCCACCACGCTCTTTTATAGTAGTATACCTTGTTTGCGTTTTCTCTACAATGATAATAACCCACAAAACTGAAATAAAACTGAAAAAGCCGCCTCCCGGCGGCTCTTTTCAATCCATTTTCAGCGATATCTGGTGCCTCAGCAAATCTTCCAGCACTTCCCGTTCCCTTATCAATACAACCTCTCCGCTCTCACGGATGAGAATCTCCGCCGGGCGCAGGCGGTTATTATAATTAGACGCCATCGTAAAGCCATAGGCTCCCGCATCCAGAATGCCCAGGATATCTCCCTTGAAGATCTCCGGCAGTTCCCTGTCCTTCGCGAGAATGTCTCCGCTCTCACAGATATTTCCCACAACGGTAACGGCTTCTGTCTTCTCCGACTGCACATCCGAAGCGCGGTATACTTCAATGCCGTGATAGGAATCATACATGATCGGTCTCTGCAGGACATTGAAACCACAGTCGCATCCCACAAATTTCTTCTCATGATTGTGTTTTACCGAATGTACTTCTGATAAGATCAGGCTGCATTCCGCGGAAATATAACGTCCCGGCTCAATACGCAGAGTAATCTGTTCCCCATATTCTTCCGCAAATTTATAGAGTGCCTTATCAATCGCTTCTCCGAGCTCCTGCAGATCCAATGGCGCTTCGTCAAACTCCTTCTTATAGGGAATGCCAAAACCCCCTCCCATATCGACGAACTTTAACCCCGGAAACTGCTTCGCGATCTCAAACAGCGCCCCGATGCTCGCCACAAACGCTTCTCCTGTCATAAACAGAGAACCGATATGCTGGTTAATGCCAATCAATTTCAGATCATATTTTTTCAGGATTTCCTTTACCTGCGGAATATACTTCGGCTCAATGCCAAACTTGGTTTTCTTTCCCGCAGTCACCACTTTCTCATGGTGCCCCGCGCCAACTCCCGGGTTAAAGCGGACTGCCACTTCATGTCCCGGCGCGATCTGCCCGAACTGTTCCAGCTGGCTTAAAGAATCCACGCTGATATGAACGCCCGCATCGATCGCATACTGCATCTCCTCTGCCGACACATTGTTACAGATATAGAAGATTTCCTCCGGCGCGAAGCCTGCCTGCCTCTCCATAAAAATTTCTCCCGGAGACATCGCATCCACTTCCAGCCCTTCTGATTTTACAATCTGCAAAAAGGCAAGGTTGCAGTTCGCCTTCGCCGAGTAATCCACCACAAATTTCGGATAAGTCACCAGGTTCTTCAAATCGCGGCAGCGCTGCCTCAGAATTTTCTCATTATATACATATACCGGCGTACCATACTGTTTTGCCAAAGTGACCGGGGCATTACCCTCAAAAAAGTCCATGCCGTCTGTTACTTTGGTATATACATTATTCATTGGTATAACTCCTTTCCCACTTCGAAGATACGATTCCTGACTCTTTAAAACAAAGTCTCTTGACTTATTATAGCGATGGAGATAAAATTTGTATAATGAATTTTATAAAACTATTGATTTGGGATTTCGATAAGAGGATACCATGAATATTGAGAATTTGAAAACATTTATTACCCTGTCTGAATTAAAGAACTTTACGCAGACTGCAGACCGTTATTACATTGTCCAGTCTACCGTGACAAACCGTATCATGGAGCTGGAAAAGGAGCTTGGCAAAAAGCTGTTTGTGCGCAACAGAAAGAATGTGGAGCTGACGGATGAAGGGCTGCACTTTTTAAGCTACGCCAAGCGTATTGTCGCGCTGGAAGCTTCCGCTATTGAAGAATTAAGCATGCTCCATACGTTTTCCGAAACGCTGCGCATCGGCACCGTCAACACGGTATACGACTGCTATCTGACGCAGCCGATCAAAAATTACGTGCGCAAATACCAGGATATTTCCTTAAAGGTCATCATCGACCACTCCGGTCCTCTGCTGCGTATGCTGCAGGACGGTACGCTGGATATTGTCTTTTCTTATGTGCCTTTGAAAAAAGCGGGATTTTCCTGCCAGCCGTTCCAGTCGGACGAGCTGGTACTGGTAACTTCCCCCCAGCACCGGGAATACATAAACGGCATCCGCCAGAACCAGCTTCCCGATGTCAATTATCTGTACTGCGATTTTATGATTCAGGATAACGGGACCTTTATCCGCGATATGTTCCCGAAGAATTATTCCTTCTCTTTTGAGATCGATAAACTGACCCATTTAAGCGCTTACCTGACAGATGGGATCGGCTATACGTTCCTTCCCAAGAGCCTGGTGCAGTCGCATCTGGACGACGGTTCCCTGATCTCCATTCCGCTGGTGGAATTTGAGGCGCCCACCATTCAGAGCTTCCTTATCGTACCGGAATCCAAAGAAAATAATCTATCCATCCGCCAGTTTATGGAAGATTTAGCACAGGAGGAACGCAGATGAAACAGAGAAAACGCCTGCTTGCCTGGATTGGAATTATCTTTTTGCTTGCCCTGTACCTGGCAACCTTTATTTTCTCCCTGATCGGCAGCGACTGGGCATTCAATATGTTCAAGATGTGCCTCGGTTTTACCGTGGTCATTCCGGTACTGTTCTATGTCTATCTGATGATTTATAAGCTGCTGCATTCGGACGATACCGAAAAACACACTTCCGGGAAGGAGACGAAAGATGATCCACACGATCGTATTTGATATTGGCAATGTCCTGATTCCCTTTGATACAGAAAAGATCCTCAAATCTCTTGGGATTCCGTCTGATGACGCCGACCTCCTCAACCATGCCATATTCCTGCACCCGGACTGGAATGAGATGGATCGCGGCGTGCTGACCTTTGATGAGATACTGCATCGTTTTCAAAAGAGGCTTCCTGATTATAACGGCGATTTAAAAGCCCTGATCTGCGAAGTCTATGGGCAGATCCGTACCTTTGACTATACCCGACCCTGGATCGCGGACTTAAAAGCCAACGGTTACCGCGTCTATTATCTTTCCAATTACGGCAGCTTCAACAGAGAGCTTTCCCGTGACATCCTCTCTTTCACCGAAGAGATGGACGGCGGGCTTTTCTCCTATGAAGTGCAGATGCTAAAGCCCAATCCCTGGATTTTTGCTGAGTTCTGCAAACGTTTTTCTGTAAAACCGGAAGAAGCGGTATTTCTCGATGACAACGCTGCCAACATCGCCTCAGCAAAAGAGATGGGGTTTTCCACCATCCACTTTACTTCTTATGAGGATGCCGTGGCAATCTTAAAAACAATGGATCCATTGCTCCATAGATGATGATTCATCTACTTTGCAACGGCCCCTTCTCATTTTCTCTCTTATTTCACTTCTCTGTAGATAATATCGTCCCTTCCCGGGCCGTTGGAGATCATCGTAATCGGGAAGCCGATTTCCTTTTCTACAAATTCAATATAATTCCGGCAGTTTTCCGGCAGATCCTCGTACTTTTTGATTCCGCGGATATCGCTGTTCCAGCCCGGCAAGACTTTAAGCACCGGCTTTGCCTTTTCCAGCTTCGCCGTCGTCGGGAAATCCGTCGTCACTTCACCGTCGATTTCATAGCCTACGCACACCGGAATCTCGTCCAGATAGCCAAGCACATCCAGTACCGTAAACGCCACATCGGTCGTTCCCTGGATACGGCATCCGTATTTGGAAGCTACGCAGTCAAACCAGCCCATCCGCCTCGGGCGTCCGGTTGTCGCGCCGTACTCTCCGCCGTCTCCGCCTCTGCGTCGAAGCTCGTCCGCCTCTTCGCCAAAGATTTCACTGACAAATGCGCCTGCCCCTACTGCGCTTGAATATGCCTTTACGACTGTCACGATCTTTTTAATCTCATAGGGCGGGATTCCAGCGCCGATCGCGCCGTACGCCGCCAGGGTAGACGAAGACGTAACCATCGGATAGATCCCGTGATCCGGGTCTTTTAAAGAACCAAGCTGCCCCTCTAGGAGAACCGTCTTGCCCTCTTTGATGGCATTCCACAAAAACGCGGAGGTATCGCATACAAAAGGCTTCACCATATCCCTGTAGCTATGCAGCTCCTCCAGAAGCTCTTCCGGCTTCAACGCCGGTTTGTGGTAAAGATGCTCGAGAATCACATTCTTCTGCTCGCATACTCTTTCCGCCTTCTCCTTTAATGTCTCTTCGTCAAAGAGCTCACTTACCTGAAAACCGATTTTCGCATATTTATCTGAATAAAACGGCGCAATTCCCGACTTGGTGGAACCAAAGGACTTTCCGCCCAGACGCTCCTCCTCGCACTGGTCAAAAAGAATATGATAAGACATGACCATCTGCGCACGGTCGGAAATCAGAATATTCGGCATCGGCACTCCCCGCTCCACGATACTTTTGATCTCATTCATCAATACCGGAATATTCAGCGCCACACCGTTTCCGATAATGCTGGTCGTATGATCGTAAAATACGCCGGATGGCAGCGTATGCAATGCAAACTTACCATAATTATTTACAATGGTGTGGCCTGCGTTTGCCCCACCCTGGAATCTCACAATAATATCGGCTTTTTTCGCCATCATATCCGTAATCTTACCTTTACCTTCGTCTCCCCAGTTTGCTCCAACTACAGCTTCTACCATAATTTCCTCCATTCGATGGAAAATCCGGCGTAACATAAAGTGCCGCCCATTTTCCAATCCTGTTATTCTTGCGGCATTTTTCCGCCTTTTTTTATTATACTATAAGCCTTCTTATAAGTATAATCAATATTGTTTATATTCTGCATAAGTTATAATTATGTTATTCTTTACTTTTGATCTGCCGGCGTTTATACTATAGAAAAACCGTTTCCGGCGGCGCATAAGGGGTTTTTTATGAATATTAACCTGGAATATTACAAAATTTTTTATTATGTGGGCAAACTGGGACAAATCACGCTTGCCGCGAAGGAGCTTTCCATCTCCCAGCCTGCCGTCAGCCAGGCAATGAAACAGCTTGAGTCCCAGCTAAATACCTGCCTGTTTCTCCGTACGCCAAAAGGAATCCAGCTAACCGGCGAGGGGGAGCTTCTGCTGGATTATGTGTCCCGCGGCTATGAGACGATCCAGACCGGGGAAAAACAGCTAATGCAGATGTTAAACCTAAGCGCCGGGGAAATCCGCATCGGCGCCAGCGATATGACTCTGCGGTTCTACCTTCTGCCATACCTGGAACGCTTTCACGAGCATTATCCCGGGATCAAGGTCAGCGTCACCAACGCCCCCACCCCGGAGACGATCAAAAATATCGAAAGCGGACAGATTGATTTCGGCGTCGTCTCCACGCCCTTCCCTTCTGAAAAAGAGATACAGAGTATTCCGGTAAAAGAAATCTCGGATATCTTTATCGCCGGGCCAAAATATTCCGCCCTTAAAGATAAGGTGCTGGATTACCGGGAACTGGAGGGGCTTCCTTTGATCTGTCTGGAAAAAAACACCAGTACCAGGCGCTGCATCGACGAATGGCTCCTTTCCAGAAACATCGAGCTACACCCCGAATTTGAGCTTGCCACCAGCGATATGATCGTACAGTTTGCCATGCGCAACCTCGGCATCGGTTACGTAATGAGCGAATTTGCAAAGGAGCAGCTATGCCAGGGTACTCTCTTTCCCCTCGCCTTCCAGGAGGGTACTCCCAGAAGAAATTTCTGTATCATTACAAATAAAAACGGCCACGTATCTAACGCAGCCGCTAAATTACTACAAATGATGATTACACATTGATCTCTGCCTTTACGCCCAGAAGCTCTTTATTTTCCTGCAGAATGGGATCTGCCACATCCCTCAGGAAAACTTCCACCTGGCGCGGGGCGCGTCCCACATACTTCGCCGGGTCCATCGTTTTCTGCAGCTCCTCCAGCGTTAAGTTAAATGCCGGATCTGCGGCAATCAGTTCCAGAAGATTATTATCCTTTCCTTCCACCTTAACATTCTTTCCTGCCTCCATAGACAGCTCACGGATTCTTTCATGCAGCTCCTGCCTGTCTCCGCCCGCCTTTACGGCGTCCATCATAATATTTTCCGTCGCCATAAACGGCAGCTCGGCAAGAAGCTGTTTTTCAATTACCTTCGGATATACCACCAATCCGTCAACAACATTCAGGCAAAGATCCAGAATGCCGTCGATTGCCAGAAATCCCTCCGGCACTGAGAGACGTTTGTTTGCCGAATCGTCCAGCGTCCGCTCAAACCACTGGGTGGCGGAAGTGATCGCCGGATTCAGCGCATCACAGATGACAAAGCGTGACAAAGAGGCAATGCGCTCGCTCCTCATGGGGTTTCTCTTATATGCCATCGCAGAAGAACCGATCTGGGTCTTTTCAAACGGTTCCTCCACCTGCTTTAAATGCTGCAGAAGGCGGATATCGTTGGAAAACTTGTGCGCGCTTGCTGCAATCCCCGCCAGCACGTTTAAGACTCTGGTATCTACCTTTCTGGAATACGTCTGCCCGGATACCGGGTAGCACTCCTGAAATCCCATCTTCTGCGCAATCATCGGATCGATCTTGTCAATAGTCTCCTGGTCGCCGTCAAACAGCTCCAAAAAGCTTGCCTGCGTCCCGGTCGTCCCCTTGCTGCCCAGAAGCTTCAGGCTGCCCGCCACATACTCCAGGTCCTCCAGATCCAGCATAAATTCCTGCATCCACAGTGTCGCGCGCTTTCCTACCGTTGTCGGCTGCGCCGGCTGGAAATGGGTAAATGCCAGCGTCGGCAGTTCCTTATATTCATCGGCGAATTTTGCCAGCTCGGCAATCACATTCACCAGTTTTTTCTTCACCAGCTTCAGCGCCTCCGCCATCACGATCACATCGGTATTATCCCCCACATAGCAGGAAGTCGCTCCCAGATGGATAATGCCCTTCGCCTTCGGGCACTGTACGCCGTAAGCATAGACATGGGACATGACATCATGGCGGACAATTTTTTCCCGCGCCTTTGCCACGTCATAATTAATATCCTCCGCATGAGCCTTCAGCTCATCAATCTGTTCCTGGGTGATATTCAGCCCAAGCTCCTTTTCCGTCTCCGCAAGCGCGATCCACAGCCTTCTCCATGTGCGAAACTTCATGTCCGGCGAAAAAATGTACTGCATCTCCTTGCTCGCGTAGCGCTCTGATAATGGGCTTTGATACTTGTCGTTCATAGATCCCTATCCTTTCTAAATTATTATTTCCGCTTGGCTGCTTATGCGTCATAGTCTCCGCGAATGTCCTCTTTGGGCGGTTCCATCGGGTATTTTCCGGTAAAGCATCCGGTACAGATATCCAGTCCGTCCACCATATCCCGCAGGCGTTCCAGCCTTAAATATCCGAGGCTGTCCGCTCCGATTTCCTGCCGGATCTCCTCGATCGTGCGGTTATAGGCAATCAACTGTTCCCGTGCCGGAACGTCCGTGCCAAAATAGCATGGCCACAAAAACGGCGGAGAGCTGACCCGTATATGAACCTCGGTTGCCCCCGCGTCGCGCAGCATGCGCACGATGCGGTCGCTGGTGGTTCCCCTCACGATCGAATCGTCGATCATAATCACGCGCTTTCCATTCACTGCCTCACGCAGCACATTCAGTTTCACCTTGACGCTGGATTCACGGTTGCTCTGTTTCGGTTTAATAAAGGTACGCCCCACATAGCCGTTTTTCACAAAGGCGGTCCCATAGGGAATCCCGGACTGCAGGGAGTATCCCAGCGCCGCCGCGTTTCCCGACTCCGGCACGCCCACCACCAGATCTGCCTCCACCGGGGAATCCATCGCCAGAAACCTTCCCGCCTTAATTCTCGAGCCATAGACGCTGACGCCGTCAATATGGCTGTCCGGCCTTGCAAAATAAATATATTCAAAAATACAGCGCGCCTGCTCACTTTTTGGCAGGCACATACTTTTATCAGAAGAAATGCCGTCCTTTGTAATCGCCACCACTTCTCCCGGCTCTACATCGCGGATATACTCCGCCCCGATCGTTTCCAGCGCGCATGTCTCTGAGGTGATGATATAGGCATGATCCCGCTTGCCGATGCACAACGGCTTAAACCCAAAGGGATCCCTCGCCCCGATCAGCTTTCTCGGCGACATAACCACCAGTGAATATGCCCCCTTGATCTTTTTCATGGCATTTAACACGGCGCTTTCTACATTCCGCGCCTTGATCCGCTCTCTTGCAATGTGATAGGCAATGACCTCTGAGTCAATCGTCGTCTGGAAGATCGCCCCTGTATATTCCAGCTCACGCCTCAGCTCCTGCGCATTAATCAGATTCCCATTGTGGGCAAGCCCCAGCGTACCCTTTACATAATTTAGTACCAGCGGCTGCGCATTCTCCCGTGTACTGGCGCCTGCCGTGGAATAGCGGACATGCCCCACGCCGATATCGCCTTTTAACGCCTCCAGAGAGCCTTCCACAAAAACCTCGTTTACCAGCCCCATGCCTTTGCAGGAGCTGACCTTCCCCTTCGGTCCGTCCGTTTCGCTGACGACGATCCCGCAGCTTTCCTGCCCTCTGTGCTGCAGCGCAAAAAGCCCATAGTAAATCGACGCCGCCACATCTTTTCCATCCAGGTCATACATTCCGAATACGCCGCATTCCTCGCGCAGCTTCTCTTCGATTTCTGACTGTTGATGTATCTGATTGCCTTTCATAACCGTCATTCTCCTTATAAAAAGGAGTTCACCAAAGTAACCGTTCTGCACATCCTCGTAACCTGCGGTCCTCTCTGCTAAGCTCCCCTTATAATTTCCATATGGAATTTCTCATGCTCTTCGGATACAGTATAAACCACGATATTATAAATTACAAGCCAAATTTTTCTTTACTTTAGCACGCTACTATGATAATATACTAAAAGGTTAGCATACGAAACCGTATTTTAACAAAAACAGATTTCGGAGGATAAGATTATGAAAAAGAAACTTGCTTTGATTTTATGTGGGGCAATGGTACTGTCAATGGCATCCTTTGCCGCTGTATCTGCAAATGAAGATCTCGTATATGCGGTAGAAGCCGGTTCTGCCGGAGAAGCTGCTGCAGAAGATAACGGATTCAGCTACAATTCTGTCGCTTCCCAGGCGGACGCCCTGATGGAAGTTGCTTCCGGTACTTCTGACGCCGCGATTATTGACCTTCTGATGGCAGGCGCGATGATCGGCGAAGGCACCAGCTACCCAAGCCTGATCCATACAGATGAATTGACTACCGAGGAATACGGCGTTGGCTGCCGCAAGGGTTCCGACCTGGCTGAATTTATCAATGGCGTATTTGCAGAGAGCTACGCAGATG
The DNA here is from genome assembly GCA_964487425.1 of uncultured Marvinbryantia sp. Taxonomy (GTDB): domain Bacteria; phylum Bacillota; class Clostridia; order Lachnospirales; family Lachnospiraceae; genus Marvinbryantia. Next base: position 2,269 of record CAZAQD010000012.1, on the reverse strand, counting down.
GTACGATGGAAGAGATCGCAACAACCTACGGCGTGCAGGAAGCTCTGGTAGAGCAGGAAGAAGCTTCTGAAGAAGAGACTGAGGCGGAAGCTGCCGAGGACAGCGATGTGGCTTATATCCAGGAAAAAGGCAGCCTGATCGTTGGTATCACCGAATTTGCACCGATGGATTACAGAGACGACAATGGCGACTGGATCGGCTTTGATGCGGATATGGCGCGTGTTGTCGGCGAAAAACTCGGCGTAGAAGTAGAATTCGTAGAGATCGACTGGGATAATAAGATCATGGAGCTGAATGCTAAAAACATCGACGTTGTATGGAACGGCATGACTCTGACAGATGAGGTAACCGAATCTATGGAGTGCACAAACGCTTACTGCAATAACGCACAGGTTATCGTAGTACCGGCTGAATAAAACCGGAACTGAACATTTTGCAAGCACACAAGGCAGAGAGCGAGGTGCTCTCTGCCTTATCGGCTGTACAGAGGAGAAATGACTATGCTTTGGAACGTAACGCAATCACTGCTGAACGGTTTGGCAACTACCTTTCAGATTTTTATTTTCACACTGATTTTCGCACTGCCTTTGGGACTGATCCTCGCCTTTGGCGCGATCAGCAAATGGAAGCTTCTGCGCTATCTGATACAGATTCTTGTCTGGATCATCCGGGGCACGCCGCTGATGCTGCAGTTAATTATCATCTTTTACGGTCCCGGACTGTGGCTGGGGCATAATATCTGGAGCGGAAATGAAGCCGGGCGTATTACGGCGACTGTCGTCGCATTTGCCATTAACTACGCCTGCTATTTCTCCGTTATTTTCCGGGGAGGAATCGAGGGCGTCCCTGCCGGGCAGCGGGAAGCCGGGCAGGTGCTGGGCATGACAAAAAGCCAGATTTTTTTCAAGATCACGCTGCTGCAGATGGTAAAGCGTGTCGTCCCGCCGATGTCAAATGAGATCATCACCCTGGTCAAGGACACTTCCCTGGCGCGTACCATCGCCGCTCAGGAGCTTACCTTTGCCGGATATTCTTTCATGAAGTCAAACGGGTTGACATGGCCGCTTTTTTACACCGGCGTATTCTACCTCATTTTTGTTGGTATTTTGACTTTACTGTTCAACTATATTGAGCGCAGATTAGATTATTTCAGATAAGGAGGCAAAAAGCATGGCAATTTTGGAAGTGAAACATATCGAAAAGCACTTTGAAAGTACAAAAGTACTGGAGGATGTCAGCTTTTCGCTTGAGGAAGGAAACGCGCTTGCCATTATCGGTTCCTCCGGTTCCGGGAAAACGACTCTGCTGCGCTGCCTGAATTTTCTGGAGACGCCGGATCAGGGCACGATCACAGTAAAAGGCAATACGCTCTTTGACGCCTCGCGCACAAAATCGGAAAATGAAAAGGACATCCGCACCAAACGCCTTCATTTCGGCATGGTGTTTCAGTCCTTTAACCTCTTTCCGCAATATACGGCACTGGAAAATGTAACGCTCGCCGAGAAGCTTCTGGCAAAAGAGCAGCCGGACTTTAAGCAGCATAAAAAAGAAATCCTGGAAAAAATCGATGCCCACGGGAATGAGCTGCTCGCACAAATGGGGCTTTCCGAGCGCGCAGGGCATTATCCCCATCAGCTCTCCGGCGGACAGCAGCAGCGCGTTGCGATCGCCCGTGCTCTGGCGCTTAACCCGGATATCCTCTGCTTTGACGAGCCGACCTCCGCGCTTGACCCGGAATTGACCGGTGAAGTCTTAAAAGTCATACGCGGGCTTGCCGAGCGCAAAACCACCATGATTATCGTAACCCATGAGATGGCATTTGCCCGGGATGTGGCGGATCAGGTTATCTTTATGGACGGCGGGTTGATCGTCGAACAGGGCGATCCTCTCCAGGTCATTGAGCATCCGCGCGAAGAACGCACCAGACAATTTTTATCCAGATATACACAGGGGTAGCCAAAAGCTAACGCCACATAAGGAAGGAATTTGAAAACAACAATCAAACATCAACTATATGGGCGTTGCAAAGGCAAATACAGCGTGAAAGGCAGAAATGCTTTCCACGCTATATTTTTGGCGTTACATTCCGTTTGTGAAATACCTGTTGACAGGGCAATAAAGAGTAAGTATAATTAGTAATACAAATCACACTTATTACAAGGAGGTTTTTTAATGAGCAAGCCAAAGGGAAAATACGCTTGGACTGCTACCGTGGGCGAAAAGGGGCAAATTGTTATACCGAAACAGGCAAGAGAAATATTTGATATTA
>CAZAQD010000011.1:24400-45633 GCA_964487425.1 uncultured Marvinbryantia sp. | reverse complement strand
CTGGCGTGAGAATACCCAGTCACGCAGCTTGTAATTTACGGTCTTGCGCCCTATGCCGCGCTTCTCGATCATCATCGGCGCTTCCTTTTTCAGTACGGAGGACTCCATCCCGTTCCATTCGCCGGAATTAATCATCGTACCGGACGCTTCCGTATAAGCTTCTGTCATATTTTCAATTTCTTTGCCGTCCTTTGCAATTACCTGAATGATCGGAATATTGAATTTTGTCGCAAATTCAAAGTCACGGTCGTCATGGGCAGGTACGCACATGATCGCGCCCGTACCGTAATCAGCCAGTACGTAATCCGACAGCCAGATCGGCGTCTTCGCGCCGTTTAAAGGATTGATCGCATAGCTTCCGGTAAACACACCGGTCTTCTCCTTATCCTGCAGGCGGTCTACGTTGGATTTCATAGAGGAATCATAGATATATTTCTCCACTGCCTCTTTTGTCTCCTCCGTTGCAAGGGAAGCCGCCAGCTTATGCTCCGGCGCCAGCACCATAAACGTAGCGCCGTAAAGCGTGTCCGGCCTGGTTGTATAGACGGTGATCTTTTCTTCGCGCCCCTCCACCGGGAAATCCACCTCGGCGCCATAAGACTTGCCGATCCAGTCCGTCTGCATCTTTTTCACCTTTTCCGGCCAGTCCAGCTTATCCAGATCATTTAACAGCCGCTCCGCATATTTTGTAATGCGCAGCATCCATTGGCGAAGGTTCTTCTTCGTGACAGCAGAACCGCAGCGTTCGCAGCATCCGTTTACAACCTCTTCATTGGCAAGCCCTGTTTTACAGGAAGGGCACCAGTTGATTGGGAACTCCTTTTCATAAGCAAGCCCCTCTTTAAACATTTTCACAAAAATCCACTGTGTCCATTTATAGAATTCGGGATCGGTCGTGTTGACCTCCATATCCCAGTCATAAATCGCAGAGATCTGATTGATCTGCTCTTTAATATGAGCCACATTCTCAGCCGTCGATTTTGCCGGATGCACGCCCATCTTAATGGCATAATTTTCCGCCGGAAGCCCAAAGGCATCCCAGCCCATAGGATGAATCAGATAATATCCCTGCAGCATTTTATAACGGCTCCATACATCAGAGATTACATATCCTCTCCAGTGTCCCACATGCAAACCATTGCCCGACGGATACGGAAACATATCCAGGCAATAATATTTCGGCTTGCTGCCGTCCTGTACATTCACCGGATGTTCTTCCCAGTTCTTGCGCCATTTCTGCTCAATGGCTCTATGATTATACGGTACTGCCATCGCTCTTTCCTCCTAACAATAAATCACTTTTTTCATTCTATTCTTTCCTCAATATTTTGTCAAGCGAAACGTACATCTCCCCGGCGGTATCCGCGCCCGTCTTTTCCTCCTGTACAGCCTGCTCAAGGCATTTCGCATAGAGGGAAACCGGTTCCTCGCTTCGAAGTGGCAAATTCAGCGGTCATTCCTCTTGTATGATAAATAATGACATTACCAGGAAATATTATAAGTACTTTCTGAAATTTATGCAATAAAAATCAAAGGATTTTAACAATAATGCTGCACAATAATCTGGATGCTCCTATTTCCCCTGTATTCATTGATCTCCGGGTAATAAATGACGGACAGCCGGATACCGTTGCTTCTTCCCTGATATAGCCTTTCTGTCTGCTCATAGCCGAATTTCGCTTCCAGATCCTCCCGAAACTGGCGGGCGTCGCCAAAATACAGCGCTTCCATGCGCTTTTTCTGCCGGTTCTCCACCTCCATCTTCGTCACATTCCGGTTCTGCCCGATTACGCGCGCGCCAAGAATGTCCAGATCCTTCTCGGCAAACACTGGCTTGGGGTTCCCTTTTCCGAAGGGCTCCAATAGTTCCAGCTCTTCTATCAAATAATCGGATATGTAATCTAAGGGCATCGGCACATCGATCAATATCTTCTGCCGCAAATCGTCCTCGCTTAAAACCGTCTGCTCATTGAGCCTGGTCCGCAGCTTTTCCACATTCTCTTTTAGCAGCGAACAGCCTGCCGCCATCGGATGCCCGCCGAAATTAATAAACAGCTCTTTACATTTCTGCATCTCCTCAAACATCGAATAGCTCTCAATGGAGCGCCCGGAGCCTTTTACATATTCTCTGCCGTCTGTCAGCACAAAAACCGGACGGTAATATCTCTCCCGAAGCCTGCCGGCAATGATTCCCGCCAGGCTTTCATGGCATTGCGGCAGATATACCACCAGCACGCGGTCATGCTTCAGCGCACTGCCCTCAATTTGTTCCACCGCCTGCTCATATCCGGCAAGCGTCATCTCCTTTCGCTGCGCGTTCAGATGCAGAAGTTCCTCGGCAAGCTCCGTTGCCTCCGCTTCCGACTCCGTAAGCAAAAGCTCCAGCGCTTTTTTTGCCGTATCCAGGCGTCCGCTGGCGTTCATGCACGGTCCCAGCACAAAACCGATATGATAGGAATTGATTTCCTTATCCTCCAGCCCGTTTACCTGAATCAGCGCGCGAAGCCCTGTGCTTTCCGTCCTGTTTAACTGCAAAAGCCCCTCCCGCACAAGGATACGGTTTTCCCCGGTCAGATCCATCACATCTCCGACTGTGGCAATCGCCACATACTCGATCAGCTTCTCGCTTTCCTCCCACGCAATCCCCAGCGTCTCATAAAGCGCCGTCACCACCTTCCAGGCAACTGCCGCCCCGCACAGGCATTTATACGGATAGGCGCACTTTGGCTGATGGGGATTTACCACCGCGTCCGCTTTGGGAACCACCTCCGTCGGCACACCGTCTTTTTCTTCCTTTTTCAGCTCATGATGATCGGTCACGATCACCGTCATCCCCAGCTCCTTTGCATAAAGGATCTGCTCCAGCGCCGCGATGCCGTTATCGCAGGTTACAATCGTATCCACGCCCTCTTCATATGCCTGCTGTATCAGATTTCGGTTGATGCCATAGCCATCCAGGATTCTGTCCGGTATCTCATAATCTACATTTGCCTGGCACCTGGAAAGCCCCTTCATAAAAATGAAGGTAGCCGTCACCCCGTCAATATCATAATCGCCGATAATGCGGATTTTCTTCTGCTCGTCAATCTTATTCACCAAAAGCTCTACCGCCTTCTCCATTCCCTCCATCATCCAGGGGCTGTGAAGGTTTAAAAGGCTTCCGTTAAGGTATGTCTCAATCTCCTCGTCGCCGACGATATCTCTGTTGCGTATCAGCCGCGCAGTAACCGGGTCGATATGAAACTTTTCTGCGATTCTGTTAAAATCGGCGCGCTTCGCCGCCACCATCCATTTCTCCATATGCACCTCAATACAGAAAAAGGGCTGTTATCCAACAGCCCCTTGTTCTCCCTATTCTTACTGTTTCCCCTTGATTTTTGTCTTCATGACATGCCACAGCGGACCCGTGATACACACGGAAGAATAGCCGCCGCAGATAATGCCGACCATAAGCGGCAATGCAAACTCGCGGATAGAGCTTACGCCGATCACATATAAAACCGCTACCATAATAAATGTGGTCACCGTTGTATATATACTTCTCGTAAGCGTCTGTGTAATACTTAAATTCACCACATCCGCAACACTGTCTTTTTTCTTCATTTCCTTTAAATTCTCACGAATACGGTCAAAGATGACAATGGTTGCGTTGATCGAATATCCGACGATCGTCAGCATACACGCGATAAAGGTATTGCCCACGCTGATCCACAAAATCGCGTAGCAGGCAAGCACCACCATCACGTCATGCAGAAGCGCAATCACCGCACTGGTCGCGAAACGGATATCCTTAAACCGGAACCAGATATAGATCAGCATAAATACCGTTGCAATAATCACGGCGCTTACGGCGTCGCTCTTCATTTCTCCGCTGATGGTAGAGGAAATACTTTCTGTCGAAATCAATTCTGAATCAACTCCGAACTCCGAAACAAGCTTCTCTTCCATCTCGTTTCTCTCATCCACAGACAGCTCTCTGGTCTTGATTACCACCTGGTTGCCGCCTGTTACCTTCTGCATCTGGATATTGGCGTCGCCGGTTACTTCCTGTATAACAGGCTTCACCTGCTCATCCAGCTCTTCAATCGTATAATCTTCGTTGAAGGTTATCGTCGTGGAGGTTCCGCCCATGAACTCAAGACTGTAGTTCAGCATCTTTCCTGAGCTGCCATTATGCACGAGCATCGCCACCGGGCCGGACAATACCAGCACGATCGAGAGCGCAAAGAAGAATTTACGTTTGCCGACAAAATCAATTGCCTTGACTTCCTTTGCCCTTCCGTAATATTTTTCATCCTGCACGCCCAGCGTATAAACGGCATTCATCAGAAGCCTTGACACAACAAGCGCGGTGAACATCGACAATACGATACCAAGCGACAGGGTCTGTGCAAATCCCTGAATGCTTCCGGTTCCCTTATATGCCAGGACCGCCGCTGCAATCAGCGTCGTGATGTTTCCGTCGAGGATCGCGGATAATGCTTTCTGGAAACCAATCTTAATTGCCGCTTTTACCGTTTTCTCCTGCGCAATCTCCTCGCGGATACGCGCGTAAATAATAACATTGGCATCCACCGCCATACCAATCGAAAGAATAATACCGGCGATACCCGAAATCGTCAGCGTCATATCAAACGCATTGAGGCATACAAGCTCCAGCCCCGTATAAATCAGCAGTGATACGCCTGCCACGACGCCGGGCACGCGATAGGTAAGGATCATAAAGATGATTACCAGCAAAAGCCCGATCGCACCTGCAAGCACGCTGGTGGAAATCGCCTTTTCACCAAGCTGGGCGCCCACTACGTTCGAGCGAAGTTCCTCCAGCTCCAGCGCCAGCGAACCGATACGGATGGATGCGGCAAGGTTCTCTGCTTCCTCCCTGCTTGACATTCCCGTAATCTGCGCTGTACCGCCGGTGATTGCCGACTGGACAACCGGCGCGCTGATCGTTTCCCCGTCATATACGATTTTAATCTGATTACCGATATTTTCGGAGGTTGCCGCAGCAAATTTGTCCGCACCCTCATTGGTAAGCACCAGTTCTACTACATTCTGCGAATTTCCCAGGCTGTCGGCAGAAGTCGCCGCTTTCGCCGTATCTACGTCCGTGCCCTCCAGCACCACTGTGCCGTCGGTCAGCTCAAATGTCAGGGAACCCGGCTTTCCGAGCTCTTCCAGGATCGCGTTGGCATCAGATACGCCGGGGATCTCAATATTAATCCGGTCCGTACCTTCCTGGTAAACCTGCGCTTCCGTACTGTAGGCGGATACACGCTGCTGCAGCTTGTAAATCGTGTCATCCAGATCCTCCGAGGAAGGCGCTTCATCGCCCACTACCCCGTAAGTAATGCTCACACCGCCCCGCAGGTCCAAACCAAAAATAATATTCCTCGCGGCGCCTGTTCCGGTCGGTCCAAAGCCGACGATTGTCGTAAACGCCAGCAGCGCCACCAAAATCGCCGCTACGATTACAATCGCAAGTGATTTGTTCTTTTTCATGTTCTTCTCCTTTTTTCTTAGCTTTCTTCCTCATCTGCCAGAGCAGCTTTTATCATAATGGCGCATTCCACACGCTTTCGCTGAAGCTCGCAGCCCACATCGTAGGCATCGTTGATCGTTCCATGAAAATGATAGGAATTCGCCGCGCATCCGCCGCTACAGTAGAATCTTGCAAAACAGTCCCTGCATTTTTCCTTTGCATAGACATTGCATCCCTTAAACTCGTCGCAGATGTCCTGCCGCACAATGCCGTCGTCCACATTGCCCATGAGAAACTTTTCTTCTCCCACAAACTGATGGCACGGGTACAAATCACCCCAGGGCGTCACCGCCAGGTACTCCGTACCGGAACCGCAGCCGGACAGCCGCTTGTACACGCACGGTCCGCCGGTCAAATCGATCATAAAATGGAAAAACTGAAATCCATTTCCCTCTTTATGGCGCTTAATCATTTCTTTTGCCAGCTTGTCATATTCCTCACAGATTACCGGAATATCTTCCTCCCTCAGCGCATAGTCTTCCGTCTCATCCGCCACTACCGGCTCCACTGAAATCTGCTTAAATCCCAGGTCCGCAAGGTGGAGGACATCCGCTGCAAAATCAAGGTTGTTCCTCGTAAATGTCCCCCGGACATAATATTTTTCCTGATTACGGCTGTCGGCAAACTTCTGAAACTTGGGAACGATCAGTTCATAACTGCCCTGCCCTTTGCGGAACGGGCGCATCCTGTCATGAACCTCTTTCCTTCCGTCAATACTGAGTACAACGTTCGCCATCTCCCGATTACAGAATTCCATAATCTCATCATTCAGGATCACGCCGTTGGTCGTAAGCGTAAACCGGAAATTTTTGTTATGCAGCTTTTCCTGTTCTCTTCCATACCGGACCAGGTCCTTTACTACCTGCCAGTTCATCAGCGGTTCCCCGCCGAAAAAGTCAACCTCCAGGTTCCTTCGGCTGCCGGAATTGGCAATCAGGAAATCCAGCGCTTTTTTCCCCACCTCATAACTCATGAGCGCCCGTCTGCCGTGATACTCACCCTCCTCCGCAAAACAGTAGCGGCAGGCAAGGTTACAATCATGGGCGATGTGCAGGCAGAGCGCTTTTACCACAGTCTGCCGCTTTTTGAAATCTATAATGGCATTCCGGTAAATATCCTCGGTAAAAAGCTGTCCGGCTTCTTTAAGCTCCCGGCATTCTTCCAGCGCATCCTGTACCTCGCTCCCGGGATAAAAAACATCCAATTGCCGGTGAATCTGCTCCTCGCTTTTTTGCTCCTGCAAAAGTTCAATCACGTCATAAACCAAATCATCTACCACATGGATCGCTCCGCTGTTGGTATCAAGAACAATGTTATAGCCATTGTTTTTATATTGATGAATCACGCTTTTTCCCCTTTCCCATACTGCTTCCATAACGAGCAACTTATAATAAGCAGCGAACAAAATATCCGCTGCTTACCTGTTCTATCTGCTCACTGATTTTATTTATGATTCTCACAGCTCTGATTTCCAACTGTACAGGAAGTCTTGCACGCCGACTGACATGATGTCTGGCATTCGCCGCAGCCGCCCCTCTTCAGCGTGTTCTGTAAGCTCTGTGTATTTAATGTCTTAATATGTTTCATGATCTATCCTCCTTCATCTCCTTTATGAGACTTTAACTTTTAACAGTATACCATGCTTCTGTATGAATCTCAATATTTTTTTTTATTTTTAAAAAAATTACACACATCTAACACAATTTTGTGATATAGTAGGAGAGAAAATATCGAAGAAAGGAATTATCCCATGAAAAAGAAAGCACTTTTAGGTTTGCTTGCCGTTTCTGTTTTTACATTAACAGGTTGCCAGGGCAAAAGCGATGACACTGGCAATGAATATGCAAAGTATGTTACGCTTGGAGATTATTCAGACCTGAACATTGAACGTATTATCTATACCGTCACAGACGAGGATGTGCAGGATGAGATCGAAGGACTGCTCTACTCTTATGCAGAGACGAACGAGATAACGGATCGCGCTGCGCAGGAGGGCGACATTGTCAATATCGATTATGTCGGCAAGATAGACGGCGAAGAATTTGAAGGCGGCTCAGAGGAAGATTGTGAGGTTGAGCTTGGCTCGGAAACCTTCATCGAGGGATTTGAGGAACAGATTGTCGGTATGGAAGCCGGCGAGACAAAAGACATTACCATTACCTTCCCAGACCCCTATGACGGTGAACTGGACGGGAAAGAAGCGGTATTTACCATTACGCTGAACGAGATCTACGAACTGATTATGCCGGAGTACAATGATGCGTTTGTAAGTGAATATACAGACAGCTCCACCGTTGAAGAATACGAAGCCGCTTTGAAGGAAGAGCTTCAGGAGTATAACGATGAAGATTCCAATTCTATGGCATGCTCCGACGCACTCTATGAGATCATTGAGACTTCAACCTTCGGCGATTATCCGCAGGAGCTGTATGATCTCACAAAATCCGAACTGGAAGCTTCCAATGAAGAGACTGCTGAAATGTTCGGACTGGATGTAACCGATTTATTCGGCGAAGACTATGATATTGACGAGGCGACGGAAGAAGCAGTCAATGAAAAGCTGGTTGTTTACGCGATCGCCGCAGAACAGGGTCTGGAAGTCACAGACGACGAATATGCGGAATACGTAGGCGAGAACTACGAGCTGTACGGCTATGACTCTCAGGAGGAATACGAAGAAGATTACAGTGAAGAGACTACAAGATACGAGCTTCTCTATGATAAAGTACTGGAGTATCTTGCCGGTGTTATTACCTTCACAGATGTATCAGAAGAAGAATATGAAGACGAGTTCGACTTTGAATATGAAGAGGATGAGGATGAAGATTCCGAAGAAGAGGATCTTGATCCTGAAGAAGTGGACTCTCTGGAGCAGGAAGCAGCGGAAGAAGCTGAGGACACGGAATCATGAAAAAACCTTCTGTTACCGGCAGCACATTAAAGCTGGCTGCTATACTTATCATGCTAATCGACCATATCGGAGCGGCTGTTGTTGGGCCGCTCCGCAGTTCTTTATCGGACACCATGCCGCAGACAGCCGACTGGCTGAGAGCGGCATACCCCTATATGCGCAGTATCGGGCGCCTCGCTTTCCCTATCTTCTGTTTTTTGTTAGTGGAAGGCTTTCTTCATACAAGAAATGCTATAAACTATGCCAAGCGCCTTTTTCTGTTTGCGCTCATATCAGAGATTCCCTTTGACTTTGCACTCTCTTCCAGCCTGTTTTCCTGGAAGCATAACAACGTATACTTTACCCTTTTGATCGGGCTTCTTGTTATGATGGGAGTTTCTTACTTTGAGCGAAGGACGCCCCGCCAGCCTGCAGGGCGCTACCTGAATCTGTTCATGCAGATGCTGATAGCCGCATTGGGGCTGTACGCCGCGAAATACCTGTACACCGACTATGGTTTTAAAGGCGTATTTCTCATTGAAGTCCTCTATTTTCTGCGCTTTGACCGCAAAGTACAGGCAATTTTCGGCGCTATTGCCATCTCCTGGGAAACAACCGCCCCGCTCGCCTTCCTTCCGATCTGGTTCTACAACGGGGAACGCGGGCATCAGATGAAGTATTTCTTTTACTGGTTTTATCCCGTACACCTGGTTATCCTGGGTTTCTTAAAAATGTGGCTGGTACGTTAGCCTCCCCTCTCTCTTTCTCAGAGGCTTTCTGCCAGCATGAGGATTTCATGCGGATGCTCTGCGATGTATTCCGCATGATTTTTTTTCAGCTCTTCACGGTCACGAAAGCCCCACAGCACGCCAACCGTATGCATTCCGGCTGCGTTGCCGGTCTGCATATCCGTATCGGTATCGCCGATATAAAGGCACTCCTGCGCTTTCGTTCCCAGTTCCCTCATAATTACAAGCGCGCCGTCCGGCGCCGGCTTTCTGGCAAGCTCCGGCTTCGCTCCCAAAACCACATCAAACACCGTCTCCCCGAAACAGTCTCTGATTACATCCACCGTATGCTCATGAGGCTTATTAGATAAGACTGCTATCCGAATGTTGGTTTTCTTTAACTCTGCCAGCAGCTCTCCGATCCCCTCGTAAGCCTTGACCTCATACCTGCAGCCTTCCTTAAAATATTCCCGGTATCTTTTATATACTTCGTCATAATGCGCACACGCTTCATCTTTACAGCGTTTTAGGCACCGCCTGATAAGCTCCTGCGCGCCGTCCCCCACCAGCTTCTTATACTCCGGTATGGGAATCGGCTCAAAACCATAGTCCTCTAACGCGCGGTTTGCACTGCTGCCAATGGATACCAGGGTATCCAGCAGCGTTCCGTCGCAATCAAAAATACACGCTTTTATCATTTCATTTTCTTCCCTTCCAAACCTGATCGGTCCCTTTCATGATCGCATGAAACTGGCTTCCACACCGCTCCACCTCTCCTAACACCAGATCGATCTTTTCCGCTTCCTGATACCAGTTATTACGGTTCGTCTCCCTGGTTGGCACGGGACACACGAAAAAGCGTGTGCCCGGAAAAACCAGGCTGTAATACAGCAGGCATCTTCTTGCATGATATGCCTGGCAGACAAGAATCGCCCGAAAATCTCGCTGCTCGCTGTAGGCGCCCTTTTCCTCCAAAACCTTCCGGCTGAAAATTGCATTCTCATAGGTAAACGTCGCTTCCTTTTCCTGCCAGATTGCCGAAGCCGGAACGCCGTGCTCCATTAACACCGCAGTAAAAAAATCGCTCTCTGTGTCATACTGCCGCCCTGCATACTGTTTGGGCGAAAGCGTTTCGCCAAGCCCCTTTTCCAGAACGCTATACTTCCCTGAAGGTATGAGGACCGGCGCCATTCCCTGATGGTAAAGCTCGGCGGCGCGCTCCGCCAGCTCGCCATATCGGCTCCCCGGAATAAAAATCACATCTGAGGGCTTTGGCACATCCTCCACAAAAATAAACTCTGTGAGATAATCATAATAGTTCATATATCTAATCCTTTTCCTGTCCTTTTCCTGTTACTGCCGTCCATTATCATAGTATAACGGATCGCCGCAAATCTCAAGCATTGAAAAATTCTCCCGCTCATGCTATACTAATGAAATCATATAGCTTAAAACAGGAGGAACTGTATGTCCGCTAAAAAAGAATCTCTGCCGGTTTGTGATGTCCATCACACACACGAACATATTTTTGCGTCACCGATGCCGCCGGATGAAATTATACACGATCTCGCTGATTTGTTTAAAATTTTCGGCGATCCCACCCGCGTGCGCATTCTATACACTCTTGCTGCCGGCGAGCTCTGCGTCTGCGACATCGCCTCCGTACTCGGCATGTCACAAAGTGCGATTTCCCATCAGCTTCGGATTCTCAAAGGGACACGGCTGGTAAAGTTCCGCCGGGAAGGAAAAACCGTCTACTATTCCCTTGCCGATTCCCATGTGGAGACTATATTACAACAGGGACTGGACCATGTAAAAGAATAATCTTTCAATTATGCAGCCTTTTGATGAGCCGGCACACGATTTCGTGTTCCGGCACAAGAGGCTTTTTGTGTGCAAAAAAGACAATCCCGTCTACCGGTTTGGCATATCTTCTATACCTTCCCTCCTGTCCTGTTGTCCGATCAGGGTTTTTTCGGGAACCGATGTGCTATGCCGTATCTGTGTGCATCCTCACAAAAAAAGAAGCCCGTACATCCTGTACAAGCCTCTCTGCTCTCAAATCTCACTCTTAATCATCCACACAAAAATGATATCGGATTATTCTGAAAAGGTCAATTTAAAAGAATTCATTACGGTCATGCATGTTTCGCATGGCTACTTCTCATCCGCCCCAGCAATGCAGCAGTCTTTCCACAGCCCGGGGAATTTCCTCCTCATTCACATTCGCATATCCCAGCAGCACCGTATCATTTTTCCCCTTCGCCTCCAGGTTATAGGCAGATAATCCATATACACGGATCCTCTCTTTTTTTGCCGTTTCCACAGCCTCTTCCTCCGTCATGCCGTTTTTCATCTGCAGCAAAATATGGGTTCCCGCGTTTTCTCCCCGGATTACGCAAATATCCTGTAGCTGCCTCAGCGCTTCCAGCAGCACGTCATGGCGGCTCTTATAGACGCTGCGCATACGGTTTAAATGGCGTTCATAGTAGCCGCCGCGGATAAACTCCGTCATAATCTTCTGATCCAGCTTCGGAACTGTAATCGAAAACTTCCTTCCCCGCTCCTCATACAGGCTCATCAGCCGCTCCGGCAGTACCAGAAAACTGATACGGATCGCCGGCGCAACGGACTTGGAAAAGGTTCCGATATAGATCACCTTACCGTACGTGTCAAATCCCTGCAGCGCCGGAATCGGCTTCCCTTTATAGCGAAACTCACTGTCATAATCGTCTTCGATAATATAGCGCTCCTCTTTTTCGCCCGCCCAGTCAAGAAGCTGCATCCGGCGCTTTAACGGCATTACGACGCCAAGCGGATACTGATGGGAAGGCATCACATAAGCGGCCGACGCCTGACAGCTTCGCAGCTCTTCGACCATCATGCCCGACTGGTCCATGCCGACCGTTCGGATTTCATTTCCCAGAAGCTTCAGAATATCCGCCGCCTTGCGGTAAGTCGGATCCTCAAAGGCATATGCCCTCTTTTCCCCCAGTATGGCGTCAAGCAGCATCAGCAGATAGTCGTTGCCCGCCCCGATCACAATCTGATCCGGCAGGCACCGCACTCCCCTTGCCTGGTGAAGATAATCCGCGATGGCGCTGCGCAGCTCCTCCTCGCCTCTTACATCCCCCAGCCGGAACAGGTCGCAGCTATTATCCAACAGCAGGTCCCTGGATAACTTTCTCCAGGTATTATACGGAAAACGCTCAAGGTCCACGCCGGAAGGCGAAAAATCATACTCATACCGGCCGGCATTTTCCACCGTCCGCCTGTGCTCCATCTGCCGCACGGCGTTCAAACGGTACAGTCCCTCCAGCTCGTTTACATAATAACCCCGATTGGGGCGGTTCTCCACATATCCTTCCGACAGAAGCTGCTCATAGGCAAGCGTTACCGTACTGCGGCTCACCTCCAGGTACTGTGAAAGCTTTCGCGTGGAGGGAAGCTTCTCGTTCGTGCGCAGGCTGCCGTTTTGGATCTCCTTTTTTATATGTTCATAGATCTGTTCATAAAGCGGCCTGGACAATGTACTGTCAAGGCTTATGGTTAACTCTTCCATTTTCTTCCTTTCGCAAAGCGCCGCCTGCAGGAAAACCTTATTTCGGCAGCTGAAACGAGCTCTTCAAAGATACAATGCGGTTGAACACCAGCGCATCCTGCCGGGAGTCATGGGAATCCACGCAGAAAAATCCCTGCCTTACAAACTGGAAGCTGTCATAGGCTTTTGCGTCCGCCAGGTTCGGCTCCACATAACACTCCTTCAGAACCGTAAGCGAATGCGGGTTCAGGTTCAGGCTGCCGTCCTCATTGTATACGCCCTTCTCTTCATCAATGATATTCTCATAAAGGCGAACCTCCGCTCTGAGCGCCGTAGGCGCCGCTACCCAGTGGATCGTTCCCTTTACCTTTCTGCCGGTAAATCCTGTGCCGCATTTTGTCTCCGGGTCGTAGGTACAGTGAATCTCCGTCACCTTTCCGCTCTCGTCCTTCACATAGCTTTCGCATTTTACAAAATAAGCGCTCATCAGGCGTACTTCATTTCCCGGGAAAAGCCGGAAATACTTCTTCGGCGGCTCCTCCATAAAATCTTCGCGGTCAATATATAATTCACGGCAAAACGGAACCTTTCGCGTCCCCAACTGCGGATTTTCCAGATTGTTGTCCACATCCAGATACTCCACCTGCCCTTCCGGGTAATTGTCAATAATCAGTTTGACCGGATCCAGCACCGCCATCATACGCGGTCTTTTAAGCTTGAGGTCTTCACGGATGCAGTACTCCAGCATTGCATAATCCACAGAGCTCTGGCTCTTGGAAATCCCGCACAGATCCACAAACATTTTAATGGATTCCGGCGTAAAGCCGCGCCGCTTCAGCGCCGCGATCGATACCAGCCGCGGATCATCCCAGCCATCCACGATTCCCTCTTCCACCAGCTTTTTGATATAACGCTTGCCGGTAACAACATTCGTCAGATACAGCTTGGCAAACTCGATCTGTTTGGGCGGATGTTCATAACCGACCTCACGCACCACCCAGTCATAAAGCGGCCTGTGATCCTCAAACTCCAGCGTACAGATCGAATGGGTCACGCCCTCGATCGCATCCTCGATCGGATGGGCAAAATCGTACATCGGATAAATACACCACTGATCCCCTGTATTGTGATGGCTCATATGCGCCACGCGGTAAAGAATCGGGTCACGCATGTTGATATTTGGCGATGCCATATCGATCTTCGCGCGCAGGACCTTCTCGCCATCCGCATACTTGCCGGCTTTCATATTTTCAAACAGCTCTAAGTTCTCCTCTATCGTCCGCTCACGGTAAGGGCTGTTCTTCCCCGGCTCCGTCAGCGTTCCCCTGTATTCTCTGATTTCCTCTGCCGTCAAATCGCAGACATAGGCTTTTCCTTTTTTAATCAACGTAACGGCTGCCTCATACATCTGCCCGAAATAATTGGAGGCAAAAAACAGCCTGTCCTCCCAGTCGGCGCCCAGCCATGCCACGTCCGCTTTGATCGACTCTACAAACTCCATCTTCTCTTTTGTCGGGTTGGTATCGTCAAAACGCAGATTGAATTTTCCGCCGTACTTCTGCGCCAGCCCATAATTCAGCAAAATCGACTTGGCATGTCCGATATGCAGATACCCGTTGGGCTCCGGCGGAAATCTTGTGCAGACGGTTTCACAGTGTCCCTCTGCAATATCCTTATCGATCATCTGTTCAATAAAATTCTTGGAAACTGCTTCCTTTTCCATCTCATTCCTCCATACACACTTCTCTTTCATCCATTCAGAAAAGCCGGCAAATGCCCGCTTATTGGACATTTTACCATAACTTACCGCTAAATTCAACGTATTCTGCCCTACTTTTCCAGGTCTTTCTTTGCCGCTTTTACAGGCGCAGGCATTCCGGTTATTGCTTTTTCGGGGATTCTGCCTTACAATAAATCATAACATATAACAAGAATAAGCAGGAGGCTCTCATGTACTATTTTATCGTCAATCCCAAATCCCGTTCCGGCAAAGGCTTAAAAATCTGGGAAACCATTGCCCCCCGGCTCGAAAAACAGGCTCTGGCGCATAAGGTGTTTTTCACCGAAGAACGCCATCACGCTACCTTGCTGGCAAAAAAGCTTTCGAGCGAATGCGCGCCCTGTACGATTGTCGCGGTCGGCGGCGACGGAACGGCAAACGAAGTCATCGACGGGCTGGAAAACTATGAGCAGATCCGTTTCGGCTACATCCCCACCGGCTCCGGCAACGATCTGGCAAGAGGGCTTTCCCTTCCTGCCCGCATCGAAGATAGCCTCCATGCCATCCTGCACCCGCAAAAGATTCAACCCGTCAACATCGGCATTGCCCGCTTTGACGGCGGTTCGCATAAGTTCATCATCAGCTCCGGTATCGGCTTTGATGCGGCGGTCTGCCATGAGGCGATGAATTCCCGGATCAAAAATGCCCTGAACCATTTTGGCATGGGCAGCTTCACCTATCTCGGCATCGCCCTGAAGCAGCTTATCCTCACCCGTCCCGCACCCATGTCGTTGACCGCCGACGGCTCCACCTACACTTACAGCGGCAATTTCTTTGTCGCCGCGATGAACCTCAAATACGAGGGCGGCGGTTTTATGTTCTGCCCGGAAGCAGACTATACGGATGATTACCTGGATCTGTGCATCGTGCAGCGAATGCCGAAGCTGAAAGTCCTCGCCCTTCTTCCGACCGCCTTTTTCGGCAGGCATACAAAGTATAAGGGAATCCAGATTCTTCGCTGCCGGACAGCCTCAATCTGTTCCTCCCTGCCTCTTGTCGTACATGCAGACGGTGAAACCCAGGGCTTCCATACTTCGGTGTCCATATCCTTATGCGAACAAAAGCTGCCCTTTATCTTAGGATAAGGGCAGCCTCTCTTTAATTAAAACCATAAAACTTCTGCGTTACCTTATAAGCCGCTACCGATACGGTGCGCCCGCCCTTGCCCGGAAGGTTGCTTGCCCTTCCTAAAAGCCCGTGGCGCAGCTTGCGGTATATCCTGCCGTTTGCCTGTCTTAAATACTTCCACAGCTCCTGCTTCTTTTTAAAATTCTCTTCTGTTCCAGATTTTAACAGCAGCATAGAAGAAACCGTCATGATAATATCCAGATAGCTCAGCATATAACTCCAGCAATTTTTATCGACATTTTTCACTTCTGCGAAGGAATCGATCATCAGCTTATTGACCTTGATCTGCTGGTCGATCCTGCCGATCATCACCTGCTCATTGACAGACTGATCCTGGCGTCCAATAAAATAATGATAAAATTCGACGTCTATATAGTACAGCTTTTTCACATACGGAAGCGGCTGGAATACAAACAGATTGTCCACATAAAAGGTATGCTTGGGCAATTGCAGATTACACTCCCGCAGCAATGCCGTCCGGTAAATGACAGAGTGCATCAGTATGTAATGCCCCGGCCTCATCTTATGCATATCCTTCCACTCGAATACCTGTTCAACCGGAAGATAGTGGCGGTACTGCATAATCTTCTTTCTCTTTACCCCCACTTTGTCATAGATAAAATTGCTGATTACCATATCAACCGTATCCGGGCCGCCGGCAAGCTCCTTTAAGGTCCTGAGTATTTTCGGGTACGCGTCCGCGTCTGCCCAGTCATCGCTGTCCACCACTTTAAAATAAAGCCCGGTGGCATTGCGGATGCCTGCATTCACTGCCTCCCCATGTCCGCCGTTCTCCTGGTGCACTGCTTTTACAATGGTCGGATACTTTGCGGCATATTCATCCGCAATCTCTGCCGTACGGTCTTTCGAACCGTCATCCACAATGATAATCTCCACATCATCCCCGCCCGGCAGCAGGGACTCAATACATTTTTTCATATAATCCTGTGAATTGTAACCTGGTATCGCTATTGATAAAATCTTCATCTCTACTCCTGCTCCTTATATTTTTCCTGCCCGAGCCTGATCTGCAGATATCCGGTATAAGCGCCAAACGCCGCCGGAATCGGATACTTCTTTTCCGTATCCTTTGGCTCTACAAATAAGTACTCCTTTCCCTTCCACTGGTCCGTTTCCTCAATCTGGATCACATACCCTGTCATATGCCATTCGATATGGCTGAAAATATGTTTGGAATCATCCAGTTTGCGAATGCGGATGGGAGAAAGCTCTTTTTCCTTCAGATAAGCCAGCACCTCTTCCCGCGTCATATGCCCCTCTTCATTCGGCAGCTCATAGAGTCCTGCCAGAAGCCCTTTATCCGGGCGCTTGCGGATCGCCGCCTTTTCCCCGTCGCGGATCACGAGAACGGTTCTCTTCTCAATCTTCCTCTTTTTCTTTGGCGCCTTTTTGGGCAGGTCCTGCACAATATCCCTTCTCCTGGCGATGCAGATGCCGGATAATGGGCATTTTTCACATTTTGCCATCCCGTTGGGCACGCACACAATCGCTCCAAGCTCCATCAGCGCCTGGTTAAAAGCGCCGGCGCGGTCTTTTGGAATAATCCGGCAAATCTCTTTCTCCATGTGTTTCCTAACCGACATCTTTCCGATATCTTCTTCGCTTGCCGTCACCCTGGAAATCACACGCAGAACGTTCCCATCTACCGCCGGTACGGGAATCCCATAGGCAATAGAGGCGATCGCCCCCGCCGTATAGCTGCCGATCCCTTTAAGCGACAACAGCGCGTTATAATCTGCCGGAAGCCTGCCGCCATACTGCTCCATTACCGTTTTCGCTGCAGCCTGCATATTCCGCACGCGGTTATAGTAGCCAAGCCCCTCCCACAGCTTCAGAAGCTTTTCTTCCCCGCACGCCGCCAGCGGCTCCACATCCGGTAAAGTCTCTGTAAATCTTTGAAAATACGGCTTCACCGCTTCCACTCTCGTCTGCTGCAGCATAATCTCCGAAACCCATACGCGATAAGGCGTTGGCTGGTCCCGCCACGGAAGCACTCTCGCGTTTTCATCAAACCAGGACAGCAACGGGGCGGCTATCTGTTCTAAAAGTTCACTCATATTTTCCCCACAATTCCTTCGTATTTCCACCCTTAATAATAGCAGATAATCGGAATGCCGTCATAAACATTTTCATAAATCTGCTTCGCCGCCTCCAGCGGCAGGTTGATACACCCATGCGAGCCGTCCGTCAGATAAATGCTGCCTCCAAAACTGCTTCTCCATGTAGCGTCATGCAGCCCGATCCCCTCATTAAACGGCATCCAGTAGGTTACTTCCGATTCATATTCATTGTTCGCACCCTTCAATACAGAAGGCGATTCTTTATAATACAACGTATAGGTGCCCGGCGGGGTGACGCGGCTGGCGTCCGACATGCTCCCCGATACGCAGTCTGTGGATACAATCTCGATCCCGTCGATATAAAGCCATACATGCTGGCCGGTCAGGTCTATCTCCACATAGCTGTCGCCCAGGTCGCTGTTTTCCCAGCTCACTGCCGTCTGTGCGAATACGGCATAGCGCGCTCCCTGCGCCCCGTTTCTGATTGCTTCTGTCAGCTCCGCCACTTCGCCTTCCTGATCAATCACCCAGCCGTAATATCCGCCTTCCACCGTGACTGTCCCGCCGCTGTGCGTCACAAATTCCCTGGGCTTATCCGCCGTATCATATTTCTGCGCAAGCTGGTAAACGTACTCATAAACCGCATCCTGGTTAAGCTCTACATTCCCGCTGTCGTCAAAAGAGAGCCATCCGCGGATCGTCTCTCCGTTTAATGTCTCCGTATTCTCACCGAACTGATAAACAATATCCGTGCTCACATAAACATTCAATTCCCTGCAGGTAGATACCAGGACTTCGTCATCCTGCCGCTTTGCCGGCTCCTGATAACATCCGCTATCTTCCAGCGAAATTCGAACTCTGCCAAAATCCACCGCTTCTCTGATAAGGCGCACCGCCTTTTCACGGTCCAGAAGGTTTCCTTCCACCTCCCGGACAATCTGATAGCTTCCGTCCAGGAAATCAATATAAGCATCCTCCGGCGCTATGCTCTTTGCCTCGTCCAGACAATCCAGGCTGCCTGCCGCCTCCGCCAGCTTCTCCTCATCATACTGCACGCTGGAATCGAACGTATAAGTGTAAGACTTCCACATACAAAACGGCCACATATACAGCTTCTGCTGGTCCTTGAAAGCCTGTACCTCTCCCTGAGATACATAGTGGTAATCAATCTCATCTGCGGTAATCGTCTCCACATTGCCGCCCCGTTCCTCGATTTCCAGCTTGTACGCTCCAATCTGCCCGGCGATGATCTCCTCAACCTCTTCGACCGTCATCTGCGATACATCCATTCCGTTCATCCTGGTATTGGCAAAAAATTTATCCTTGAAATACACCATTCCCGCGATATAAAACCCAAGTACAATGAGCAAACATACGCAAAAAATGCCCAGAAAAACATTGCGCACAACCTTTCCGGCAGATGTTTTTTTTCTATTTTCTTTCGTATCCATATTTCCCCGCTTCCCCTGTCATTCACAAATAATCTGATCGCTGCAGCATAAATCGAAACCAGATACCGGATTTTCCGAATATCTGCATTTCGATTTATCTGCCTCCGCCTTTATCTGCTATCTTATCACAAATGCAAATTGTTGGAAAGTCCGAGATCGCAGAATTCAGGCAGATATCATAAAATATTAAGGATTTACGTTGTAATATACGTCTGATATCCGTTGCTTCTTAAAATGCCTTCCATTCTTGTCGCATTACCCAAATTGCGGAACGCGCCCACCTGTACCAGATAGTATCCGTCGTTTTCTGTAATAAATGCAGGATAGCCTTCATTTTTTAACTGCTCTGACATCCTGAGCGCATTTTCCCGGTTGCGGAACGCACCCGTCTGTACCCTGAAAAATACTTCCTGCGGACAGTTGCAGCCTCCGTCTGTGCCGGTGGTTCCGCCCTGAAGCGTATCGAGAATTCCCTGCGCGATCCCCTGCGCGATCCTGTCAAAGTCTTCATCAAACATCCGGTTATCTTCTTCGCTGTTGATAAAGCCCGCTTCCACAAGCACCGCCGGCATTCTGCTTCGCCGCAGGACGACCAGTCCCGGGCGCTCTTCTACGCCGATGTTGCGAAAGCCGATATCCGCAAGCTGGCTGTTGATATTCTCCGCCATCTCCAGTTTCGTTCCGCTTTTATCATAAACCAGGGTCTGTACGCCGGTATATTGCCCGGGAATCGGACCCGAATTGCGGTGAATGGATACCAGATAATCCGCTCCCGCCTGATTCGCGGCGGCCGCCTTCTGCAGCGGCGTCTGGTAGACATCCTCCGTCCTTGTATAAAATACATCTATGCCGTTATTTTCCAAAATATTCCCCACTGCCAGAGCAAGCCGCAGGTTATCGTCTTTTTCCTGCCTGCCCTCGAACACGGCGCCCGGGTCGCTTCCCCCGTGTCCGGCATCGATTGCCACTATCGCCATAAAAATACCTCTTGCATATTTATTTACTTTAAAATATGCAAAAGGTATCTGTTTGACTCAAAAAGAATCTGCTTATTCCTCTAAGTGAATTACTCCCATCCAGTAAAATCCGCTGATATCTTTCTTAGACAGGTTCGCCGCTTCCTGCGCGATCTGTACAAAGGCTTCATCATCAAGGTCATATTCTGTACGCAGGACGGCTTTTCCATCCTCTTCCAGCAATTTTGCCAGTTCCTCTGTCACCTCATCGGTGTCAAAATACTGTTCTTCTATATGATAATATTCCAATTCATCCGTCTCGGAAGCATAGGCATAAAGATGGCTGTCCATGACAAATTTCTCGTTTTCCACCAACGTGCCGTAAGCCGCCTCATCCGAAAGGTTCAGCAGCGCGTTGCCAATTACTTCATTATCATTATTTGTGGTGTCCACAATATACCAATTGTCCTCAAGCTTCACCTTGTTCCACGCATGGGGCGTGCTGCCGTCCAGATAACCGGTCACTACAATGCTATCCAGCCCCGCCGCATCTGCCAGCAGTTTAAACGCCGCTGAATAACTTGCGCATACGCCGACGCCGTCCACCAATACGCCATAGGCAGTAAAGGAATCATAGAACGCCTCATCCACCCGGGCAAAATCATATGTCTCGGCATTTTCCAGCGCCGCGTCATCGTAATATGCATTCTCACACAGGTAAGTATTGATTGCCAGCTCTTTTTCAACATCGCTCATATCTTCTGTAATAATCTCGCCGATAACCTCCGCCACCTTCTCTTTTAAGATCTGCCGCTTTTCTGCCGTCACATCCTGCGCAAAATCATACTCTACATAGAGAATCCTGTTCTCCGGGTCGATTCCGCCGCCCTGTACGCCCAGGATCAACGGATTCTGGTACTGCGCTTCAAAAAAAGCGTCTACTATTTTTTCCGTATCTGCGGATTCAGGAAAGGCAGAGATGTCAATTGCCTCCTTTGATTCCAGCATATAGGAGGCGATATACTCGCTCATTGCCGAATTCGCCGTCACTTTGACCTGAACACTGCCATCCGGAGCGGTTGCTTCCGTCTGTACCCCGGTTACTTCGGTCTGTACCTCCGTTGCTTCCGTCTGTG
>CAZAQD010000011.1:13226-24300 GCA_964487425.1 uncultured Marvinbryantia sp. | reverse complement strand
CTCCCGTTCTTCTATGGATACCGACGGCGCTACATTTCCGCCCTTTGATTTCAGCTTTTCCTGTCTCTCCCTGATCTGTTCCAGTTGAGCATCCGCATTATCCAGGTCAACGCCGTATATCCGGTACTCCCAC
The DNA here is from genome assembly GCA_964487425.1 of uncultured Marvinbryantia sp. Taxonomy (GTDB): domain Bacteria; phylum Bacillota; class Clostridia; order Lachnospirales; family Lachnospiraceae; genus Marvinbryantia. Next base: position 24,167 of record CAZAQD010000011.1, on the reverse strand, counting down.
GTAAACGCTGTCTGATCCGCCGTTCCGCTGATCGTAATACAGTCAAGCTCCGTATCCTTAGATACATTATCAAAATCGTAGTTCACGATCTTCTGCGCCAGCGTGCCGTCACACATCGTAATCCCCATTGTCGCCGGCAAATCCGGTACGGAAGTAATCCCCCAAAAACCATCCTCATTATAGAAGCTGGCAATTTCCATCGGCAGCATAGCCGCAAGCTCTTTTCCGCTCAAAAGATTGCTCATCGAAGAACAACCCTCGCTGTTATAAGCAACCACGCCGTAATACTCACTGTAAAATTCATCGTAGTCACCGTCTACGATATATTCTCTGAGGAAATCATAATCTTCCCCCTCAAGCCGCGCCAGATCGTCGTCTGAGGTATAGTGGTAGCAGAATCTGGAATTCATGGAAAGCACTTCCCCTTCATTTTCAGACAGATCCGCGACCCATTCTGTAGCCGTCGTATCGGCAAACACATTTGTGCTGTCCCACAGCCCGCTTTCCTCATCCTTATGGATATTAAAGACAAGATACCCTTCCGCCCCCGGTACCTCCTGCCATCTAAAGCGTGCCAGCCCCTCGTCTGTCTGATCGAATACCAACTGCGGCGCCTGTGTGATCTCCGGCTGCACTTTAATCACCGTAACCGCCGGTGTCTCCAGCGCTTCCCCTGTCTCTGTATCGACCATCGATACCAGATAATACTGGGATAAGGTTCCCCATCCATACTCCTCGTCGCCCTGCAGGTAAGAACCGCTCAAATGGCTTAAATCCACTTCGGAGGAGTCGATTTCTCCAATGCCATAAAACGGCGGCATGATCGTCAACACGCCGGTATCCGCATCATAATCATAGTATCCTGCGTCAACCTGATACTTCAGGTCCGAATCCTGATACAGCTTAAAGACATCATATATATGATCGTCCCCGCTCCACGGATTGTAGCCAAGCAGCAGCTCTATCGCCTCGCCGCGCCCAACCTTAATCACATTGCCGTCATACACGCTGGCGGCAGAATATTTTTTCTTTAATTCCTCCGCAAATGCATTTTCCTCCGCGGCTGCCGCCGCTCCCAGGCTCCCTGCAAGCACGCCGGACAGCGCTGCCAAAAGCGCTGCCTTTTTCATATTACTTCTCCATTTCATGATCGTTCCTCCTTTTTCTGTTCCCATCTACTATAAATACCCGGGAAACTTCAAAAAGGTTTCATTTTTTTACTTTTTCCAGTAAATATTCGATAAATTCTTTTTGGGAAACCAGAAAACCTTCTATTTTGCAGGCTTCCCCATCCTTCTCAAAAACAGCGCGGTACGTATCCCGTTCTGCCGAAACCGTGATGTAAAGCGCCTGGCTGCCGATATAAGACCATTCGTCCTCCGGCACATCCGCCAGTTCGTCCTCCTCCGCCCGGCTCATAATCAGCGTGCCGCCATCTGCTGTTTCTCTTCTGTCTATCTCGCCCTCCTTGCTTTCGCTCTCTTTTGGCGGCGTATCCTCCCCGATCAGCCCGGCATTGGGCGTTACCTCGATGCTGATCTGTTCGCCAGCAAAATAGAGCGTTCCGTCTTTAAGGGACACCTGCTCATAAAATACCTGATCCTCCATCACCGTCACAATCCCATTTTCTGTCTGCCGGGCAAAAAACAGAACCAGCAAAAACGCACATGCCGCTGCCGCGCAGACGCCCGTCCAGCCTGCCCTTTTATATTTCCATCCTCTGCGCACAGCCGCTTCTTTGCCATCCCTCATGCTGCAAAGCACCTCCGCTTTCAGATCCTCCGGCGTCCTGATTTTATCAAAGGCGTCCTTAAATTCTTTTCCGATTTGATTCCTTTCCGCTTCAGAACGATCCATAGCTGTGCCCTCCCTTCTCCAGGTTTTTACGCAAAAGTTTTCTCCCCCTTGCCAGCTGTGTCTTTATACTGTTCTCATTTTTCCCCAGTATCCCGCCGATTTCTTTAACCGAATATCCTTCATAATAATACAGGTACAGCACCAGGGAATATTTCGGTGACAGCTTCCTGAGTTCTTCCAAAAGCGCCGAATCCCCGTCTCCTTTTTCACTCGCTTGTATCTCCTCCGTTATTCCCTGCGTCATGCGGTTCCACATACTTGCCGCCGCCGTTTTGGCACAATTCGTAGCCACTCTGATCAGCCATGCCTTCAAATGCTCTTCACTGGTAATCTTATGCTGGTTTTTCACAAGCCTCAGAAACGTTTCCTGAAAAACATCCCTGGCGTCCTCTTCATTCCCGGTGATCGTCAGTGAAATCCTGTATACCATATCGCAATACCGCTCCACTGCCATCTCCGGCGTCACATGATAATTGTTTTCCGGTGATTCCATAATCCCCCTCGCCTTCCCTGGTCCTCTTTTGTGATTTTATTATATTTGAATTTGCCCTTTATTTCAATGAAAAGAATACCTCCTGCATGTCTGTCAAAACACACAGGAGGCAATCGCCGTATCAACTTTTTGCCAGATAAGGCTTTATTTTATCTTTGATCCTGATCCACGCATCCCGGACCCATAACGACGCTTTTGTTAATCCAAAATCTATTGTAAATGCCATACATATCATCGGAATCAACAAGAGGCTCTGCCAGCGAAACAGGGGATAAATCCCCAGAAAGCCCGGTGCGATCAGCGCCCCGGCAAGAAAGACCAAGGGCAGCGCCGTACAAAGCAGAAAGTGGAATTTCGTCATCGGCTGGCATACCCTGTATACCACAATCATGCTGATTACCCCGCCAAGTATCAGGTTATAGGTTGACGTAAGCAGGGCGTCCCGGGCCCAAAACGGCGAAATCAGTTTCGTCAAAACGATCGTAAACACCATCGTCACCGCCGCCGGCAGCGAGATCCGCAGTACCTGCCGCAAAAAGCCCTTTGACACCCCTTTGGGGTTCTGCTCCAGCGTCAGCAGAAAACTGGGGATTCCAATTGCGGTTCCGCTGATCCAGGACAGCTGGATCGGAATAAACGGGTACTCTTTCTGAAGGAAAATAAAGATCAGGCAGAGTAACACCGAATAAATCGTCTTCGTCAGGTAAAGCGCGCTCACCTTCTCAATATTGCTGATGATGGTACGCCCTTCGCTTACAATATTTTTCATACTTGCAAAGTTCGAGTCGAGAAGGACAATATGCGCCACCTGTTTTGCCGCGTCGCTGCCTGCCGCCATCGCAATACCGCAGTCTGCGTCTTTGAGAGCCAGCACATCATTGACGCCGTCCCCGACCATGCCGACCACCCGTTTGTTTGCCTGAAATGCCCGTACAATGCTCTGCTTCTGTTCCGGCTTCACCCGTCCGAATACCGTGTACTTCTCCACTTCCACGCGTAATTCTTCAAACTCCCGGGGAAGGTTGCGGGCATCCACATAACGCTCTCCGCCTTCCAGCCCCGCTTTTACCGCAATCTGTGATACCGTAACCGGATTGTCCCCGGACACTACTTTTATATTCACATCCTGCTCTCTGAAAAAAGCAAACGTATCGGACGCCTCCGGGCGTATCCTGTCCGAAATCACAATAAGCCCGATGCCTTCCACCTCGCAGGCTTTCCCTTCCTCCATATCCATTTTGCAGCTTCCAAGCAGCAGCACCCGAAGCCCCTGTTGGGAATAGCCGTTCACCTTCTCCAGCAGCTCCGTATCCTCCGGGCGCAAAAATTCCGGCGCTCCCAGTGCAAAACCGCCATGCTCTTCAAAGGAAACCGCCCGGTATTTTCTCTCTGAAGAAAAGGGGATCTTATCTTTTGCCTGCCACCTGGCTGTCGTCTTGAACCTCTTTACCAACGCCTGCTGCGTATGATTCACATCGTTAAAAGCGTGGTTCACCTCGCCCATAATCTCATCGATCTGCTCTGCCGTATGCTCTCCAAAGGGAAGGACCTCCACAACATCAAGCTCTCCCGTCGTGATCGTCCCTGTCTTATCCAGGCAAAGCACATCCACTCTTGCCAGCGCCTCGATCGATTCCATCTCCTGCACCAGCGCCCGCTTTGCCGCCAGGCGCCCTACGCCCAGCACAAACGAAACGCTGGCAAGAAGCACCAGCCCCTCCGGGATCATGCCGATCACGCCGGCTACGGTGTTGACGATGGCATCCGCCGTCGATATGCCCCGGATGCCGCTCTGGGAAAGATAGAGCAGAATCCCGACCGGAATCAGCAGTACGCCGTCAATCTTGATGATTTTTTTGATCGTCTCCTGCATCTCGGAAGAAGCCCGCTTTTTATTACGCGCCTTTTTCGCCAGGGAAAACGCATAGTTTTCCTCCCCGACATGATAAATCTTTCCGACGCCGCTTCCCGCCGCCAAAAAACTCCCGGACATCAGGGTATCCCCGGGCTTTTTCTTTACCGGCTTTGACTCTCCTGTCAGCATGGATTCATTTACCTCGATGCCGTCGGATTCCAGGACCGTGCAGTCCGCGCAGACCTGATCGCCGTTTTTTACCAACAGGATATCGTCCATAACCACTTCATCCACATGGATGTCCGCCTTCTTCCCCTCACGGATGACAGAAGCCGTTGTAACCGTCATGACGGAAACCTGGTCGATCAGCTTCTTCACTTTAAATTCCTGAAAAATACCGATCGCCGTATTGATAAAAATGACTCCCATAAAAGTTATATTTTTAAATTGTCCAGTAGCCGCTATGAGAAGCGCCAAAAACAGGTTTAAAAAGTTAAAGTATGTCAAAGAATGCTCTTTTATAATCTCTTTTTTCGTCTTTGATATACTGATGTCTGTCTTGTTGACTTTTCCCAGCCTGGCTCTGTCTTCCACCTCCGCCGATGAAAGCCCGTAATAGTTCCATTCGCCCATATGATACTCCCTTTAGTCCATCGCAGTCTTACTCCTGCCCATTCCAGCAATACGTACAAAGCTTAGATGCATCGATCCCGACTGATTTTATCATATCGTCCAGCCGGTGATAGCGCAGGGATGAGAAGTTCATCTCCCGCCCGACCGCTTCCACCATCTGCTGGTAACGCTCCGAATCCGGGTTCGTGTATTCCTGCAGCATATTCTCTGCCTGTTCCCCTTCCATTCTCCTGATAATTCTCCTTGTAATCAGATCCATGTCCGATCTGGAACGGGAAAAATTCAAAAATTTGCACCCATAGATCAGCGGCGGGCAGGCAGGACGGATATGCACCTCTTTGGCGCCGCTTTTATACAAAAACTCCGTCGTCTCGCGAAGCTGCGTGCCGCGCACGATAGAATCGTCGATCAGCATCAGGCGCTTTCCTTTAATAAGGTCATGCACCGGTATCAGCTTCATCTTTGCGATCTGGTCGCGTTTGCTCTGCATGGTCGGCATAAAGGAACGCGGCCAGGTCGGCGTATACTTAATAAACGGCCTGGAAAACGGGATCCCGGATTCATTCGCATATCCCACCGCGTGCGCCGTTCCCGAATCCGGCACGCCGGCGACTGTATCCGGGCGCACATGGTCCCTTTTCGCCAAAAGCCTGCCGCAGTTATAGCGCATCTGTTCCACGCTGATCCCCTCATAAGAGGAGGACGGATAACCGTAATACACCCATAAAAATGTGCAGATCTTCATTTTCTCGCCGGGCTTTGCCAGTGTAACGACGGCTTCCGGCGTCATCACCACAATCTCCCCCGGTCCCAGCTCCCGGTACTCCTCATATCCGAGGTTCAAATAAGCAAAACTCTCAAAGGACGCGCAGTACGCCCCCTCGCGTTTTCCCAGCGAAACCGGAGTCCTGCCCATCTTATCTCTCGCCACATAGATTCCTTTTGCCGTCAGGATCATTAAAGTCAGGGAACCGTCGATCACGCTCTGCGCATACCGGATCCCTTCCACAATATTCTCCTTCTGGTTAATCAGGATCGCCACCAGCTCTGTGGCGTTAATCTCCCCGGTCGTCATCTCCATAAAATGCGTATGCCCCGAACGGAACAGTTCTTCCATCAACTGCCCGGTATTATTGATTTTTCCTACGGTAGTGATGACATAGGTTCCATGATGGGAACGAATTAACAGCGGCTGAGGCTCATAATCGGAAATACATCCGATTCCCATATAGCCCTTCATCTCATTGGCGTCCTTTTCAAATTTGGTGCGGAAAGGCGTATTTTCAATATTATGAATCGCCCGGTCAAACCCATCCTTTCCGTACACCGCCATGCCGCCGCGCCTTGTCCCCAGATGTGAGTGGTAATCTGTTCCAAAAAATAAGTCAAATACACAGTCCTGTTTAGAGGCTACCGCAAAAAATCCGCCCATTGTCTATAATCTCCTATCCGTCTTTCTGTCATTTTTCAGGCAAAAGAAACCTATATTCCTTCTGAATTGCATTTTCTCTCACTACAGTATAGCGACATATCTTAAAATGCACAAGTTAAATTTTTCGAAAAAATACTGCCCCATAACGAATCTTCCGTTACAGGGCAGTTCTCTTATCGTTTTCTTTCGCTTCTAGCTGCGCATTCTCCGTCTTCTGTAATATACAAGAAGGACTGCGCCCGCTGCGCCAAGCAGGATCAGATAGCGCATGATGGATGTCTGGTCGCCTGTCTTTGCAACCTGCTTTTCTGTTGTCTTTTCTGTTGTCTTTTCTGTTGCCTTCTCCGTCTCCTCCTCTTCCGTTTCTGTCTCGATTTCCGTCACCGCTTCTTCCATTTCCGCATTCGTGATCGTCACGGCATTCTTGAGCTGGTTGTCATGATAGGTGACGGACTGTGCGTCGTAGGATATCGAATACAGGAAGCCTTCGCTTCCCTCAACCAGGTTCCCGTCTGCATCTACTTCCGCGACATACAAGGTTACCTCCTGCCCCGGAACATACTCTACCGTAACGCTCTGGCTCACCTGCGCGCCGCCGCCCATATTCAGCGCCACCACATTTTGAAGCGCTCTGTCTGTCAGGACCGTGCACGCGGCGTCCGCAAAAATTCCGGCGTAGAACGTCTCGCTGCTTTCCTTTGCGTTTCCGTCGCTTCCCAGGACCTTCTTCGTCACCACAAGCTCACATTCTTTATAAAAACCGGACGGGATCGAAAACAGCTCATTGCAGAATTCCACTTCTGCCGTATCGTTATTCTTTTCCGCCTTTGCCGCATTGCCATTTGCAAAGGTTGGCATAAATACGGTATCGCTGCCCACAATTCCACTGTAAATGACATCGCCGTTGCTGTCACACTCTCCCACATAATAAGTCTTGCCCACTTCAAGGTCATCAAATATGACTTCCGACTCCGACGCGTGTTGGAATGTCACCGGCATGATTTCCGTCACACGTTTCGTACATTCCTCATCTTCATACAGCGCGACATAGAAGGTCTGATCCACCGCCCCGATGCTTTCCCCGTTGAGCGTCAGCTTCTTCGTCACCTTCACCGCCCCATGCTCTGCATGCTCTTCCTTCTTTTCGTCCTTCATCACGATCGGCTCCGATACGCTCTGCGCATCTACGTTGAAGATGATATCTTCCGCGATCTGATAGCCGTCCGGCGCTTTGACCTCGATCAGGCGGTAATCTGCTCCGCCCTCCAGGATACCGCTGATCGTATGCGGCTCTCCGTTGCTGGTCCACTCGTCTATCTTCCTGCCGTCCATATCGACTACACGCAGCACTGCGCCTTTTACCGCAATCCCGGAATCCGCATCGCGCTTATCAAACGATACGGTGATTTTTTCTTTCTCGTAGGTATTGGTAAATGCTGCCGTCTCGCAGGCTGTTCCGCCGAGACTGTACTGTTCGGATACTTCCAGGCTGCCGTCGCCCTTATCTGTTACCGTAACGGCTGCCATATATCTTCCGGAATCTGCCGTCACTCCCGCCGGAAGCCCGGTCTGTACTTCCTCAATAAAATAGCTGTGCTCGCCCACGTCCTCCAGGCTGTAGCTGATTTCATCGAATACGATATCCGCAGCGCTTTCCGCCGGCGCTGCCTGATTGACGCCCTCAGACACCTTAACGCCGTCTTCTGTTACCGTAAAGGCAAACTCCTTCGCCTCCATAGCGCGTCCCTTCAGCGCCTTTGTTCCTTTCGGCGTCCAGGAACCGGCTGCCGTATAGGTATTGCATACGGTAAATCCATCTGACGCATTGCCTTCCACCGTCGCCGTATACGGATATGCCCCGCCGTCTTCCTTCTCCGGCATCTCTTCCTCCAACGTATAAGTATAGGTATGTCCGTTTCCGTCGGACAGCGGCTGATCCACAAAGGATAATGTCTCCTGCCATATTCCGTCGCTATCCTCCTGGAATCTTAAAAACGCTACGCGTTCCCCGTCACGCAAAAGCCAGATATCCACATAATCCGGCCTGTTATCCTCGCGTCCGCTGTCATCCCACGTCTTTGTGACTTTAATTTCTGTTCCATCCTCTTCACCGATCACTACCACACCGTTTGTACCGATGCCGCCTCCGTACATCCCGGAGCTGTTTCCGGTAATCAGGACAGATGCCTGCGCCGCTGCCGCCGGCACTGCCTCACTGTCTAAATAAATCGTTTCATGCGTATCATGAAGCAGCCCGGATGCTACCGGCTCGCCCTGCCTATTGCTCCAGAAATATGGCGTTCCGTCCGGCATATACTCCGTGATAAAGTAGTCCGGGCTTCCAAGCGTCGCCAGCGTCCTTGATATAAAAATCTCATCAACACCGCCCTGCCCCGTATTTCCGTATATATATGCCCCATTCTTCCGGTACACATTTACAGTTGAAGTACTGCAGCCTGCAATCCCGCCTCCGTAGATGTCGGCGCTGTTTCCGGTGATAATCGCATTGGTTATATATAACGTTCCATACTGGTAAACATCCAGCCCGACGCTTCTGGTGCCGTTGACATAGATCCCGCCGCCGCCAAACATACTGTCTTCGCTGGTATTATTTGCAATCGTCCCGGCGCTGATAACTGCCGTGTTTTGACACTGTATGTAAATTCCACCGCCTGCGGCGCCGGCGATATTGCCGCTGATCTCGCCGCCCTCCATAATAAGCTTTCCGTCACCGGTACCTACCTCGACCGTTGTGTCGCCGCCTACAGAGATCCCCGCACCGGTATGCGCGGTATTGTTCGAAATCTTTCCACCGTTTACTGTCAGGCTGGAGTCTTTAAATACGCCGACGCCGCCGCCTGATTCTTCCGCCTCATTTTCCGTAATGCTTCCGTCCGAGATCGTCATGGACGAGCCTGATAAGCCGACGCCGCCGCCTCTCAAGCCGCGATTGCCGCTGATCTCGCCGCCGGTCATCGCCACCGTAGCGCCGCTGGCAAAAACCGCCCCGCCGTACCCTGTCGTCCGGTTGTTATTGGTAAGGAGCGCGCCCTCGCTGATTGTCAGGGTGGCTTTGCCGCTCACTTCCACCAGGCTTCCGCTGGCAGCGGCTTTATCTCCCATACCGTCTATCGTAATGTCCGACAACGCCAGCGAGGCATTGCTGCCCTCCACCCGTACCAGCGCTCCCAAAAATTCCGGTTCACGCATCAGCCGCATATCCTTCAGCTCATCATCCAGCGTCCATTTTTCCGAACCGCTTACCTGGACCGTATTCAGCACATAAATGCCTTCCGGGCTCTTTGCGCCCTTCGCTGCCTGCTGCTCTTTAAGCAACTCCTGTAGGACTTCTTTGGCGCGAGCAAACGTCTTAACCGGTCTGTCATGTGTTCCCGTATTGATATCATCTCCGTCCACTCCGTCCAGATATACTCCGTTCAGAGACAAGGTGCGCGCCACAATATACCCCGTCGCCTCATCCTTTTCCACTATTACAAAGCCGTTCGCGCCCTTAATGCTGATCTTCCCGCTCAGATCATCCGCAAGCGTACTGCCTTCTACGGGAACGACCAGTGTTACGACCACTTCATCTTCTGCACCTGCATTTTTCCAGTTCTTCAGTGCGCTCAGCTCTCCCTCATCGATCTCCAATGTCAGCGCCTCCGGCACAAAGCCTTCTCCTGCAGTCACACAGGCTCCTTTTGCCAGCTTAATGCTCCCCGCTTCCACACCTTTGGCGAGCACCAACTGCTCTCCTTTATGGTCAATGCCGGAAATCACAGCCGGCGCCTCAACAATCAGCGTTCCCTCATTGGTCAGCGCTGCGGCGCTGCCGCCCGCCAGAATCGTACCGCCATCTCCCGACAGCGTCAGCGTTGCGCCCTCTTCAATGCAGACCGCGCTGCCGGTGGTTCCCTTCAGCGTGCGCCCGTTCATATCGATCGAAACGTTCATGCCCTTCTCAATGCAGATCTCCTCGGGAATCACTATACCACTGTGGTCCGTTTCTCCCGCGATCAGGCGGATGATATCCTTATTTCCCTCTTCCCACGCCTCAGACGCCAATGCCTCCGCTACGGACTCATAGTAAGAACAGTCTCCCCCTTCTTCCACGACCTCCGCCACATACCGCGAAGCCGGGCCTGCGGTAAAGTAGAAGAAATCATAATATGTGGGATAAGTTCCCCCATTAGAAAGAATCTTCGATTTATCGAGACTTTCCGAATCCAGTTCCGTCTCCACCTTAATGCTGTGCGCCGTGTCCTTCCATACATATCCTTCAAAAACCTGTGCGCCGTCCTCCATGTCGGACGCCTTCGGTACCAGAGTATCGCTATCCACACAATCTGCCTGCAGCTTCAGGTCATTGGCTCCGCTTCCATCCGAGGCGATGTTACCGTACAGGGCGCCGCCGGACATATGAATATTTGTCATATATTTCGTTTTCACCACCATGATTCCGCCGGTCTGTGTTCCCACATTTCCTGTCACGACGGTATCTGTCAGAAACGCCATACAGTTTTTCACATAAACCGCCCCTGCTTCTTTTTTGCCCGCGTCATTGCCTTCGATCCGGCAGTTGGTCAGCTTAATGTCGTTTCCGTCTATATAGATCGTGCTGCCTATACGATTGTCCGTAAAGCTACACTCTTCAAACTCTCCCGTCTCGTC
>CAZAQD010000011.1:0-13126 GCA_964487425.1 uncultured Marvinbryantia sp. | reverse complement strand
CCTTCAATCTGTGAATCCGTAATCTCCAGGTCGCTGTATTGCATATAAATACCGCCGCCGCTGCCTGTCGCGCTGTTCCCGCTGATACTGGAGTTGGTAAGCTTCAGGGTGCAGTGTGAATTTTCAGCGCCCTCCAGCGAAATTCCGGCGCCCCATGTGCCGCTTCCCTGTGCGCTGTTTCCGCTCACCTGCAGATAATCCGCCGTCAGTGCTGCGCCGTTTTCCAAGAAAATACCACCATTGTCGTTCTCGGACACGTTACCGGAAACCGTACAATTCGTCATACTGGCAGTGGATGCATTGATATACAGCCCTCCGCCTTTTGCTGCATTAATTGTTTTATTTTCAGTAATAACCAGCTTGTCCGCCGTAACATTTGCGCCTGCAAGGATTGCCAGCCCGGCTCCATAATTTGTTGACGTTGACGTATTTCCCCCGGTAATTGTACCGTTTTTCAGTATCACTGTACCGCCGCTGATCGTATACACACGCGTCGTACTTCCCGTCGGCGCCGAAACGGTATGCCCCTGCATATCCAGTGTATAATCTACGGATTCAGAACTGATATTTTCCTCGACATCTCTCAGCAAAAGAATCTCATTTCCTTTTGCCCCGCCGGCCTTTATCGCGTCAATTGCCGCCTGGAGCGTGAGATAGGTCTCTTCCCCGATCTGCGCCGCCTCTTCGCTTGCCGCCCATACAACCAGATTATTCGTAATCTCTGCTTCCTCTATCGTCCACTCCACATCTGCATATTGCGGATATTCTTTTTTCAGCTCCTCCACCTGTTCGGAAAAAGATGAGCCAAACTCCACATCGCTATATTCCGCAATCAGGTTGTTCGCCGGAACCTCTTCCTCCTGCGGATCGACCTGATAAAAGCTTACCGTGTAACCGCCAAGAAACCCGGACGCTGAAAATATATTTCCCGCTTCCCCGTTTCCTTTTCCGGTAACCGGCACTTCTTCCTCATCCGTCGTCCCTGTTGTCTCTGCCGCCGCTTCCGCCGTGGTATTCCCCTCTGCCGCTGATTCCGCCAGCGCGCTCCAGGGTATGCTCAGCATAAACGCCAGGACAAGCGCCAATATTTTCCTCCACGCCATCTTTTTGCCAAACTTCATCTTATTCTCCCTCCCCGGCGTCTGTGCTTTCTTCTGCTGCCGCGCGTAAGCTCAAACGATAATTTTCCTCTGTCAGCTCATATGTATAAGTCGTTCCCTCTGCAATTTCCGTCCATACCTCCCCGTCTTCGCTGCTCTGCCAGATCACCTTGTCCTTTGCCCCGCACAGCGCGCTCAGCGTAACCAGGTCCCCGATTCCCAGCGTCTCATTTTCCCATGTTGCCGATATTTCATATACCTTTTGTACCGCATCCTGCGTTTCCGCCGTTTCCTGTTCTGATTCCGGCTCTTTCTCCTCAAACGCTGCCGGAACTAACGGAATCTGCGCATTCCCCTGATAAAGCACATGCGCAGCGTTTCCACTCAGAGAAGCAGCCAGGCTCTTTGCCTCTTCTTCTCCATATGGCAGCAATGCCTCTGCGCGGACATAACCTTCTTTCGTCTCTGTCACTCCATTTCTGTCAACGGCAAACACAATATGCATCCAGTCATTTTCCTCATTGTCATCCTCATCCTGCTGCGAGCGTTCCAGCACATACACAATGGATTTCTCTGTAAAGGAGCCTTCTCTTACTTCCCCGGCGGATATCTTTGCTCCATATACCGGCGTCCCCTTCTTCACCTGCGCATATCCGCACAGGAACAGCGCTTCCGTCATTGCTTCTGTGTCCTCTTCCTCCTTTTCCGCCATAACCTCTGAGACAGAAAATTCTGTCGTTTCCTCTGTCTCCGGCGCGTCCGCTGCTTCGGTCTCCGTCGCCGCTTCTTCCGTCTTTGGTGTTCCGGCTTCTGTCTCCGGCGCTTCCGATTCCGTTGCCGGCGCTTCTGATTCCGTTGTCGGCGCGTCCGTTACCGCCGCTTCGGTCTCTGGCGCCTCTGTTACCGGCGCTTCCGTTACCGCTGCTTCGGTCTCTGGCGCCTCTGTTACCGGCGCTTCCGTTTCCGCCGCTTCGCTCACGGCTGCGCCCTCTTCCTCCGCATATGCCGGCGCCATGATACCGCCAAGCATCATAGATACCATCAAAACACGCAACAACAATTGTTTTCTTTTCATTTTCTAACCCCCTTACTTTAACAATACGGATTTATTCGTTTATAAATTTATACTTTATCGTTATAGTATATACTAACATTTCATTTGTGCAAATTCAACTATGTTTTCTTTCTTTTTTCGCTTTTTTGTACCATTTGACGATTTTTTCTTGTAATATTTTGGAGCTCCCGGACTTTCATTTCATATGCATGACATGACAGATAGAATACAGACAGAAAATGCCATCCAGACAGCCGTTTCTTCCGGATGGCATTTCTTTTCAGACAAAAAAAGAAGCGCGAGACGGGACTCGAACCCGCGGCCTCGACCTTGGCAAGGTCGCGCTCCACCAACTGAGCCACTCGCGCATTTCTATTGCCGCTTTCTTTGATCTTTTGCGTATCACTCAGCGACAATAGGTACTATACACTATTCGCTTTTGTTTGTCAACATTTTTTTAAATTTTTTTGCTGGATTTTTCCCTACGGATCATATCTGATAATAGATACATAACTGCCTTCCCGTTCATTCAGGCAGGCATTTCGCAAAAGCCGATAATTCCCGTCCAGGCACTGCGTGATGAGCTTTTCCATAGAATGATAAAGGATGAGCACGGCTCCGGGCTTCGCCACCTCCTGGATTTTGTCGAAGAAACGCCTGTATATGGCAGCCACTTCGCCGATATCCCTGCCCTTTCCGACGCCCGGCATGTTGGTTACAATCTCATCAAAAAGGTAGCTGTGCCGGAAATCAAAAAAGTCCCTGTTAATGTAATTCACCGCCACATGCGCCTCTTTTGCGTTCGTCCGCGCTTTTTCCACCGCTTCTTCCAGAATATCTATCCCATACATCGACTTTGTACGCATCTGCTTATGCCGTTCAATCAGCATTGTCCCCACGCCGCAGAAGGGATCCAATACCTGTGCGTCCTCTTTCAGATATTCTTTTGACAGCTCCATAATCAGCGCGGCGTTTACCGGCGCGATAGAAGTCGGCAGGCATTCCCTGCGATACGCAAAACGCCGGTCAGGCAGCGTAAACAGCTTCAGCAGCGGAACAAACTTTCCTTCCTTATTGCCGACCAGCCGAAGCTCCAGTTCATAGCCCGACGTCGCGTTTAAAAGCTGTCCCTTGCTATGCTTTTCAATGGCTGCAAAAAGCTTCTTCACCAGGTCTGCCTTCTGCTCCTGCGGCATCGCTCCTTTTATCTCCAGGCGGAAATAAAACGGCGGCTTTCCGGCATGGTTCTCCCGCAAAAATTCCAGCAGTCCCGTCTCCGATATCTGGACTGCCATATGCTCCGGGCTTCCTTCCAGCAGCCGCTTCCCGCTTATGGTAAAAAGCAGCTCCGAATAAGTCCTGATCTGCAGAATTTCCTTCAATCTTCCGGTACGAAACCTCATGCCGCCCGCCAGAAGCTTTACGTTTTCTTCGGTAAGCTGCCTTCGTGTCACGTCCCTGTGGTTGCGGTTTGTCAGCAGAATCACCTCATGTATCTGTCCGTAACCGGTAAACTTATGCTTCGCCGGCGGTTCACAGCGCAGCACTGCCGCTTTTAACTGAAGATATTCCTCGCGCAAATGCTTTTCTTCTTCGGGCAGCGGCTCCTTCTTGGACAGTTCTTCCATCTTCTTCTTCATCTTTTCCGCGTAAGGAGCGCACGCCAGCCGTCCCAGCGCTTTTATATAGTCCGCCCGCACAAACAAAGTCTCTTCCCGCTCATACGCCTCCCATATCAGGGGGCACATATCATCGCACTCCATATCGCCCAAAAGCAATACGGCATTTTTCCTCACCTTCGGGTCCTCATGCTGCAACAGCTGTGTAAACACAGAGAAATCCCCTGCTAAATAATAAGCAAGGGCCTTTCTCTGTTCTTCCTCTTTTGTGGCGCTTCTGAGCGCTATCAGATTTTTTCTTACCTCTTCGCGGTTTCTAATCGCTTCTATATAATTATTCATTAACACTGTAATTCGGCGCCTCTTTTGTAATATGAATATCATGGGGATGGGATTCCTTTAAGGACGCTGCTGAAATTTTCACAAATCTTCCCCGCTCCTTCAATTCCTCAACGGTTGGCGTTCCGCAGTATCCCATACCGGAGCGCAGGCCTCCGAGGAGCTGGAATACGGTATCTTCCACACTGCCTTTGTACGCAACGCGCCCTTCCACGCCTTCCGGTACCAGCTTCTTTGCATCTGTCTGGAAATAGCGGTCTTTGCTTCCGTTCTCCATAGCGGAGATGGAACCCATACCACGGTACACTTTATACTTTCTTCCCTGATAAAGTTCAAAGGTTCCCGGGCTCTCATCACAGCCCGCAAAAATACTTCCCATCATACACACGTTTGCGCCTGCCGCAATCGCTTTTGTCATATCGCCGGAGTACTTAATCCCGCCATCCGCGATAATCGGGATGCCGGATGCTTTTGCCGCCTCATAGCAGTCCATAACTGCCGTAATCTGAGGAACGCCAATCCCCGCAACCACACGGGTCGTACAGATAGAGCCCGGTCCGATTCCAACCTTAACGGCATCCACGCCCGCTTCAATCAAAGCCTTTGTCGCGTCTCCCGTTGCCACATTCCCGGCAATCACCTGAAGCTGCGGATACTTCTCCTTAATCATCTTTACACAATTAATTACATTCATGGAATGTCCGTGTGCAGAGTCAAGGACCACAACGTCTACATGGGCGTTTACCAGCGCTTCCACTCTCTCCAGGCAATTGGCTGTAATCCCGACAGCCGCGCCGCAGAGAAGTCTTCCCTGCTCATCCTTTGCAGAATTCGGATACTTGATCTGTTTTTCAATATCCTTAATGGTAATCAGCCCTTTTAAGTTATTCTCATCGTCCACAATCGGAAGCTTCTCTTTTCTTGCTTTTCCCAGGATCTTTTTTGCCTCTTCCAGCGTGATGCCCACCTTTGCCGTCACGAGGTCCTCCGAGGTCATACAGTCTTTAATTAACTTTGAGTAATCTTCTTCGAATTTTAAATCACGATTTGTAATGATACCTACCAGCTTTCCGTTTTCAGTAATCGGAACGCCGGAGATGCGGAACTTCGCCATTAATTCATTGGCGTCTGCCAATGTATTGTCCGGTGATAAATAGAAGGGATCGGAAATAACCCCATTCTCAGAACGTTTTACCTTGTCCACCTCTTCTGCCTGCTGTTCAATGGACATATTTTTATGAATGATTCCGATACCGCCCTGCCGTGCCATAGCAATCGCCATCCTATGCTCCGTAACAGTATCCATCCCTGCACTCATCATCGGGATATTCAGCTTAATCCTCTTTGTCAGGTATGTCGAGAGATCCACCTGGTTAGGAATCACCTCTGAATATGCCGGAACCAATAATACGTCATCAAATGTTATGCCTTCGCCTATAATGCAGCCCATAATATCCTCCTATATATTCTGTATATTTCCCGCTATTCTATCAAATATAAATTGCACTGTCAATAATCGGTTTTACAAATTTTCCCTAAATATTTACCTCTCTGGGAGCCACCCTTTTCATGTCCTTCAAAATAATGTCATTCGGCTCAAAGATTACCTTCTCCAGCTCCTTTTCCCCTTTGACAATCATCGTATAGGTCTTCGCTCCCTCTTCCCTGGAAGAAAAATCGTATGTTTTCAGATCTTTTTTCTTGTTGTAATAATCCAGCTCATGCGAGTTGGAGGGGGCAAGGAGCTCCAGCGCCTTGATATCCATTGTATAGACTCTTTTTCTCTTCTGCTTGGACATAATCTTATCTACATCCAGCTCCCCGTTCACATACAGGTATTCATACTCCAGATTAAAGGATGGAAGTAAGAGATA
Organism: uncultured Marvinbryantia sp.; assembly: GCA_964487425.1. Lineage (GTDB taxonomy): Bacteria > Bacillota > Clostridia > Lachnospirales > Lachnospiraceae > Marvinbryantia. The sequence continues at coordinate 7,140 of CAZAQD010000011.1, read as the reverse complement.
ATCAGCCACCGCTGCCGCTGCCAGCAGAACCAGGGCAATCCATCCCAGCCAGAATACTGCCAGAAAACACAGCACCGTCACGGCGATTAAAAGCGCTTTTTTTACCAAATCTTCCGTTGTCGCTTTCCTCTTGACAATCACTTCCGTATACAAATCACTCATCGTTCTTCCTCCATTAAAATCTTTCCCTATAGTATAGCATAATCAAAGGACACTTGCAAAAAGATTTTACAAGTGTCCCCACAGAATCTGTTTTTTCTTAATTTACATCATACCGTCCTGCATACCCGGCTGCATCGGAGGTACATCCTCCTTAATATTGGCAACACAGGATTCGGTTGTCAGGAATGTGGATGCAACGCTGGTCGCGTTCTGCAGCGCGCTCCTGGTAACTTTTGCCGGATCAAGAATGCCGGCTTTTACCATATCGACATACTCTTCCTTATATGCATCGAAGCCGTATCCCGCTTCCGACTCCATAACCTTATTCACGATCACCGCGCCCTCAAGTCCGGCATTCTGTACAATCTGGTAAAGCGGAGATGCCAGAGCCTTCAAAATTACCTTCGCACCTGTCTTCTCGTCGCCTTCCAGGCTCTCTACCAGCTTTTCTACCTCTTTTGCCGCATGAATGTAAGCAGAACCGCCTCCTGCTACAATTCCTTCCTCAACTGCTGCTCTTGTCGCATTCAGCGCATCTTCCATACGAAGCTTTGCTTCCTTCATCTCTGTCTCAGTCGCCGCGCCCACACGGATCACTGCCACTCCGCCAGCCAGCTTCGCAAGTCTCTCCTGCAGCTTCTCTTTGTCAAATTCCGATGTCGTCTCCTCAATCTGCGCTTTGATCTGTCCGACTCTCGCCTGGATATCCTCTGTATTGCCTGCGCCGTCAACGATAACCGTAGTCTCTTTTGCAACCTTTACAGATTTTGCGCGTCCCAGCATATCGATTGTCGTATCTTTCAGTTCCAGTCCCAGCTCCTCTGAGATCACTTCGCCGCCGGTGAGAATCGCGATGTCCTTGAGCATCTCTTTTCTTCTGTCACCGTAACCCGGAGCCTTTACAGCTACTACATTGAACGTACCTCTTAACTTGTTTACGATCAGAGTGGTAAGTGCCTCGCCTTCAACATCCTCAGCAATAATCAGCAGCTTTCTGCCGGACTGCACGATCTGCTCCAGAAGCGGCAGGATATCCTGGATCACAGAAATCTTTCTGTCTGTAATCAGAATGAACGGATCATCCAAAACTGCTTCCATCTTCTCTGTATCCGTTGCCATATATGCGGAAATATAACCTCTGTCAAACTGCATACCTTCCACAAGGTCCAGCTCTGTTTTCATGGTCTTAGACTCTTCGATCGTGATAACGCCGTCATTGGAAACCTTTTCCATTGCGTCCGCTACCATATTCCCAACTTCGTCATCCCCTGCTGAAATGGATGCAACCCTTGCCATCTGATGCTTGCTGTTTACCTTTCTGCTCATAGCTGCAATCGCTTCAACCGCTGTATCGGTAGCCTTCTTCATTCCCTTGCGCAGGTCGATCGGGTTTGCGCCTGCCGCCAGGTTCTTCATCCCTTCCTGAATCATCGACTGTGCCAGCACGGTAGCTGTCGTTGTACCGTCTCCTGCCACATCATTGGTCTTGGTCGCTACTTCCTTTACCAACTGTGCGCCCATATTCTCAAAAGCGTCTTCCAGCTCGATCTCTTTTGCAATCGTCACGCCGTCGTTTGTGATAAGCGGAACGCCGAACTGTTTGTCCAGTACCACATTTCTGCCCTTCGGTCCCAATGTCACCTTTACTGTATCTGCCAGCTTATCAACGCCGGCTTTTAAGGCTGCTCTTGCCTCTGAACCATATTTAATCTCTTTTGCCATGATAAATCTCCTCCTGTTTTTGTTTTCTCTGTTTTTATTCTACAACTGCAAGGATATCATTCTGTTTTACAATGATATATTCCTCATCACCAAGCTTTACTTCATTTCCGGCATATTTGGAATAAATGACTTTATCCCCCGCTTTTACCTGCATGGTAACTTCTTTCCCGTCAACCAGTCCGCCAGGCCCTACTGCGATCACTTCTGCCTGCTGCGGTTTTTCCTGGGATTTTGCTGCCAGGATAATGCCTGATTTTGTAGTTTCTTCTGCTTCAAATTGCTTTAATACGACTCTGTCGCCTAAAGGTACTAACTTCATTTGATCTCCTCCTTTAAATAAACTCTCCATTTTTGATTTATTAGCACTCACTTTCGTTGAGTGCTAACCATATGCTTATATTAGTCAATATATGTAAATTGTGCAACTTTATACATTCCGATTAATTTAGATTTTTTTCTTGTTTTCTCTTATTTTCTCTTATTTTCTCTTTTTTTCTCATTTTTGAAATTTATATGAACAGAAAAAGAACTGCCAACGCAGTCCTTTTGCCGTCTTTTTCCTATTCTTTTCTGTGCTTTTTAATCTCGTCCAGTTCCTCAAAAATCATACTGTTGAGTACTTTGATGTAAGTCCCCTTCATCCCGGAGGACCTGGATTCAATCACGCCTGCACTTTCAAATTTGCGCAGGGCGTTTACAATAACCGATCTTGTAATGCCCACCCGGTCCGCAATCTTGCTTGCGACCAGGATGCCCTCGTTGCCATCCAATTCCTCGAAAATATGTATAATCGCTTCCAGCTCGGAAAACGACAGCGTCCCAATCGCTGATTTTACAATCTGTATCTTGCGGTTTTCCTCCGCGCTCTCTTCGTCGACCGAGCGCATCATCTCCAGCCCGACCACCGTCGTTCCATACTCGCTGAGTATGATATCATCGATCGTATATGGTTCGTCGTACTTGTACATAAATACGGTGCCAAGCCGCTCGCCTGCGATATCGATTGGATTAATAATCGCCTGATATTTCTTTACATTGTCTCCGGTGAATCCCAGAGTTTCCAGGTTTACATTTTCTTTTGTTGAAAGCACGCCTAAAAGCCTCTCATTCAGCAGAGGGTCAATGAACGTTCCCACCTTATCCTCCATCAGCTCATGTATCTCTTCTATCCTGCCGCTGATACTTACGCCTAACACTTTGCCTTTCTTGCTGATGACCAGAATGTTAGAATCCAGAATATCTGTCAGAACCTTGCAAATGTCATTGAAAACCACCTTACTGGAGCTATTGTTATGAAGCAGTTTGTTGATTTTTCTCGTTTTATCCAGCAACTGTACACTCATTTCGTTCCTCCTAACTAATTTTCACACATTTCTACCAAAGCGCTCGCATTGATACTACTATTCTAACAAAATTTTTTCAATTTATCAAATAGTTTCTATTCTTTTTTCTGTTTTTTACATAACCGCACTGTGCATCCGCGCACATCAGCTTATTCCCCCTCTCCAGCATATAACCGCCGCATTCCGGGCACTTCTCCTCAGACGGCTTCTGCCAGGACATAAAATCACATTCAGGATTCGCCTCGCACCCATAATATCTTCTGCCCTTTTTCGTTTTGCGGATCACGACGTCCTTTCCGCATTTCGGACACGCGATTCCCACCTTTTCCAGGTACGGCTTCGTATTGCGGCACTCAGGAAAGCCCGGGCACGCAAGGAATTTCCCGTGAGGACCATATTTAATTACCATATTGCGCCCGCAATTTTCACAGACAACGTCCGTCACTTCATCTTCTATTTTCACGGCTTCCAGTTCTTTTTCTGCCGCTTTTACCGCTTCGTCCAGGTCTGGATAGAAATTGCTGACAACCGTTTTCCAGTTCACGCAGCCCTCTGCCACCTTATCCAGCAGCATCTCCATATTGGCGGTAAAATTCACATCGACAATACTCGGAAACGCCCTCTTCATCATATTGTTGACAACTTCTCCAAGCTCTGTCATATAAATATTTTTGTTTTCTTTTACGACATATCTTCTGGCAAGCAGCGTCGTGATCGTCGGCGCGTATGTGCTGGGACGCCCGATCCCCAGTTCTTCCAGCGTCTTCACAAGCGCCGCCTCCGTATAATGAGGGGACGGCTGTGTAAAATGCTGCTTTGCATCCACATCCTTCAGGCTCAGCACGGAATCTTTGGAAATAGCGCCAAGCGTCACATTGCCTTTTTCTTCCTCATCGGAATCCTGTACATAAACCGCCATAAAGCCCTCAAAGAGCAGCCTGGAGGCGGCCACGGTAAAACGGTATTCCCCGGCTCCGATTTTTACAGAAGTCGTCTCATAGCGGGCGGATTCCATCCTGCTTGCGGCAAACCGCTTCCAGATCAACTGGTACAGGCGGAACTGGTCCCTTGACAGCGAATCTTTTACAAGAAGCGGCGTCCTGGCAATGTCGCTGGGGCGGATCGCTTCATGCGCATCCTGGATTTTTTTGCCGTTGCTTTTTTCCGCCGAGGTCCTGCCCACATACTGCTCGCCGTAATTCGCCTTCACGTAATCCTTCGCCGCCTGGTCTGCTTCCTCTGCGATACGCACAGAATCGGTACGCAGGTACGTAATCAAACCAACGGCGCCGTTCCCCTTTATATCAATGCCCTCATAAAGCTGCTGGGCAATACGCATCGTCTTCTGTGTGGAAAAGTTCAGTACCTTAGAGGCTTCCTGCTGCAGCGTACTGGTCGTAAACGGCAGCGGCGCCTTGCGTATCCTCTCGCCCTTTTTCACATCCGTCACGACGTACGTTTCTTCTTTTATGGCGTCAAGGATTTTATCCAGCTCTTCCCTGGAATGAATCGTTATCTTTTCCTTATCCGTACCATAAAATTTTGCTTCCAGCGGTTTCTTTTCCCCTTTTACCTTCAGGTTGACATTCAGCGTCCAGTACTCCTCCGGGATGAAGGCGTTGATCTCATCCTCCCTGTCGCCGATCAGCCGCAGCACCACCGACTGTACACGCCCGGCGCTTAAACCTCTTTTTACCTTTTCCCACAAAAGAGGGCTGATCTCGTACCCAACCATGCGGTCGAGAATCCTCCTTGCCTGCTGCGCATCCACAAGGTTCATATCGATATCCCGGGCATTTTTCAGCGAAGCTTTAACCGCGTTTTTCGTAATCTCATTAAACGTAATGCGGCGCATTTTGCTCTTGTCCAGCTTCAGCGCATGGGACAAATGCCAGCTTATCGCTTCCCCTTCACGGTCCGGGTCGGTTGCCAGATATACTTTATCCGCCTTCTTCACTTCCTTGCGAAGCCCCGCCAAAAGCTCGCCTTTCCCGCGTATCGTAATATACTTCGGCTCATAATCATGTTCTACATCGATTCCAAGCTGGCTTTTCGGCAGATCACGGATATGTCCGTTTGACGCTGCCACTGTATAGTTCGAACCCAGAAATTTTTTTATCGTCTTCACTTTCGTCGGAGATTCCACGATCACTAAATATTTTGCCATAATAATGCCTCCCGTTATAAGAGTTCATTTCATTCCCTCACATAATAATTCTTCGACACCTCCACAGCCAACCCTTTCACCAGAAGGCTGCCCAGAGCGCTCAGCACCTGATTTACAGGGAGCGCTGCCTCCTCCGCGATCCTGTGAAGGCTTCTTGGCCGAGAATCCAGACAACTATACACCATATTTTCTACTTCTGCAAGTATAATATTACAATTTTTCTTTTTTTTCATATTTTTCAGAATTATTCCGCTTTCCTCTAAAAAAGCGTCAATATCCGTAATAATTCCCGCTCCCTGGGCGATCAGGCGGTTGCATCCTGCGCTTAACAGATCCCCGATCCGCCCCGGAAACGCATACACATCCCTCCCCTGGTCAAGCGCCATATCCGCCGTAATCAGAGAGCCGCTTTTCTTTTTTGCCTCCACAACAATCACCATATCCGCAAGCCCGCTGATAATCCGGTTGCGCATGGGAAAGTGCAGCGGAAGTGCCCCGGCGCCGGGCGGATACTCGGAAAGGACGCCGCCCCGGCATATCAACTGCCCGTACAATGCCGCATGTTCCCGCGGGTAACAGATGTCCACCCCGCTTCCCAGCACTCCATAGCTCCTTCCGCCCGCTTCCAGGCACGCGGACTGCGCCGCGCTATCCACGCCATACGCCAGCCCGCTTACAATCCCAATCCCATTTTCCGCCAGCTTTGCCGCCAATTCTCTCGCCATGCTCCTTCCGTAATTGCTGCACATTCTTGCCCCGACCACGGCAACGCACCGCTCTTTCGCCTGCGGGACTTGTCCCTTTACAAACAAACCGTAGGGATAATCGCTGATCTCTAAAAGCCGCCCCGGATACGCCGGGTTTTCATAGCTGATAAATTCTATTCCCTTTTCGCGGCACTTATGATATTCTGTCTCCGCACAAAATTTCTTTTTATGCTCCGCCAGCCTCTTTTTCTGCTCCTCCCTTAAAAACGGAAGCCGCATAATTTCCCCCAACGGCGCGCCCGCCGCCTCCTTTGGCGAACCAAAATACTGCAGCAGCAGCTTTTTGTCCTTTCTGTAAATTCCCGGAACGCTGCACAGCCAGAACCAGTCCTTTTCCATCCGTTCACCTCCCCATCCAGTCTCCTTTGCCAATACTCCGGTAGCACAGCGCCTCCTGCAGATGGCAAATGGCAATCCTTTCCGCCTCCTCCATATCCGCTATGGTTCTCGCCACCTTCAGGATGCGGTGGTACGACCTTGCGCTAAGGCTGAGCTTTTCAAACGCCTCCTTCATAAACTGCCTTTCCTCTTTTCCCAGAAAGCAGTATGTTTCGATACCAGCGCCGTTTAAATCGGCATTGAAGCGAAACGGCGTGTGCCGATACCTTTCCCGCTCGATCGCAAGGGTCCTCATCACGCGCTCCCTGATTGCGCCGGTGCCTTCGTTTTCCCCTGCTCCATTTAACTCCCGGTATCCCACCGGCGATACTTCCACCGTGACATCAATCCGTTCCAATAAAGGGGCGCTGATACGGCTCTGGTATTTCTCAATCGCGCCGCGGGTGCAGGTGCATTTGTCCATGTTCGGATAGTAGCCGCACGGACACGGGTTCATCGCCGCTACCAGCATAATATTAGAAGGAAAACAGCAGGCTCCCCCTGCGCGCGCCACCCATACCTGCTTATCCTCCAGCGGCTGGCGCAAAATCTCCAGCGCCTCCCGGGAAAACTCCGGCAGCTCGTCCAAAAACAGCACGCC
>CAZAQD010000010.1:0-49584 GCA_964487425.1 uncultured Marvinbryantia sp. | reverse complement strand
CGCATCCTTACCTGCCGCCTGCGCAGGTTTCTCTTTGCTCCATCCACCTCATGAGCGCCGAATATGCTTCCTTTGCCGTCTCATAGCCATGCCAGTAAAAATCCTCCAGCCTTTCGAGGTTCCTCTCTGTCCTGCCAACACAGGATACGCCTGGGCGGATCACAAAATCTTTGCCGTGCCGTTCCCGGTTCTCAATCAGCTCCATTGTCCGGTTATAGACATAACTGCGCCGGTTTAACGCGCGCACCAGCTTGGGATAACGATGATAATACATCTTTGCCAGCTTTACCGATTTACTGCCCTGTTTTTTATAATATCCTCTCTTTCGTGTCAATATAATAATATTATAATCATATCCATCGTCAATCGCTTTGCGGACAGGCACCGAATCCGCGATCCCGCCATCCAGCATGGGAACCCCGTCGATCTCCACCATCGGCGCCGCAAAGGGCAGGCTGGAAGACGCCCTGCATGCCGCCATCATTCTGTCCCTGTTCTTATATTCCTCGATAAATTCCGCCTTTCCGGTGCGGCAGTCTGTTGCCGCCAGCAGGCATCTGGTGGAAGACCTGGCATACGCCTCAAAGTCAAACGGATAATCCTGCTTCGGAAACTGGTCGAAAATCAGGTCCATGTTCATAAAATACCTGGTTTTTACCATCGTCTTCATTCCATACAGCTCATAATCCATCTGTGCGTCCAGCATACATTCCTTCGTCCGCAGAATCTGGTTCGACACATAATCCACTGCATTGCAAGCGCCCGCCGACACGCCGATCACATAAGGCACCTGCACTTTCTGCTCCATGAGATAATCCAGAACCCCGCTGGTAAAAATCCCCCGCTGTCCGCCGCCTTCCAATATCATCCCGACTTTTTTCATTTCTGCCTCCCATACCGCATTTGCCGCGGCTCAAATCAAAAATATCCCTGCATCGCATTGACCATCAGCAATGTATAATTCTGTATATTCGCGTAGGTTCCCACATCATAATGAATCCCGTCCGCCGTGCCAAACCCGCCCGCCATCAGGTAACCGTAAACATCGATATATCTGTCCGGGAACGCATCCATCAGGCTGGCATTAAATCCTTCAATCATCGCGTTATTCACCGTATAACCGCTGGCGGCTGCCGCCGCCTCATTCACGGGATTGACCGACATAAAATAGATCTGCCTGTCCGGGTACTGGGCAAGCAGCGTCTGATAATACGCGATATATGCGCCGATATTGCCCAGGTCGTTGATGCCAAAGCAAAAAACCACCGCCGCCCCCGGATACGCCGCCATCTCGGAGGATAACCAGCCCGCGCCTTCGCCGGTCAGCCAGTAATAGCCTATCCCGATCTCGCCCACATAATGATAGCCGCCCGCAGACGCCATCCCTACAACTCTGGAATCGCCGGCAAATATAATGTCTGTTGTCTGTACCTCATTCCCCGTCCCAGGCTGTTCTGCCTCACGGATTTCAGCGGATTCTTCCGTTTCCTTCTCAGAATCCGGCAGTTCTTTCATCTTTTCGGCAAAAAACCGCATTCCCTCTATTCTCATCTGCCGCCCGCTTTCGCCGCCCATGCCAGACCAAAAATCTCTTGGCACAAAGTCCCTGATAAATCCGGCAAAAACACTATTTTGCAAAAAAACAGATGCTGCCATCTGTTTTTTGTTCTCTTTTGCCTGTACCCCTGCGGACAGCAATATAATAATTAGTATTCCTGCCACAGCGGAAAATATTCTTTTTTTCCAATCACTACGCTTCAAAATCATGCCCCTTTAAAAACTGTTCTTCAAACTGCTCATAGGAACAGGGCCGCCCAAAATAAAATCCCTGAATAAAATCGGGAAGCAGACGGCAAATTATCTCCTTCTCCTGTTCGCACTCAATTCCTTCCATACAAATCTTTAACTTCAGATCGTGCGCCATTTTCGAAAAAAGCGAAAGCAGCTCATATTCAAACTCATTTTCCAGCGCCTTTACCGTAAAGGTACGGTCAATCTTAATAATATCCGGCTTCAGCTCTGTAATATAACGGAAATTTGAATAGCCTGTCCCAAAATCATCCAGCGCCAACTCAATACCGGCGCCTTTTAAACGGCTCCATATATTGGTAAAACGGTAATCCGACTCCAGCAGCTTGCTCTCTGTCAGCTCCACCGTAAGCTGCGAAGGGCGGATCTTATATTTTCCCACTGCCTCGAGGATCTCCCCGCCAATATTACTCTTCATAATCTGAATATTGGATATATTAATATTAATGTGGAAATTGGGAATATACTCACAGAAGTTCCTGCATGCCTGCAGCGCCTGATTTAAAATCCAGCGTCCCGCCGGAATAATCAGCCCTGTCTCCTCCAGGATCGGAATAAACTCTTCCGGTGACACCATTCCCCTCTCCTCTGTGTAAAACCGCATCAGCGCCTCTCCCCCGTAGAGCATATTATTGTGAACCGAAAACAGCGGCTGGTAAAATACCTTGAAGCCCTCGAAATTATTATTGACAGCCTGTCTCAGGAGGCGCATCAGTTCTCTTTTTTTCAGAAACCTCTCATAATCCTCCTGCCGGAATAAATAGCAGCGGTTTCTTCCCTGCCGTTTTGCCTCATCCAGCGCAAACTCCGTAAACCTCATGATATTGCTGTAGGAAAAATCATCAATATCTTTACACTGGATCAACCCGCCGGATAACGTAAATACTACCTCATAATTATTATCCATCACAAACTGTTCCACCCGCTGCCGGATCGTACGGTAAAGCTCATGCGCTTCCTCGGCATTTCCATCCTCAAAATCCAGAACCATATACTCATCGCCGAGAATCCGGTACAGCTTCTGCCCTGGATACATACACTCGGAGATACATTCCGCCGTCTTGCGCAGAATCATGTCCCCATACTCCACGCCCAGCCTCGCGTTAATTCCCTTCAGGTCGTCAATGCCAAAGCGTATGAAATACCCCCTCGGCATCTTCTTTACCTGGCTTAAAAATTCCTTCAGCCCTGTCTCGCCCAGCAGCCCGCTGGTATTATCCGCAATCTGCCGCATCCCCACCTCGTTGATACAGCCTACCATATAGAGCACCTCGTCCGCTTCCTGGATAACCTGCCCCCTGCAGTTAATCCAGATCGGCTCCCCCTCCTTTGATAACCAGCGATAGATCATATCATGGGATACGCACTCCCCAGAAAAAAGCTTCTGCAGCTCTTTCTGCAGTCTTGGCAGGTCATCCGGGTACACAAATTTCTTATGCGTCTCCATCAGGTCATGGAACGCATTGCTTTCCATAGCAAACCTTTGGGTTGCCTCCTGCGAGATATAAAAAAAATCATTTTTTAAATCCAGGACATACAAATAATCGTCCATCGACGGACTGATTAATTCGATAATATCACAAATTTCTTCGAGAAAGCTGTTTTTTAACTGAGGGTTCATATGCAATCTCCATATTCTTATATTATATGATCCATTCTATACCTTATTGACCAATACATCAATTAATTTCGTAAAATTTTTCCAAAACTATTTCTATTTTCAAACATTATTTGCATACCTGAAGCCCGATCAGCCCCACCAGAAATGCCGCTGTCCCGCCAATAATATAAACGCTGATGCTTTCATGGAAAAACAGTACGCCCCAGAGGATCGCAAAAATCGCCATCGTACTCTGGATGATCGGCACCATATAAAACGGCACCAGCGGAATCGCCTTTGCGTTCAGGTAAAATCCGATTCCCGTTATAAAGCCAAACGCCAGGATCGCCAGCAGACACGGTATCCCCGGCTGTATCCCCGCCAAAGCGCCTCCCATTGTGGAGGGAACCACCGGGATCAGGGCAAACAAAGCGGAGATTGAAAAAATAGACAGATTGCTGTCAATAATATCCATCTTGTCCGCAATCATTTTCTGTGCCAGAACATGGCTTCCCGCACACATCCCGGACAAGATAAAGAGCCCCGTCAGCAAAATATTCTCCTGGAAAAACTCAGACACCAGGCGCCCGTTCCAGGAAATACACAATACCCCGCACATACAGAAAATAATACAAATTATCTTCTTTGGGGACAATTTCTCCTTGAAAAGAAACACACTTGCCAGTGTAAGAAATGTGGTCTGCGCCGGCTGTGTCACAATATTCCCATAGGACGGTCCATGAGACAATGCATAGTTCTCCGTCAGATACGCCAGCCATTTTGCCGCCGCCCCGAACAGGATCCATCCCATCGACATCCGCACGCAATCCCGAAAACCCTCCTGAAACCTTTGGCGCTTCCCCTTCTTTAACAGCAAAAGAAAAAACACGCCCACTACAAACCGGAAAAATGTAATATATTCCGCCGAAAAATACGGGCTGATCAGTTTAACACAGGTCCCGCCAAAGCTAAACATCATTGCCACACACAACAAATAAAGATATCCCATCCCTCAGCTTTCTCCTTTGTTTCTCCCCTTTTCTACACACAGCACTTCCTGCGTGTTAAGAAAATAAAATTTCATATCCCATACAGAATGCACGGCAAGCTGCACGCTGATTTCCATCATGCGGCTGTTCAGCCTGTGATACGCCATCCTTTCCGGCAGCGGCATGCCTTCTATATATTGTATCTCCCGTGAAGTCAGACAGGAGAGCGCTCGGGCAAATGCTCTTCCCCCACTTCTTTTTTCCCGAAAAAACGGACAGGAGACATAGGATGCCTCTTCCCCGTTTTGTTCAATACGAGCCCTCAAAGCCGCACACAGTTCCCGCTCCGTGGGATTTTTCAGGCTTAAATGCCGCATATCCTCTTCCAAAACAGGAAGCGTTTCCCGCAAAATCCCGCAATCCGTCATATATCGGTAAACAGTCTTTTCTACGCGCGCCCTCGGTGTCGGGAAATCCAGCCTTTCCATAATCTGGTCGGTCGTATATCCCTGATCCGCCAGATGGCGGATCGCTCCCCCGCTTGCCGAATCATGCACAAAATCTGCCAGCGCTTCCTCAAAATACCCTGGCTTTTCCCTTTTCGCCTGCCCTTTACCAGGATTCTCCTGCTTCCCTCTGCTCAATTTACAAACAGCTCTTTTCTCTTTCTGAAGTATATAAAATTCAATCCTGCCATAACCATGCTTTCCACTACCACTACCACATTTGCGAGCGTATTATCCGTTAAAATTCCCGTAATTTTTCCCGCTGCAAATACATAGCCAATATCGATCAGCATGGCTGCCGGAAAAATCATAAAATAATACCACTCCACATTCTTCTTATAATAATACAGCTTCTGCCTCACCACGATCATATAAAAGGCGAGCGCGACACTGCCGATCCCCGCAGCGATGTCCAAAACCTGCAGCTTCCCCCATATGGCATACATTTGCAGCGCCGCAGACCGTCCTCCGTAAAAATCGCCGAAAAAATATTGCTTCGCTGTCCAGATGCGCACCGCAGCCGACAGGAATAATTGCAAATATATCACAAATTTGTACCAGTTCATCGGATACTCATGCCCGTTTGTATGTTCCATTTCTTTGCCTCCATCTGCCTTTTCCTGCGTAATATCTACCGATATAATACCATGCCAAACCACGTTACAATGTTACTTCCATTTTCAAAATCGATCCCCGCCTTCTCTGCAAGCAGAGGAACGATAATACCATATCCCTCGATACAGGATACCATCCGCCCCGGCTGGCGGCATGGCGCATCGGGATAGGTACATTTTTCACATGCCGCACAGGAATCACCGGACAGCGGCAGCGTCTCCTTCGTATACTGTCCCAGAATCCGCACAATCTCATGCGTTACCTCCTCATGCCCCTTTAAAGTTGCCAATGTCTCATCCATGTTCATAATATCATTGACTTCCGCGATCGTAGAAAATACAAACGCCCCTTCAAACTTCATGCACCGCGCCTTACATTCCTCCACCGTTCCCACGCCCGGCGGACAGGACCAGCTCTTTCCGTAACGCGGGCACTCCTGTTGGCAGATCATCCTCGCATTCTCAGAAAAAGGAATGTCGCTGCAGGAAAGCCACGCGTACTGGATGATCGGCAGCTCCAGAAGCTGCCCCTCTACCTCCTCCTTCACTCCTTCAAAATCCACTTTGTCTGCCATACTCCTTCTCCTCGCCTAATCCTCATCAAATTCCAGGGTCGCAATGTTGAATTTCCCGTCGTTGCTGATCCTTGCTACCTTTCCCCTTAACACCTTCAGCCTCTGTCCGAACGGATACGGCCTGCTCATTCCTATCGCATGCTCGATCATATACGTATAGCCTGCCGGCACATAATATTCTTTTACTTCCACCATTTGCCCGATCGTCAGCAGCTTTGCATTCTCTTCAATATGAAAATCCATCCGTCTCATAAGTATTTCTCCCATTTCTTCTAAAAATAGCAGGAAGCTTTTCTTTTTATAGTATCATATGCACGCCATATATTCTACCGAAAACTTTGAATATTCTTTTCCCATCGTAGCCATTCGGCAGTATTTCATAATAGCCAGCCGGCAGACAAATAAATCAAAGAAAGAAGATGCTGCGGGGTCTGTGGGATTATATTTCCCAGATGAACTCCTGCTGCCCGCACGGAAAAAAAAGCACCGCCCCCATAGCCCACGGCTACAAAAGCGATACTTTGCGTGCGCGATCAGGGGTTCGAACCCTGGACACCCTGATTAAGAGTCAGGTGCTCTGCCAGCTGAGCTAATCGCGCATTCCTTATGCCATTAATCGGAACGAAAAGTATTATATTATATTCTTTTTAGAATTGCAAGCCCTTTTTCATGTTTTTTTAAGAATTTTGTCATGATATAAAATTTTTATGAACATCCACCAGACTTCTTGCATCGTCTTTCCAAAAACATTATACTATATTTTATAAAACAGACGGAGCGGGATACGGGTGGAAAAGCAGTACATCCGGTATCTGTCACTTTGAAAAGAAGGAGCTATATGGAAAATCTTACGCCAAAATCTTCGGATAAACAGAAAACGCCCAAGCAGCCGCAGCGTTTTTTACCAAATAATCAATACTTTACGATTTGCATCTATACGATTGCCGTCATTGCGATCGGCGCTTTGATTGTCCGCATCGTTATGACGCCTCATGCGGTCTCTGATGGGCTGGCACGCATCCTGAATGTGCTGATGCCATTTATTATTGGTATTCTGATCGCATTTATCCTCAATCCGATCATTCGATGGCTTGCATGCTTTTTTTTCGAAAAATGCAAAATCAAAAGCCTGAAAGTCTGTAAAGTGATCGCGACGGTGATTGCCTACCTGTGCGTACTGGGTATCATTACGATCTGTATTTTGTTCATTGTGCCGCAGATCATCAAAAGTATCACAGAGGTTATCAACAGCCTGCCGCAGCTTTACACCCTTACCTACGAGTTCTTCAACAACCTGCAGGAGCGCCTGCCGAATACGGATGTGTCTGAGGTGCGGAAAATTGTAAACGATACGCTGCCCGACGTCATCTCCTACATTAAAGACTTTGCCAGCAATCTCGTGCCGGTGATTTATTCCGCTTCCGTTTATATCGTGAAATGGGTGCTGAATATCATCATTGCTATCATCGTCTCTGTCTATATGCTGACAGACAAGAAAAATCTTCTGCATTCTATCAAACTTATTCTGTACAGTTTTGTCCCGGTCAAATACATTGGGCAGACCATCATGATCTTGAAAGAATGCTATCTGATTTTTACAAAATTTATTGTAGGAAAAGCCATTGACTCCACCATTATCGGAATTCTCTGCTTTTTGCTGATGAATATTTTTCATCTGGAATACGCGCTGCTGATTAGCGTCATTGTCGGCATCACCAATATGATCCCTTATTTCGGTCCATTCATCGGCGCTGTGCCCGGCGTTCTGGTACTGCTCATGATAAGCCCGCTGAAGTCTTTGGGATTCGCAGTGTTAATCCTTGTTCTTCAGCAGTTTGACGGACTCTATCTGGGTCCCAAGATCATGGGCGATACGATCGGGCTGAAACCTCTTTGGATTATCATCGCCATTACGTTAGGCGGAAACATCGGCGGCATTCTTGGCATGTTCCTCAGCGTTCCGCTGGTTGCTATTCTCGGTTATCTGCTTGGGCTTCTGTTGGATTACCGTTTAAAAAAGCGCAGCTTCAAAGCAGAAGATTTGTAAAATAAAGGCAGCTCTTTTATGAACCGGCTTCACAAAAGAGCTGCCTTCTCTATTTCTTACGGTCGTTCTGCAAGGTCTGTGCAACCTCCTGAAACGATTTTCTTAATTTAAGAAGCTTCTTCCCCGAAAGCTGCTTGTCATAAAGTATGGCAGACAAATTTCTTTCCAGTTTCCCCTTCCTCATGGCTTCTCACCGTACCGTCTTTTTCTATTTCTATGCGCCGCCTTAACGGCTTATGACCATTTTATGGATCGGATTGCCTTTCGCAGAAAACTTTTCCTCGTACTCTGTCATTACGTTATCCCGCATCAGCTCCTCGTCGCCATGCAGGTCATACGTACACAATTCCAGTTTCCAGCCCGCCGGTTCCACCTCGTCCAGCGCAAAGTCAAACAATCCCCGGTTATCTGTCTTAAATTCCACCACTCCGCCTTTTTTGAGGATCTTATCATAACGCGCCAAAAACTGTCTCGACGGCAGCCTCCTTTTTGCATGCCGCTCCTTTGGCCACGGATCCGAAAAATTCAGATATATCTTCCCTATTTCTCCTTCCGCAAATACCTCCGAAAGCTCTGCTGCATCCATACACAAAAAGCGAAGATTCTCCGGCGCCGCCTCTTTGCTCTCCAGTTTTTCGACTGCCCTTAAAAGCACACTTGTATAACGCTCAATACCAATATAATTAATTTCCGGGTGCATAGCGGCAAGCGATGTAATAAATTTCCCTTTCCCCATCCCCACTTCTATATAAATGGGATGGTCGTTGCCAAAAACATCCTGCCACTTTCCCTTTTGCCCGGATGGACCCTGCACTACGAAACTGCTTTTGGAGATTACCTCATCTGCCCGCGGAATATTTCTCAGCCTCATGATCCCTCTCCCTCCCTCCAACCTTATCTCCGTTTTTTACTTTCCGGTTTAGTCTATCGAAGTTCGTCCTGCTTGTCAACACTTTGCAGGCGGGCGCGCTGGCAAAAACACCTCCCCAACCTCTTCTCTCCATGCTCAAACGGCTCCCCCTGCCGTCAAAATTGTATTACAAAATCTGACATTTTGGTATTCCTTACCAAAACGTGCGTTCTGGAAAAAACCTATGTAAACCAGGAAATTATGCCTTTTTTCTGTGGATAATGTGTATAACTTCGTGTATAAGTCCATTTTGCAAGCTTTTGGGAGCGCATTTTTGTGGATAACTCATTTCCCAATTGTATATAAAAAAATACACATTTTTAACAATTTCGACAATTTTTGTACAAACTGCCTATGCGCCCTTATTTTCTCACAGCAGAAGACCCCCATGGACGTGGGGGTCTTCCTGACTTAAGGATATATGAACATTGTGTTACAATGAAGTAACCTTTTTCTAAGGGGCATCAGGCGCAGCCTGAAAAGCTCCTTAACACTTAACTAAACTTCAAACAGCAGATCGCCGTAAGACGGCATCGGCCATACTTCTTTATCCACCAGCATCTCCAGTTTATCAACCGGTGCGCGAAGAGCCGCCATTGCCGCAATGACTGTATCATGGAAGAATCTTGCCTGAGCTTCTACCGCTTCAATTCCTGCCGCCTCTTCATCGGCTTCTATCAATTTGCCAAGCGCTGCCTTGCTTTCTTCCAGAAGGTCGCTACACTCATTTAACAGCGCCACCTGGACGTTTGCCTTTGCACCCGCTGCAGTAACTGCATTAATGGTATCCGCCAGGCTCTTTGTATAGGTAATCACAGCCGGAATAATCTGTTTGCTGGCAATATCAATCATCGTTTTTGCCTCGATATTGATTGCCTTCGCATAAGTCTCGTACTGAATCTCAGCGCGCGCTTCCAGCTCAGCCTTGCTGTATACGCCAAATTTTTCAAACATCGCAATCGCTTTATCGGTGACAAGCGCCGGGATCGCCTCTACCATAGATTTCAGATTCGGCAGTCCTCTTCTTCCCGCTTCCTCTACCCATTCGTCTGAATAACCGTTTCCATTGAAAATAATTCTCTGATGCTCTGTCAGGTTTTTCTTAATCAGGTCATGCGCTGCAATGTCAAAGTCTTGCACCTTCTCCAGGACATCACACGCATCGGAAAATGCTTCTGCTACGATCGTGTTAAGCACAATATTCGGAGATGCGATTGAATCCTTCGAACCAACCATACGGAACTCAAACTTATTACCGGTAAAGGCAAACGGTGAGGTTCTGTTTCTGTCGGTCGCATCCCTTGAAAATACCGGCAGCGTCTTAACGCCCGTATCCAGCTTCTCTCCGGTTTTACTGTGCGTTGCACTTCCTGTACTTACCAACTGCTCCACAACATCTTCCAACTGGTCGCCGAGAAATACGGAAATAATTGCCGGCGGAGCCTCGTTTGCGCCAAGCCTGTGGTCATTCCCCACATCGGCTGCCGACTCGCGAAGCAAGTCTGCATGCTCATCCACCGCTTTTAAGATACAGGACAATACCAGCAGGAACTGAATATTCTCATGCGGTGTCTTGCCCGGATCAAGCAGGTTAATACCATCATCCGTCGTAATTGACCAGTTATTATGCTTACCGGAACCATTTACGCCCGCAAATGGCTTCTCATGAAGCAGGCACTGCATACCATGCTCGCACGCCACCTTTTTCAGCGTCTTCATAACAATCTGGTTATTGTCAACCGCAACATTTGCCTCCGCATAAATCGTAGCCAGCTCATGCTGTGCCGGTGCCACTTCATTATGCTGTGTTTTTGCCGTAACTCCCAGTCTCCACAGCTCATCGTTTACATCCTTCATATAGGAAGCAATGCGCTGTCTGATAATACCAAAATAGTGGTCATCCAGCTCCTGCCCCTTCGGTGGCATTGCCCCGAATAAGGTCCTTCCTGTGAAAATCAAATCTTTTCTTTTTAAATATTTCTGCTTATCGACCAGGAAATATTCCTGCTCCGGTCCCACTGAAGGCGTCACCTTCCTGGACGTTGTATTGCCGAACAGGCGAAGCAGCCTCAGCGACTGGTCATTAATCGCCTGCATGGAACGAAGGAGCGGCGTCTTTTTATCCAGTGCTTCTCCTGTATAGGAGCAAAACGCTGTCGGGATACAGAGGATCGCGCCTGCCGCATCTTTTCTTACATAAGCCGGAGAGGTACAATCCCATGCCGTATAGCCTCTCGCCTCAAAGGTTGCGCGAAGCCCGCCGGACGGGAAAGAAGAAGCATCCGGTTCGCCCTGGATCAGTTCTTTTCCTGAAAACTCCATCAGTATGCTTCCGTCTTCCTTCGGAGCCGTGATAAACGCATCATGCTTTTCCGCCGTCACTCCGGTCAATGGCTGGAAAATATGTGTATAGTGAGTAGCGCCCTTTTCCACTGCCCAGTTTTTCATTGCCTCCGCCACTACATCTGCAATTGCCGGATCAAGCGGAGTCCCTTCCGTCATCGTCTTTTTTAACTCTTTATAAACCTTCTTCGGCAAACGTTCCTGCATCGCCTTGTCATTAAAGACATCTGCACCGAAGATTTCTGCTACATTTGTTACTTCACTCATAATGATCCTCCTCATCTTAGTCTGACAGAAGAACGAAGTTTCCCATACGACCAGAAAAGGCGTCCTACCAAATTGGTAGAACGCCTTCGTTCTTTTTGTTCTTCAAATCAATTACTACCATACTCCTCTTCTTTTGAAAATGCAAGACTTATTTCCCAATTCAATAATTGAAATATTTGAGCGTTTCCATTTGTAAATCGAATCACTCTTCCGGGTTTTCGGTCCCCACCCGTGGGCTTACACGATAATATCCAGTGCCTGCATCAGGTTATGTATCTCCACCTCCACATGATCCCCGCCGTACTCTCCGTCCAATGTCCAGGGCACTTCCTCTTCAAAAATAAACTTTACGCAGTCCGAACGGAACTGGTAAAAATACTTATCATCCGGCGTACTTGTGAGCAGGCAGGCAATAATTTCCTGCATTTCAATCAGATTCTTCGGATTGCGCACCAGAGTAACCTCAAAAACTCCATCGTCCAGCTGCACGTTCTTTCCGGTTATGTTGCGAAATCCCCCCACCGACAAAGAATTTGTCACCATACCGTAAAGAAAGCTGCCGCTGATTTCCTTCTCATTCGCTATCACGGTAGCCTGATACGCTTTGATACTGGCAAGCTTCTTTGCCCCTTCGAGGATATACGCCATATGTCCCAGCACATTTTTAATATCCTGAGAGGTTTCATAGGATACATCCGTAAAAATGCCAAACGCCGCGATATAGACAAAATAATCGCCATTAAAATTTCCAATATCGCAGGGAAATGTATTCTGTCCCACAATATGCTCCGCCGCTTTCATCATATTCCTGGGAATCTTCAGACTGTTGGCAAAATCATTCGTACTCCCAGCCGGGATGTAACCAATCGGGCATTTTTCTTCTCTTTCCATCATGCCGCTGATTACCTCATCCAATGTACCGTCACCACCACTGCAGACTACCAGTTCATATCCATCGGCTTCCTCAAATACTTTACGCCTGGCATCTCCCGCTGCCTGTGTTGTATATATTGTCAAATCAAATTCTGCCTTTACAAAGATATCCACAATCTCCATC
This sequence comes from uncultured Marvinbryantia sp., assembly GCA_964487425.1. Classification (GTDB taxonomy): domain Bacteria; phylum Bacillota; class Clostridia; order Lachnospirales; family Lachnospiraceae; genus Marvinbryantia. Next base: position 36,867 of record CAZAQD010000010.1, on the reverse strand, counting down.
AGCTTCGTCCGTATCGTCCCCTTGCCGGACTTTGAATTTACAATAAACAGTACTTTCTTCATCTCTCTATCTCTCCCATTTATCACATAATGCGTCAATTTGATCCGCAAATTTCGCCAGATCCTTATTTGCGCCTCCCTCATTATGGCGAATTACGGAAAGCAGCCTCTGCCCTGCCGCAAGAAGCCTGTCAAATACCGTATTCTGTCTGCCCGACGGCGAAACCGCCTTCGTCTCAACCGGTATCCCCTTCGTCTCCCTGATGCAGATATCCGCCGCCAGGTCATAAATCGTCCCGCTGTAAGGCGCCATCGCGTCCAGCCCGAGCTCCCGCTGCAGCCGCGCGGTAAAAACCGTACAGGCATCGTCATCGCCATGCACCGCAAATACCTTCTGCGGTTTCTTCTGAAAGGCTTTGATCCAGCACATCAGCCCCTCATTATCCGCATGGCCGCTGATTCCCTGAAGCGTCCGTATCCTCGCCTTCACTTCAATCGTCTCCCCGAACAGCTTCACCTGCTTCGCCCCCTCTGCCAGGGCACGCCCCAGCGTACCGTTCGACTGATATCCCACAAACAGTACGGTGCTTTCCGCCCGCCAGAGATTATGCTTTAAATGATGCTTAATCCGTCCCGCATCGCACATGCCGCTGGCAGAAATGATAACCTTCGGTTTCTGGTCAAAATTAATCGCCTTTGACTCCTCGCTGGTCACCGCAATTTTAAGCCCGGGAAAACTGATAGGATTAATACCCTGCTCTACCAGCGCCCTTGCCTCCCAGTCAAAATCCTCCCGCATCCGCTCCATAAAGATCTTCGTCGCCTCCACAGCCAGCGGGCTATCCACGTAAACCTCAAAATCATCATGGTTTTTCACCAGCTTCTTTTCCTTAATCTGGCGGATAAAATACAGCATTTCCTGGGTCCTGCCGACCGCAAACGCCGGAATCACCACATTCCCGCCCCGGTCAAAGGTCTCCTGCAGCGTATCCGTCAGATCGGCAATATAATCCGGCCTTGCCCCGTGGCTCCGGTTGCCGTAAGTAGACTCCATCACCACGTAATCCGCCTCAGCAATATACTGAGGGTCGCAGATAATCGGCTGATGCAGATTGCCGATATCTCCTGAAAATACGATTTTCTTTTCCGTCTCCTCTTCTTTTATCCACACCTCGATAGAGGAAGAGCCAAGCAAATGTCCGGCGTCCACAAAACGGACGGTGATCCCATCGGCAATCATTCTTTTTTCATTATAATCACAGCCTACAAAACACTTCAGCACGCCCTGCGCGTCCTCCACGGTATAAATCGGTTCCATCTCCGCCTTACCCGCTCTTTTGCCCTTGCGGTTTTTCCATTCCGCCTCAAACATCTGGATATGGGCGCTGTCACGCAGCATAATATCACAGAGCATCTCTGTTGCGCACGTCGAAAAGATCTGCCCGCGAAATCCCTTCTTATACAGAAGCGGCAGCCGCCCGGAATGGTCAATATGCGCATGGGTCAGCAAAACCATGTCGATCTCCCCGGCAAGCACAGGAATCTCTTCATTCTCAAAAACATTCGTCCCTTGCTCCATGCCGTAATCAATCAAAATTCTCTTTCCGCACGCTTCCAGATAACAGCAGCTCCCCGTCACCTCATGGGTCGCTCCCAAAAATGTCAATTTCAAATCATTCCCCCCCCCTTTCCTCCCATTACATGCGCAGCGATCCATCTTTATGACCGCAATTTCATATTACGCAAAATGGGGTATACTTATGCTACTAAGTATACCCCATTTCATAACTTTACGATAGATGTTTTTATGACTTTAGAAAGTTTTCATATAATTTTCTCATGACGAACTTCAAAATCTCCAAGCTACCGATCCGCGTAACAGCCTGATACGCACAACCCGGCATTCGCTCCCGTACTGATAAACGTACGGTACGGGTTTCCTTCGAGTACAGCTTTTATAATATGGGCATCCGTGCCTTCCGGTCCGATAAAATACTGCGCATATTCTTCCGTTCCGACGCTCAAAAGCTCATCTGTCCACTGATCGTTACTCTCCCGCCCCGCTATCGCGACAAAGCGAAGGCGTTTCCACAGATTTGCCGTCTCTTTCTGCACCCTTGCAACTGCCAGTTCGGGCTTTGCTGTTCCCAGTATCAGGTGCCCATCTACAAAATATTCACCGTTTTTCTGGTTATGCTTCTTGCATTGTGTAAAATCATTGTACAGCATGCAGCGCATTTCACAGTTCAGATTTCCCGGGTCCGCAAATGGGCTGCAGCAGCGTGCGCGCGTCACCGGTTTTACGTTCATAACGCATTCCTTTGTCTGCGGGTCCGCGCCCTTGCTTACATGGCAGAGAATCAGGCTTCTCTCCCTGCCCTCTCCCACACTGTAGATGAAAAATGTCCGGTTTCCTTTATGGAATATTTCCGTATCCCCAATCGAATCCACAGCGGCAATGCCCTTTTCCTTGAGGAATTTTACAGGCTCTTGCACAAATGAAAGCTCCTCCTTCGTGAAATCTCCCGTCTCCTCATACTCTTTGGCAAACGCTTCCCGTGCCGCCCTGTCATAGGCTGGAAACACAACACGATCGACCTGATTGTCTTTCAATACCCGGATAGCTCTCTTCACCGCCTGCCTGGAGAAATCCGCTACTGCCAGCAAATGATAATGCCCATTTACCGGCAGCGCCCCGGACTTTTCTTCCACCGCACTGCTGCCTCCGCTTAAAAAGAGAAAATGAAACATCCTCTCTTCCCCGGCTCCAGGATTGGAAAGGCTTCCTGTATAGCACAATCCGCCTTCCACATTCTGATAGATAAAACGATAATACTCATTCATAATTCCTTCTTTTCCCCTTATTAGCTTTATTTAACTTCATCATGAAGTGCCTTCCGAAGCCTTCCCCCGCCGTGAAAGGTAATGTAAAAGAGTTTCATTCACACCGGACTCCCGCTTCTTCCGGCACTGTTTGCAGATTAATTATCCAAATTTAATGCCATTTGTAAAGCTTGTATTGCCTTCCTCTACTGGTCCGTTGGTGACGATATGCGCCCCCCGCATCCGGTAATAATAGCCCGGTGTTACCAGCACATGCACGGAATAGGACAGATAATAGGTATCCAGCGCCTCCACCTCTTTGTAGAGGACGGTATGCCAGGCGCCGTTCTCATAGCGGTCCATATAAAGACCGAGATAGACGTACTCGGCTGTACGGTAGCAGGACGTAAAGCCCTCCATCTGCGCGATATTATCCGCGATCCGCGTGATGCCGCAGCCTCCCTGCGCCAGATAAGTGCCAAACACTGCCATATTGGTATCTGTCTGGATCTCTTCTGTGCCCGCTACCGGGAATGCTGCCCCGCCGCTCACCGCCGGGCTGCCAAAGGACGGCTCATAGCCCTCCGCCAAAACCACGACATCGGAAGCACCGTCCCACGCTGTCAGTACAGATCCGTCCACAACGTCTCCCGTATTGCCCTCGGCCGCCGCGTTTAGCGACAGTAACAGCAGGCTCACCAGCAGTCCCAGCATGATCCTCATACTCTTTCCTTTTTTCATCTTTCGTTCCCTCCTTTCTCTCTTTTTTGGTATAAATTTTACATTACAATAATAAATACGTGCCGGAAACAGATCTGGCACGCAAAAAAAACTAAAATATTAATATTTTTTCAATCAATTTTACAAATTCTTCCCGCGGAAGGATTCCATAAATCATATAGTAGCAGTTTTTATATTCAAACTCTGCCATATAATCCAACTCCCCCGGACCCTCTATCTCTGATACGAGTACCTCGCATACTTTTGCATCCACGAAAAAGCTATCCACCACCTCGCCATCACGCGACATACCCAAAGAAGAACCCTCCTCCTTGTTTACCATCTGAACAGATAATACCGTATCATTATACTTATAAAATAATATCCCTACTTTCGTTTTTTCATCCAGAGAATACCCTTCAAATTCCAATCCGTCCGGGCGGTACATAAACTCCACAGGCGCAACATCCAGTTTCTTTCTTATCTGCTCTCTCGCCTCTCTCTCATCAATGCCTATAATCAAACGGTCTTCCTCGTTATCTAACTGTACAATTCCCTCTTTTCCCACCAAAGTATTGAGGGCATTCATCAACCGTATGCGGTTCGCCTCACTAACCATGCTGATGCCAAATACAATTATCACCAGCGCGGCGGCAATGCCAATCGTGTGCAGCAGCCTGCGGCGTCCCCGATGCTTTAACCGCTTTCTGCCAATCTCCAGCGCCCTGCGGTCTTCTGCCGAGAGCAGCGCCTCCACATCCGTCGGCATTTTCCCGTACGCTTCTTCTCCCAGACATCCCTCTTTGTCCCGTAGTTCGGCGGTTGCCGCGCTTTCGTCCGGGAATCCGCTGTATCCCGCTTCCCTCTCCAGGCTTTCGGTACATGCCGTTTCGCCATCCCCATTTCCTTTTTTCGCTTCCTCCTCCTTTTTGCGGATTTGAGCCATAATATTCTCAAACACCTGAGGCGAAGGCTCCAACCCCTGCAGCGCCGGGTCATTATTTAATTCCTGCTCATACAGATCCGCCGCTTCCATCACCTTTTCCCGGATAAAGCGGTCTATTTTTTCCTCATGCAAATCCAACGGTTCTTTCTTGCGCATATGCCCCGAAGTCCCTTCTTGACTTTTCTCCATATGGGTATAAGATAGTAAGTATCAACCCTTTTGGAGGATTAGTATGAAACGAATTGTTCTTACCGGCGGCGGCACCGCCGGTCACGTTACACCAAATATTGCACTGATTCCACGCCTGAAAGAGCTTGGCTACGATATTCATTATATCGGCTCTTACGACGGAATTGAAAAAAAACTAATTGAAGAATTACAAATTCCCTACTACGGGATTTCTTCTGGTAAGCTCAGACGTTATTTTGACGTAAAAAATTTCACAGATCCCCTTCGTGTGGTAAAAGGCTATGCAGAAGCAAAGCGCTTAATGAAAAAGCTCAAACCGGATATCCTTTTTTCCAAAGGCGGCTTTGTCGCTGTCCCTGTCGTGCTGGCGGCAAAGCGCTGCCATATCCCGGCGATCATCCATGAATCGGATATGACGCCCGGGCTGGCTAATAAGCTTGCCATCCCTTCCGCCACGAAGGTCTGCTGCAATTTCCCGGAGACACTGGCACACCTGCCGAAAGAAAAAGCGGTCCTTACCGGTTCTCCCATCCGTGCAGAGCTGCGCTCGGGCAGCAAGCTTGCCGCTCTTGATTTCTGCGGCTTTACCGCCAACAAGCCGACCCTGATGATTATCGGCGGAAGTCTTGGTTCTGCCAGGGTAAATGCCGCCATCCGCGGAATTTTGCCGCAGCTTCTGGAAACTTTCCAGATTATTCATCTCTGCGGAAAAGGAAAGCTTGACGAATCCCTGAACAATACGGAGGGCTACGTACAATATGAATATATAAAGGATGAACTTGCCGATTTGTTCGCCCTCTGTGACGTCGTGGTTTCCCGCGCCGGCGCCAACGCCATCTGTGAGCTGCTGGATCTGCGCAAACCTGCCCTTTTGATTCCGCTCGGTTCAAACGCCAGCCGCGGCGACCAGATCCTTAATGCCCGCTCCTTCAAAAGCCAGGGCTTTTGCGAGATGCTGACGGAAGACCAGATGACTCCGCAGCTCCTTTTGGATACGATTCTCAAACTTTATCATTCCCGTGCTGATTATATTCAGTCTATGGAAAAAAGTCAACTCAGCAATGCGGTTGAGACGATCACCGCTCTGATCGACGAGGTCGCTTCCAGCCGGAAACACTGATTACAAAAAGGTGTTGTTTTGCGCTTCCGCCAGGCGAAGCGCAAAATGCCACCTTTTACCAGTCTATACCATATTTTACTTTCACATAATGTCTCGCTCTTTGCAGCCTCCCACGAAGCATCCCCGGAGAAATACCCAGATATTTACAGGCTTCCTCCGGTTTCATCTCCCTCACACAAACATACTCCACGACATCATACCAACGCGGTTTGTTTTTTCTGATGTCCTCCAGCAATTCGCAGATAACCATTCTGTCACAGCCCTGTTTCTCCGTGTTATTGTCGCTGACTTCCTGTGGAAATTCTTCCGATCTATGATCCATCAGAAGCTCTCTTCCGCTTCTGTTCTTCCTCCAGTGGTCGATCAGTTTATTCTTTGTGGTATGGAGAAGCCACCCTTTTATATAGTTCCTATCCAATCTGTCCATATTTTCATAATATGCCAGAAATACCTCCTGACAAATTTCATTGCCAAGCTCTACATCACCTGTCTGAGCCACCACAGACCTTAATACCGTTGAAGAATATTCATGGTACACCTCTGTAAATGTCTCTGCTTTGTTCATCTTTGGTATTTTCCTCTATCTCTTTTGTGGAATGCCTCTAGCGAAACTTCGCCAAAAGCTCCTCTTTATCTTTTTCCGAGAGGCTTCCCGCCTTCCAGCCAATGCCCATCTTATCATTTTTTCTTCTCGGAATCAGATGAATATGGAAATGAAATACCGTCTGCCCTGCCGCCTCATGGTTATTCTGGAGTACATTGATCCCGTCGCACTCCAGCTCTTCCTCCATTTTTACCGCCATCTTCTTTGCCACTGTAAACGCTTTTCCCACCAATTCTTCCGGCATTTCCAGAATATCCGCATAATGCTCCTTCGGCAAAACCAACATATGCCCCTTTGCCGCGGGACCCGCATCCAGAATCACCCGGAACTCTTCATTTTCGTATAAAGTAGCAGCAGGAATCTCCCCCGCAGCAATTTTACAAAAAATACAATCTTTTTTCGTCATTTTTTCCCTCCTGATACGTATTAATATATAGAGACTTTTTTTACATATTAGAATTTTTCATGAATGATGTCAACTAAATAAGTGGGACAAACCAAAGGTTTTTGCAATAAATTTTTGCGGCGGCACTGTATATGCGCACCGTCTGTTTGCCATGCAAAAACCGGCGTTCCCACCAGAAAAGGAGAAAATCTATGATGACTGAAAAAGAACAGGCATTGCTGCTCTCCTCCCTGTCCCATGAGCTGCGCAATCCTATTACCCTGATCTGCAGCTATCTGCAGCTCATGGCGAACCAGCACCCGGAAATTTCCGGTTACTGCGAATGGCAGCCAATCCAGGCGGAATTAACACAGGTTCGTTCTCTTTTGGAAGAGCTCTCCGTCTTCAGCAACAGCACCCGCCTGGCACGGCGGGAACTGGATATGAGCCAATGGCTGTCCGCTTATGCGGACACTGCCCGGGCGCTCGTAAAAAGCCTGCCGGATATCTATGCCAGCCGCCAGTCAACACCGTTTGCGCCCCCACAGTTTCTCTTTTGCCCCGCCGCCCCGCTTCCGGCAGTCTCTGTTGACCCGTCAAGGCTGCGCCAGGTTCTGGACAATCTGATCCGCAATGCAGTAGAAGCGATCTGCCTGCCGTCATCCATCGCCCCGCAGTATCCCATGCACAGCCCGGGCATCATCACCCTTTCCGCCGAAACGCAAAAGGACTTTCTGTGTATTGCCGTCTCGGATACCGGCTGCGGCATTCCCGCGGAAACGATCCCTTCCATATTTCAGCCCTTTTTCACCTGCAAAAACGAAGGTACGGGGCTCGGGCTCGCCATCTGCAAGCGCATCGCCGACGCCCACGGCGGTACGTTATCCGTCCGCTCCACCCCCGGCAGCGGCAGTACCTTTACCCTTTCGCTTCAGGTAAACGGTAAAGAATAACCGCGAGCAGAAATCCTGCCGCAGCTCCGCCAAGATGCGCCAGAGCGTCCACCCCCGTACTTTGAAAACCTTCCGCCAGGGAAAGGGCTGCCATAACGCAAAGCCCTTTTCCGTTTATCCCTTCTGCCCTGCCCTTATTTTTTATCACGATCCAGATCAGGGCGCCGATCACGGCAAAAATCGCTCCCGAAGCTCCCGCCGATACCACCTCTTCCCCCAGCCGCACGGAATTCCAGAGGGAAAGCAGGTTGCCTGCCACGCCGCCTGCCAGATACACGACAAGGTACTTACAGGCGCCCGTCTGTTGCTCCAGCATGTCGCCCGCGAACAGCAGCAGCAGCATATTAAAAATTAAATGTTCGAAGCCAAAGTGTAAAAACATGGACGTTATCAGCCGGTAATATTGTCCGCCCTCCACGATAAGCGACGGATACATAGCGCCCCGGCGCATCATGAAACCCACGTCTGTGGTATCCCCTGCCGCTTCCAGAATAAGGAAAACAAGTACATTGAGAACGACCATCAAAAGGTTCATTTTTCTCCTCGATTTGATAAAATCCCGTAACTCAGCGATCATATATTTTCCCTTCCTTTCCTGAATTTTTCACTTGTATAATCAGCCGCAATGTATTAGAATGTAGGCATACAAATTATAAGGAGGATATCTATTATGGCATATGTTATTACTGATGAATGTGTAAGCTGCGGTACATGCGCTGACGCCTGTCCGGCAGAAGCTATCAGCGAAGGCGATGGCAAGTTCGTAATCGATGCAGATGCTTGCTTAGAGTGCGGTACATGCGAGGGCGAATGTCCTACAGGCGCTATCGTTTCTGAATAAGTTGAAAGCATTATATCACAAATAAGGCTGCTGCAACAGATAAACTGTCGCAGCAGCCTTGCTTTTTCTTAAAGTGTCTCAAACGCGCGGATCGCCGCCCCGATAATCCCGTTTTCCGAACCGGCTTTGGCAAAACGGATATCCAGGTTCTCAGCCGGGTAGGGCTTTCTCGTATGGTCCAGTACCCGTTCCACCAGATAATCCTTCGGAAAATCCTTCATCTGCACCAGCCCGCCGCCCACAAAAATGTAATCAGGATCAAGAATATTGGCTTCTGCCGCAATCGCCACAGACATATATTCCACAAAATCCTTCAGAATCTTATCCTCCCTGTGCCGGGAGAACAAATCCCCGATAAACATACCCGGATAATGCTCCTTCGCAATCCTCTCCAGGGCTTTCCCGCAGGAAAACATCTCAATACAGCCCCGGTTGCCGCAACTGCACATCGTATCATTCAGAGGAAGCGGCAAATGCCCCAGCTCGCAGGCAGTTCCGTTTTTGCCGATATAGGGCTGCCCGTTGATGTACATGGCATTGCCCAGCCCGGTTCCAAAGTAACAGCCCACAATCGTCCCTTTCTTATCCACGCCGCTTTTCCAGATGTCATAAGCCAGCAAATAATATGCGTCATGCTCGATAAAAACCGGATATGCCAGCCGCTCCTCCAGCTCGCTCACCAGGTCGATCCCTTCCAGCCCCGGAAAATTGGTAGACGAAAACAGGCGTCTTCTTCCGGCATCCACTACAGAAGGGCAGCCTGCGGCGATCGCCTTCACCTTTTTCTCCTTTGCATACTGCGCAAGATAGTCACGGATGCACACTGCAAAATTTTCTACGGTATTGCCTGTCTGATAGATATCCGAAGAAGCGTACACCTGTACCTTCTCCGTCTGAAACGAACGGTCCACCAGTCCCATGCGGAAATGCGTCCCGCCGATATCCATCCCCAAAACATATTCCTTTTTATCCATATGCTGTCTCCATTATTTTTCAGCCAGCAAATAATTTCCGGCTTCCTGCAAAATAGGAGTATCTTTTTCACAGATAATGGTCACTTCTTTTAATTCCATCGCCTTGCACAATGTGGATTTCCCGGATTTCGAGCTGTCCGCCAAAACATAGCACTTCTTGGAATTGTTATAAACAATCTGCTTTTTCTTCGCCTCCCGGGGGTCTGGCGTATTAATCCCCGCCTCCCTGGAAAACCCGGAGGCTCCCAGAAAAGATTTGTCAAAATACATGCTCTGCAGCTCAGAGTCTGTCATTGGTCCTGACAGAGATGAGGTTGCCAGAAGCAGCTCCCCGCCCACCAGAATACATTTTGCCTTTGCCCCCTCTAATTCCTGTGCAATCAATGCATTGGTAGACACAATCGTAATGTCTTTATTTCTCAAATACTTTACCATCCGAAGCGCTGTGCTGCCCGCATCAATATAGATGACCTCGCCATCTGAGACAAGCTCCGCCGCGTATTTGGCTATCATGTTTTTTTCCTTGATATTCAATATGCTGCGCGATCCGAAAGAGACCTCATAGGAACCGCTCATTCTTTTCGCCGCTCCCCCATGCAGAAGGACGATTTCTCCCTCGCCGGCAAGCAGCTTCAAATCCCTGCGGATCGTCGATTCCGATGTTCCTTTCAATATCTTTTTAAAATCCTCTAACGTCACAATCTCACAGTTGTCAAATGCCTGCAACATTTGGCGTCTTCTCTCAAAAGGTATCATACATATTTTCCTCTGTATTCTATTAATATAAGTATTATACCTTATCTCCCACAATTTTACAACGACAATCTAACGGTTTGAAGCCCTCCATTCTCCTACTTCTTCATCATCAAGTTGCTGTTTGCCTGTCATGAAATGTCAAATTCTCTCTTTATCTGCTCCAATGTGGGCATAGAATCCTGTGCGCCAACGCTGCGGATCGTAATTGCGCTGCAGCATGCCGCAAACCTTCCGGCTTCAAACTCATCCATGCCGTTTAGTATTCCATAAGAGAATCCTCCCACAAAAGAATCTCCCGCTCCGGTAGTCTCCACCACTGTCGTTTTTATTGCCGGAATCTGCTGTATCTGCCCTTCCTTTGCTGCCAACGCGCCGTATTTCCCCATCGTGCACACCCAGCAATTGTGATATTTTTCTGCCAGGGCGGAAATATACTGCTGCGCTTTTTCCATGGAATCCAGGTCTGTGCCCGCGTAAAAGGAGGCTTCCACCTCGTTTACCACAAAATAATCGCATCCGGCAATCAGCTCATCCGGCAATTCTGCCGCCGGAGCCGCATTTAAGAGAACCTTTTTCCCATATTTCTTCGCTATTTCCAACGATGCCTCTGTCACTTCCATCGGAACCTCCAGTTGAAGCACAACCAGATCCGCTTTCTTTATGCATTCCTCTTCCTTACGAATATCCTCTGCTGTAAGCGCGTAATTGGCTCCCCGGCTTATCACCGCCATCACGGAGCCGTCGGGAAATACATTCACCACGCCCATGCCGGTCTCCGCCGTCTCGCTACGTTTAAGCAGGCTGATATCCACGCCCGCCCTGCTTAGACTGTGAATGAGGACATCCCCCATCTGATCCCTTCCCACGCTTCCGATCATGCGCACCGGAATCCCCAGCTTCGCGATCTGCGCCGCCTGGTTCGCGCCCTTGCCACCGGCACAACTGCTGGTGGAAGAGGCGCTTGCTGTTTCTCCAAGCTTTGGTATCTGGGAAAGGGTAAGAAAAATATCGTAATTAAGGCTTCCTATTACTACTACCTGTTTCATATCTTCTCTCCATTTTATGCCATACTTATTTCTTCAGCATTCCTTCCAGTTTGACCTGAATTACTTCAAAGAAGGCAGCGATAACGATAATGGCGCCGGTCACAATATACTGGTAGAAGGTATTAATGTTCAGGATAATCATCCCCACCTTCAGAGCCGCCAGCAGCAACGCGCCGAATACCGTACCCAGGATCGACCCTTTTCCTCCTGCCATTCGCGAACCGCCGATCGCACAGGCTGCAATGGCGTCCAGCTCATATCCCTCTCCTGCCGTCGGATTACCGCTTCCCAAGTTGGAAAGGCTGATCGCACCTGCCAGCGAAGCGCAGAATGCGCAGATAATATAAGCGCGGATCTTTACCCAGTCAATGTTAACACCGGACAGTCTTGCCGCCTCTTCATTTCCACCTACTGCATACAGATAATTACCAAGCTTTGTCTTTGAAAGCACGATACCCATAACAATCGCCAGCGCCAGGAACACAAATACATAAATATAGATTCCATTCGGCAATTTTGTGTTGAAAATCACTCTGTATTTATCCGGCACGCCTACAACCGGTACTCCGTTCGTCACAACGTAGGCAACGCCTCGGAAAATATCCAGCGTACCAAGTGTGGCGATAAACGGCTGCAGCTTTAATTTTGTAATCAGCAAGCCATTGATGCCGCCTGCCGCACAACCCATTAAAAGCCCAAGAATCAAAGAGATCACCGGATTCCATCCAGCCACCGTCATTTTTGCGATGGCAACAATGACAATTCCATATACCGCGCCAACCGAAAGGTCAATTCCGCCTGTCATAATGGCAAACGTCATTCCGGTCGCTATGATTCCATTGATTGTTGACTGCTGCAGAATCAGCAGAAAGTTTGCCCAACTTAAATATGCGGCATCCATGATGGTAAAAAATACATAGATCAAAAAGATGCCTACCAACGTAACTAACTCACGTTTATTATTATTCACTGTTTTACGGACTGCTCCCATTATTGTTTTCCTCCTATTGCATATTCCATTGCCAGTTCTTCACTGAACGCTTCCCGCTCGATCTCTCCGGTCTTTCTTCCCTCGTACATGACAACGATACGGTCGCTGATACCCAGTACTTCTGTCAGGTCAGACGAAATTACAATCGCCGCCTTCCCCTGCTTTACATATTCCTCAATCAAACGGTAAATCTCTACTCTGGCTCCTACGTCCACGCCCCTTGTAGGTTCATCAAAAATCAGCACGTCAACATCCGCAGACAGCCAACGTCCAATAATAATTTTCTGCTGGTTTCCACCGGACATATTTGAGGTAAGGATATCTGCCTTTGGCGGATGGACATCCAGAATTTCTATATATTTTTCACAGTTTTTGCGTTTCTTCCCCGAATCAACAAAAAAATTGGTCATATATTTATGAAGGCTGGATATCGCCATATTGTCAATATTGGTTGACAGTGTTAAAAAGCCCTGCGTCTTTCTGTCCTCCGGGAGAAGCCCGATTCCGTGTTTCAGCGCGTCGCTGGAGTTTTTAAAATTCACTTCCCGCCCGGATAAGAACACCTTCCCGCCGTACTTGCGGTCCACTCCGCATATCGCCCGCATCAGCTCCGTTCTTCCTGCTCCGACCAGTCCTGAAAATCCCAGTATCTCGCCTTTGTGCAGCTCAAAGCTCACATCATGGAACTTCTCGCCGCTGAAGTTCTCCACCTTCAGCACTACTTCATCCGTCGCCATACAGGGCATGGTGCGGTTTGCCAGTGCATTTACATCACGTCCTACCATCATACGGATCAACTGCGCACGGTCTACCTCTGCCACATTGACCGTATTAATCAGGCTTCCGTCTCTTAAAATCGTCGCCCTGTCGCAGATCTGAAAAATCTCTTCCAGGCGGTGGCTTACGTACAGTATTGTAATTCCCTGCTTTTTTAACTCTTCGATTACCTTAAATAAATTTTCGGTCTCCTTTATTGACAATGACGCTGTCGGCTCATCCAGCGATATAATTTTCGATTTATAATACAGTGCCTTTGCGATCGCCAGCATCTGCATCTCTCCGGCGGACAGCAGATAAGCCTTCGTCTCCGAGCGGAAATTACATCCCAGCTGCTCTAATATCCCGTCCACCTCTTTGTTTAATTTTTTACGGCTCACAAATCCCATATTGGACGGCTCATGCCCCAATGCAACATTTTCACCAACGCTGATATCTTTTACCACGTTTGTCTCCTGATGCACCTTTGAGATTCTTCCGTTCATAATGGCGTCATTCGGTCCTTTGAAATGCACTGTCTTTCCAAACAGATTGACATCTCCATCATATTCCGTATAAATTCCATGTAAAATATTTAATAACGTTGATTTTCCCGCGCCGTTTTCCCCAATTAATGCATGTACCTCTCCTGCATGGATCGAAAAACTGATGTCCTTCAAAACCTGCGCGCCCGGAAAATATTTATTTATCTTTATAAATTCAATCGCTTCACTCAAGACATCACACCCCATTTTCTAATGGGGCAGGATAAACCTGCCCCAACCTATCTTTCTTATAAAATTTTGATATTGGCTGTAGCCTTACTCAAAAGTAACGTCTGCCCAGTCAATGATCTCTGCCGGATCAGAATCGATGTTCTCGCTGCTGATCAGAGCCTGCGGTGTCCAAACTACCTTCGGCATATCCTGTCCGCTGAGCTGGCGTACCATGTATTCCATAGCTACTCGTCCCATATAGTACGGGAAGGAGTCTACCGTTGCGTCCTGTCCACCGTTGCGGATTGATTCATATGCTTCTGAGTTGCCGTCAACGCCTACTACATAAATATGGATTCCGCTCTCTTTTTCATATTCACGAACTGCTTCTACAACGCCAAGCGCCATGTCGTCATTGTTGCTGAAGACTGCATCCAGTTCCGGATACTGTGTCAGCCATGTCTCTGTAAGCTCTTTTGCTGTCTGGCGATCCCAGTCTGCACTCTGCTGTGCCACTACTTCGATGTCCGGTGCGATCTCTGCGATCGTATCTACAAATCCGCTTGTCCTTTCACGTGCTGCATATGCGGATACTTTACCAACAACAACTGCAACCTGTCCTTCATAATTCAACTGCTCAGCGATCCACTCTGCTGCCAGGACACCATTCTGATAAGCGTTCGGTCCTACGAAATAATTGGTATTCTGTGCTACACCGTCGTTAACGTTAACCGCTACCGTCTCACCTTCATTACAGGTATCTACTGCAGATGTCAGGTTAGAGTCTGAAATCGGGCTGAAGAGGATTCCGTCATAGCCTTTGTTAATCATGTTGTTCATGGTAGTCAACTGGCCTTCCTCGTCGCTTTCATTCTGAGCAGCCTGTACGTCAACTGTCAGGGTAACGCCTGCCTGCTCTGCGATAAATGCGCCTTCCTCTTCATAACCTGTCTTCAAAGACTGCCAGAACTCATTCTGAAGCTGTTTTACCAACCCTCCGACTACCAGTCCGTCTGCTACATCTGGCATCGAACCATACTGCTCGCGCATCTCTGTCCAGTCAATACCGGTAGGATCCTTATCCGGGTCAAATTCTTCCACAGCCGCTTCCGCAGCTGCCTCTGTCTCATCCTCTGCCAGCGCGCCAACGCCGCATACAGATGTCGCCATAACCATTGCTAGTCCCATTGCTAAAAGTTTTTTTGTTTTCATACCTTTTTCTCCTTTGTTTTTTTTTATTATAAAGCAAGCATGTTAATCAGGAACTGTTGGGCTGCCACTCCATCATTCTTGCTTATAATCTCTTCAAACTTCTCCATTCCCACCCTGTCGATTAAGTCTGAAATCTTCTTAAAGGTTTCCACATTGGCGTTGATCTCCGCTTCCGCTTCCTCTCTTACCGGGAACGAATCAAAGAACACAACGCCGTCATAGTGATATTTCTTCAGATAATATACAAATTCAATGCACTGGCTTAAATTCACAGAGCCAAAGATTAGCCCGCTGTCCATTGCGCAGTAGCCGTCATTCATGTGAAGCCCGAACAGGCGGTTCTCTTTTGCCGCCAGCGCCATTGCATATGCCGGGTTATCATGTTTCATCAGCATATGGCAGAAATCCAGTGTTACACCCATGTTGTCTCTTCCGATTTCCTTTATTGCCAGCAGTACCAGCCCAATACTGTCCAGCATCGCATAGTTGCGCGGCTCAAACGGCTTGTATTCAATGCTGATCTTTAAGTCGCTGCCGTAATCGGCGATCTCCCGGAAGGCTTCTATCATCTTTTTCCATGCTCCCTCATAATCCACCTGGAAAGGATAATCAAAGCCATCGTACGCCTGCCAGATCGTTACGACCTCGCCGCCCAGAGCGCGGCAGGCGTCGATTGCTCCCTTACAAAGGTCAATGGCATCCCGGCGCACCTTTTCATCTGCATTGGTCAGCTCGCCGTTTACGAAAGGCGCTGTGAATCTGGTTGCAACGCCGTTTACCTTCATATCGCCAACCGCTTTTTTCAGCTCTTCCATATCATATCCCACGATATGCTCTGGATAATTAAATTCCAGATGTGTAATATTTTCCATCGACCGGTATTTCTCTATTGTGGTTAATAAATCATGATCTCCCTTAAAGATAAAGGAATTCATTCTCCCCGCAAATTTCATTTTCCATTCTTTTCCTTTCATTATTTTTTAATTTATTTCATTTTATTTAATAGTATTAAAGCATTTTTTTAATTTTATGTCAATAGAAAGGTTTATAATCGTCGATATGCATAATTTTTGCGCCTCATTTTTGTCAATAATTTTTATTCATTTTCATTTTTATGGCATGTTTTTTCAATTTCCACGTCCCGAAATCCGCTTTCCCCCTTGTGTTTCAAACCCCTAACAATAGTTAAACGCAATGAACAGCAGCGGGTTTTTTAACTTCCCCGCTGCCGTTTTTTGTCTCTTTCATTTTCTTTCAATTATTTCCAAAATATCCTTTTCAGGAATCCCTTTTCCTTTGTCGCCGCCACCATTTTACCGCTCTTCCGATGTGCACGGATCGCTTCATCAAGCTTGCGGTAGCGCTCTTCCTCCCTCGCCTCCTGCATATGGAGGAAATAATCCATCTCTCTGGAAAATGTAGACGCAATCTCCTCCTGCAGTGTCTCATTGTTCGCTTTCACTACCTTGTCCACAATACCGGCTACCAGCTCTTCAAACTGCTGCAGCTTCCTGGTATTGTCCATAACCGCTTCGATCGCCGTCTGCTCTTCCTCGTCCCCTTTTGGTATATCCGGCTTTGCCTCCCGCTTTTTCGCCTCCATGCCTTTGAGGATCACTTTAATCGCCTTTAGCTGCAGCCCCTTTTCCTTCAGTTCCTTAATATTACAAAACGTCTTAATATTTTCTCTGGTGTAATATCGATGTCCCAGTTCCGTTCTGCCAATGGCAAGCTCCAGTTCCTCTTCCCAGTAGCGAAGGACGTGGGCCTCTACCGCGACCATTTTCGCCGCGTCGGAAATCAGATAACGCTCTTCCTCCACCATACTTCCCTCCAGATTTTGTATCGCTTTCCCATATTATACCATAATACTCCCTGTTCCGCCCCAAAAAGAAATCGCAAGTTACGACAATATCCCCTCATCCCCGCACCGTTTTTGTTTACAGAACAAAACGGAGTACTTTCCTATGCAGCAAAAAATGGGCTCCGCTTTCGCGGAGCCCCAAATATACCGTATCATCTGTCCGTATGCTTATTAGCTGGACTTTCTGTTAGAAACTACGTCAAAGATAACTGCGATCAGAAGTACCGCGCCCTTTACAACATACTGCCAGGAATCGCCGATACCCATAATTGACATACCCATGTTGATAACGCCCAGGAGCAATGCACCGATTACCACGCCGCCTACCGTACCAACGCCGCCGTATGCGGAAGCGCCGCCGATAAAGCAGGAACCGATTGCGTCCATCTCGAAGGAGTTACCGGTGCTGCCGTTAACGGAGCCGACACGCGCCGCGCAGAGCAGTCCCGCAAGGCCTGCCAGAAGTCCCATGTTGGCATATGCTACAAAGTAAATCCTGTTCGTATTAATACCGGACAGCTTCGTCGCCTTCTCATTACCGCCGATCGCATAGAAATAACGTCCGAACGCCGTCTTAGAAGTAATAAAGTTGTAGATCAGGCAGATAACTACTACCCAGATCAGCATAACCGGAACACCCTTGTACTGAAGCAGCTGATAGCTGTACCATATAATCAGCGCCGCAATAATCACTGCCTTGCCGTAATCCTTCAGCGCGCTGTTCTGGCGGTATCCCTTTCTGGATTTGTTCGCTCTTGAGCGGAACGTAGAAATCAGTACAAAGCAGGCTGCAATCACACCAATAATTAATGCGGAATAGTATACGCCGTTATCCAGTCCCGGAACCTGTACATAAGAAGTAAACACATTCAGAAATGTCTTATTCTGGATAGAAACAGTCTTGTTGTCCAGAATCAGACGCCCGAACCCACGGAACATGAACATACCGCCCAGTGTCGTGATGAACGGCGGAATACGCATATAACCAATCCAGTAGCCATTCCATACGCCGACTGCCAATCCGATAATCAGGCAGAGGATAATGGTCAGGTACGGGTTCCAGCCTTTATTGCTAACCAATACCGCCGCAGCGCCGCCTACCAGACAGATTACAGAACCGACGGAAAGATCGATGTTACCACCTGTCAGGATACAGAGCAACATACCGCAGGCAAGCACAAGTACATATCCGTTCTGCAGAAGCAGGTTGGACATATTCTGAGCATACAGAAGCCTGCCGCCGGTCAGATAACAAAACAAAGCGAATACGACCACAAGTGCGATGACCATGGTGTATTTCGTAAGGAAATCTTTTACTTTAGCATTCATTTCATTTTTCTCCTTTCTTTACCCGATGCTCTCCGACATTGTCTTCATGATGCAGGACATGATCTTCTCCTGGGTGGCTTCCTTCGCCTCCAGCTCACCCGCCAGACGCCCCTCGTTCATGACATAGATGCGGTCGCACATACCCAGCAGCTCCGGCATCTCCGAAGAAATCATGACAACAGCCTTACCATTTGTCACCATTTCATTGATCAGGCAGTAGATATCGTATTTTGCACCGACATCGATGCCTCGTGTCGGTTCATCCAGAATCAGGATCTCCGGCTCGGTAAACATCCATTTGCCAAGCAGCGCCTTCTGCTGGTTTCCACCCGACAGATTGCCGATCCTCTGCTCGTTTGACGGAGTCTTCGTTCCCATCGCCTTCGTCATATTTTCCGCCTCGTGAACTTCACGGTCCACATCGATCACGCCGCCGTTACAAACCTTTTTCAGGCTGGCAAGCGTTGTATTAAAGCGGATAGACTGATCCAAAATCAAGCCGTTTGTCTTACGGTCCTCGGTCACATATGCCAATCCATGCCGAATTGCCTCGCTCGGATCCTTCAGCTGTACCTTTTCTCCTTTGATATACAGTTCTCCTGAAATATCCGTGCCGTAGCTTCTGCCGAAAATAGACATTGCCAGCTCGGTCCGCCCCGCACCCTGCAGGCCGGAAAATCCGACAACCTCTCCTCTGTGCACTTTGAAAGAAATATGATCATCCACAACCTTCTCGGAATACAGCGGATGATGCACGGTCCAGTTTTTCGCTTCCAGCATTACCTCATCGCTTACCTTGTGCTCGCGCTCCGGATAGCGATCCTCCATCGAACGTCCAACCATTCCTTTAATAATGCGGTCTTCACTTAAATCATCCACGCCCTTTGTCAGCGTCTCGATCGTACTTCCGTCACGCAGGATGGTCGCACGGTCCGCACAATAAACGATCTCGTTCAGCTTGTGCGTGATAATAATCGATGTCAATCCCTGTTTTTTAAACTCTAACAGCAAATCCAGCAGCATTTTCGCATCTTCATCGTTCAGGGATGAGGTCGGCTCATCCAGGATCAACAGTTTTACATCCTTTGAAAAAGCCTTTGCGATCTCAACAAGCTGCTGCTTACCGGTACCGATATCCTTAATCAGCGTCTGCGCCGACTCATGAAGCCCTACCTGCTTCATATGCTTCTCCGCCTCGCTGTAAGTCTTATCCCAGTCTATGTATCCCATGCTGTTTTTGATTTCGTTGCCAAGAAACATATTCTCACCAATAGAAAGCAGCGGAACCAGGGCAAGCTCCTGATGGATAATAACAATCCCTTCCGCCTCGCTGTCTTTCAGCTTTTTGAAATGACATTCTTTTCCTTCATAGGTGATCTTCCCGGTGTAGCTGCCATACGGATACTCCCCGCTTAATACGTTCATAAGAGTGGATTTCCCTGCACCGTTCTCACCGATCAGCGCATGGATCTCTCCCCGCTGCACCTCCAGATTGACATTATCCAACGCTTTCACGCCGGGAAACTCTTTTGTAATGTGTTCCATTACCAGAATATTGTCAGCCAAGATGGAATCCTCCTCTCTTCATTAAAAACAGGCGGGGCTTTTCACCCCGCCCATCTGTCTTTTTCTAATGATAATTCGTTTACTGTACGGATTAGCCTACTGCGGTAAGATATCCATCATCGCCCTGTGTATAGTATCCGGTGTCAACCAGAGTCTCTACCATATTGTCTGCCGTAACTACGGTCGGAACAAGCAGGTAAGACGGGCACTTGTTGCCTTCAGATGTCTCATAGGACTCTGTATCATATGCACAATCGAAATCCCATGCAGATGCTTCAATCAGAGCGCCATCCGGTTCTTCGCCGTTCAGGATAGCTGCTGCAAGGTCAAGTGTAACAACTGCCTCGTTAGCAACTGCCTTGTAAACTGTCATGGTCTGCTTGCCATCAACGATGTTCGCCAGGTTTGCTTCGTCACCGTCCTGACCTGTGATCAGTACGCTGTTGTCGCCTGCGTAATCAGACTCGATTGCCTGTGTAACGCCAAGAGCGGTAGAGTCGTTGGAGCAAAGAGCTACGTCAAGCTGTGTGCCATCTGCATAGTAAGAAGCCAGAATGTTCTGCATTCTTTCAAGTGCAGTCTGGGTATCCCAAGAAGCGGTAGCAACCGTATCAAAATCGGTCTGTCCGGAAACAACTACTAATTTGCCTGCTTCGATGTACGGATTCAGAACATCCATAGCACCGTTGTAGAAATACCCTGCATTGTTGTCTGCCGGGTCACCTGCTGTAATTTCAAGGTTAAACGGTCCGTCAACATTGTCCAGATCCAGAGTATCTACGATGTACTGTCCCTGCAGAGCACCTACTGTGTAGTTATCAAAGGAGATGTAGTAGGAAACTGCATCGTTCATGATCAGACGGTCATATGCGATAACCGGGATTTCTGCCTCAGCAGCCTCTTCCATAACTGTGTTCAGAGCTTCACCGTCGATAGCGGAAATAACCAAAAGGTCAACGCCATCAGAGATCAGGTTTTGAATATCACTTACCTGCTGGTCAACTTCGTTATCAGAGTAAACCAGAGTCGGTACATAACCTGATGCTTCGAACTGCTCTTTCAGATAAGAGCCGTCACGATTCCATCTTTCAAGAGACTGTGTCGGCATTGCGATACCAATCTTTTCGCCTTCTGCGTTTGCTACAGCGCCAAGTCCTGCGATCATGGTTGCTGCCAAAGCTGCGGTCAATAATTTCTTGTTCATTTGTTTTTCCTCCGTTCAAAAATTTTCCTTTTCGGTGTTTATACTATATCACAAACGCTTCTGGACAATTTTGTTAATTTCTTCAAAATTTTACGAATTTTATTGTGATTAATTTCCGTATAGCATTTTTTTGCTACAAATTTGTGCTAATCCCTTTTTGCAAAGTGCACAAAAACGCCTCCGCTATATAACCGTTATGCTTTAAATCGTCACTTCATCAAACAGGCATTTCACCGTCGGATAAATTTTCGCAAATCTCGCGTACCGGTCGTTGTATTTTTCCACCAGCTCCGGATCCGGCTCAATCGTATCCACGACCTTTACCAGCTTTGCCGCCGCTTCTTCCACCGAAGCATACTCGCCGCAGGCAACCGCTGCCAGGATCGCTCCGCCATAGCCCGGTCCTTCTTCACTCTCAATGACATCTACTTTAATGCCCAGCACATTCGCGATGATCTTTTTCCACAGCGGGCTCTTTGCCCCGCCGCCGCAGATCTTTGTCCGCTCGATCTGAATGCCAAGAGATTTGGCAATCTCGAAGGAATCACGGATCGCAAACGCCACGCCTTCCAGAACCGCCTGCGTCATATCCGCCCTCGTGGTGTCCATCGTCATGCCGATAAAGGTTCCTCTCGCATTCGGATTGTTGTGCGGTGAACGCTCGCCCATCAGATAGGGCAGATAGAACACATGGTTTTCGCCCAGTTTTTCAATCTTTGCCTGCTCTGCCGCATAGTCTTTAGTTCCGATAATCTCATCCATCCACCACTTATTGCAGGACGCCGCTGAAAGCATGCATCCCATCAGATGATAGTGCCCGTCCGCATGGGCAAATGCATGAAGCCCGTTGTTCTTGTCTACGCCAAAATTCTTGCTGGATACGAAGATCGTTCCGCTGGTTCCCAGAGAAATATTGCACATACCGTCGCCAACGGTTCCGGTTCCCACTGCGGCAGCCGCATTATCACCGGCGCCCGCCACGATCTTTACATCCTTTGGAAAGCCCAGCTCCTGCGCTACTTCCGGCAGGATATTACCCACCGTCTCATAGCTCTCGAAAATCTTCGGAACCTGTTCTTTCGTGATACCGCAGATCCTGAGCATTTCCTCAGACCAGCATTTGTTCTTTACATCAAAGATCAGCATACCGGACGCATCCGATACATCTGTACAGTATACGCCGGACAGCTTAAATGCAATGTAATCCTTCGGCAGCATAATCATCCTGATCCTGGCAAAATTCTCCGGCTCCTCCTCCTTCATCCAGAGGATCTTCGGCGCCGTAAAGCCTGCGAAGGCAATATTTGCCGTATATTCAGACAGCTTTTCCTTGCCGATCACCTGATTCAGATAATCCGTCTGCTTCTGGGTACGCCCGTCATTCCAGAGGATCGCCGGACGGATCACCTCGTCCTTCTCATCCAGCGCCACCAGCCCGTGCATCTGTCCGCCGAAGCCGATACCCGCGATCTGGCTCTTGTCGCATTCTGCGGTCAGCTCTTTTAAGCCTTCCAGCACGCCGCTCCACCAGTCTTCCGGCTTCTGCTCAGACCAGCCCGGATGCGGGAAATACAGCGGATACTCCTTTGAAACAATGTTGTGAATCTTACCCTGGGCGTCCATCAGCAAAAGCTTGACTGCGGAGGTGCCCAGGTCAACGCCAATATATAACATGCTTATCCTCCTATGCAAACGGATTCTCTGTCGGGTAACGTACGCCTGCCGGCTGGTTGTATCCTATTTCGTTTACATCTACGCCCAGGATCTTAAATACTTCATAAAGCGCTTTGCCGTGATGTCCGAAAGCAACCGCTCCATGATGCGGGAATCCGCCCTGAATCAATACATGGCGGTAAAATCTTCCCATCTCCGGGATTGCGAATACACCGATGCCGCCAAAGCTGCGTGTCGCTACCGGAAGAACCTCGCCTTGTGCGATGTAAGCGCGCAATTTGTTGTCTGCTGTGCTCTGCAGGCGATAGAATGTGATATCGCCCGGTACGATGTCGCCTTCCAGCGTTCCCTGCGTTACTTCCTCAGGAAGATTTCTTGCCATAATCATCTGATACTTCATCGAGCATGAAGACAGCTTCTTAGAGCAGGTATTGCCGCAGTGGAAGCCCATGAAAGTATCCTTATGTGTATAGTTGTATTTGCCCTCGATAGACTCTTTGTACATATCCTTCGGCACGGAATTATTGATATCCAGCAGTGTTACGATATCATCGCTTACTACCGTTCCGATGAACTCAGAAAGTGTTCCGTAGATGTCTACCTCGCAGGATACCGGAATGCCGCGTCCTGTTAAGCGGCTGTTTACGTAGCACGGTACAAAGCCGAACTGTGTCTGGAATGCCGGCCAGCATTTTGTAGTAAGTGCAACGTATTTTCTGTAGCCCTTATGCGCTTCGATCCAGTCAAGCAGCGTGATCTCATACTGAGCAAGCTTCGGAAGGACTTCCGGTTTCATGTTGCCTTCGCCCAGCTCTTCCTCCATATCCTTTACCACATCCGGGATACGCGGGTCATCGGCATGGTTCTTGAACGCCTCAAACAGATCCAGCTCAGAGTTCTCCTCGATCTCCACGCCCAGGTTATAAAGCTGCTTGATCGGCGCGTTACATGCCAGGAAATTCATCGGCCGCGGTCCAAAGCTGATGATCTTTAAGTCATGCACTGCCACATAAGCCTTTGCGATCGGCAGGAACTCTTCGATCATATCTGCGCAGTCCTCTGCGTCCCCTACCGGATATTCCGGGATATAATATCCTGTTACATTGCGAAGCTGCAGGTTGTAGCTTGCATTGAGCATACCGCAGTAAGCGTCGCCGCGTCCCTGTATCAGGTCATTCTGAGATTCCTCTTCGGCCGCAATAATCATCTTCGGGCCGTCAAAATGCTTTGCCAGCAGGCTCTCAGAGATCTCCGGTCCAAAGTTGCCAAGATACACAACCAGCGCGTTACATCCTGCTGCCTTGATATCCTCCAGCGCCTGTACCATATGGATCTCGCTCTCTACGATACAGATCGGACATTCATAAATATTCTTCGCGTCATATTTCGCTTTGTAAGCCTCCACTAATGCTTTTCTTCTGTTTACGGACAGCGACTCCGGGAAACAGTCACGGCTGACTGCCACGATTCCAACTTTTATTTCCGGTACATTGTTCATTGTATGATCCTCCTTAAAATAATAAAATATAATTACTTTCTTTCCTGCCCGGCGCTATACCGTAAGGTTTTCCCCCTTCAGCCCTGCAAACGCGCCTTCCACGCCGCCTTCCTCGTGGGCGATCAGCCATTTGTTCCTTGCTGTTAAGAGCTTATCCTCCGGCAGCTTGCCGGAAAGTACGGGCGGCTCCGTGTTGGTCCCCTTCGGAAGGACAACCACTACCTGAAAGCCCTTTTCCACCGCGTTGCACGGCGCATAGTGAAGCGTCGTCCCATAGAACTCCAGCACTGCCCCTGCCGGCGCCGCAAACGCCTCCATCTTGCCGGTATCATATGTAAAATCATCCTCAATATCCTGCTCGGAACCGAGAATAAAAACCGCGCCCTCCAGAGGAATATTGATCTCTGAGCCGCGATGATACTCTACCGCATTCAGCTTATGGTTATTGCCGTTGCAGTAACCGATCTGAATCGGCATCCCGCCGTAAACGCTGTCGCGGATCGTCTCATACTCTGAACAGGCTTCCAGCTCCGGTGAAGACGCAACATAAATGACATCCTGCGGAAGCGGCGTCTCTGCCAGGCGTTTTAACAGATCCGGCACTTCCAGGTCAAGCACCCTGCCATATTTTCTGAACGCACGGTCGGTAACACTCTTAATTTCCATAATGCAAAACCCCTTTCTGAAAAATATTTTTTAATTAGTTTACTTGCTGAACTAATTATGTTATAATCATAATAACTCGAATATCTAAAAAAAGCAAGAGGATTTTATTATTTATGAAAAAAACAATGCTGACAGGCAATCAGGAACTGATACGCGACATTAATACCGAATCGGTCGTCCGCACGATCATCCAGGACGGCCCTATTTCGCGTGCCGCGATCGCCGCCAGGCTCGGGCTTACCAAAGCCACGGTATCCGCTATCGTCCAGGTACTGCTTGACCGCAGCCTGATACGGGAGATCGGCAGCGACGACACCAAAAAGGGGCGCAAGCCGATTCTGCTGCAAATCAACAAAGAATGCGGCTATATCGTTGCCCTTGATCTGGCGGCGGACGCCATCACGCTCATGACTGCCAACCTGATAGGGGAAAACTGTACGCTTCGCCAGTATCCCGCCCCGGAAGAGGCGGATCTGCCCGCTTTTCTCCTGACGCATATTCAAGAGGCGGTCGATGCGCTTCCCGCCAGCGATTACGGACTTTTGGGGATCGCCCTGGGGATTCACGGGGTTGTCCACCACAATAAAATCGTCTTCCTGCCCTATTCTTCCTATGAGAATATGGATCTTGTGACTCCGCTGGAGGACCATTTTCATGTGCCGGTCCTCATGGAAAACGAGGCAAACCTCTCTGTCCTGGGAGAGTGGGCGCATTGCCACAACACCAATGAAATGCTCTATATCAGCATTCACTCCGGTATCGGCGTGGGGATTATCATGCGCAGCCAGCTGGTAAAAGGGAAAAACGGCTATGCCGGTGAATTCGGGCATTCGATTATTGAGATCGACGGGCGTCCCTGCCCCTGCGGCAATCACGGCTGTCTGGAGCAGTACGCCTCCGAGCGCGCGCTCTTTGCCGACTTATCCGCCATCAAACAGATTCCCGTCACCGCCGAAGTATTCGGCGCCCTCTACCGCGAAAATGATTCCGACGCCCATCTGCTGATGGAGCGTTTTATAAAATATATGTCTATCGGCATTAACAATTTGCTAAACACCTTTAATCCTGATATTATAGTATTAAACAGCGTTCTGAATATGTATCATCCGGGGCTTTGTACCGACATTATGGAGCATCTTCATAATAAGATGAAAAAATACTGTCGCCTGGTCCCCTCCTCTTTGCAGGACACCGCCGTCCTTTTAGGCGGCGTCTATCTGATACATACCCGTTTCCTCTATCCGAACCAGCTATAGCCGGATACCGGGGAAAGAGCCTGTCAAGCTATGAGGGAACCATGCAGCAAAATCCGCATACATTGTTATTATTATGAAAAAGAAAAAGTTAAATAATCTGACCATGATTTCCGGGCTTATCCTGGTTGTATTAATCCTTCTGGTCATCTATATTGGATTTGAATACTATAATTTAATATCTCTTCAGAAGCAGTATGAGCCGGAGCACTCTTCCACTTCTTACCGCTATCACTGCGCCTTTATCACCGACAACTATGACGACGCGTTCTGGGAGTCCGCCT
Source organism: uncultured Marvinbryantia sp. (assembly GCA_964487425.1). Taxonomy (GTDB): domain Bacteria; phylum Bacillota; class Clostridia; order Lachnospirales; family Lachnospiraceae; genus Marvinbryantia. Next base: position 10,498 of record CAZAQD010000010.1, on the reverse strand, counting down.
ATGAAGGAGCGCGCATACAGGGAATGGCGTCTGATATCTATGTGGAAGATTTCGGGAAGGACCTCTATATTACCTATACGACCGATGAACTGATGAGTATGGCGATTGCCGCCAACGTGGACGCCATCATTGTGGAAGCGACCGGCGAGACGAGCACCACCGCCCTGATCGATACCGCAACCGAAAAAGGCATCGCCGTGAGTACCATCTACAAGGATGATATGGACAGCAGCCGTTTTAGCTTCACCGGCATCAACAATTTCCGTATCGGCTATGAATACGGAGAGCTGGCTATCCAGTATGCTCCTGATGACAGTGATTCTATCATGGTGCTCTTGGACGGCGCGGAATCCACCGCGGAGCAGCGGCTTCTTATTTCCGGCATCGGCAAGGCAATCGAAGAGCATGACAAGGACTTTACCGTGGAGACTATGATCCTGGACAGTACCAACGCGTTTAACGTGGAAGAACAGGTGCGGGAATTTATGAAAGCTTCCCACAACAGCACCGATATTATCATCTGCACAGACCTGGCGCAGACACAGTCCGTCAGCCAGAATGCCATCGACTTAAACTACGTGGGGGATTTTACGATCATCGGCTCCTACCAAAGCGCCTCGGTCCTGGAAGCCCTCAAGAACGGCGTGATTGCCGCTAATATCGTCGTCGATACGCAGCAGATGGGCGAGGATGCCGTAACCAGCCTGGCAGAATATCTTACCTATGGGCATACCAGCGATTACATCTCGGTAGACATGAGTACGATTAGTATGGCTGACGCCACCCGGCGCCTCGCCGCTATGGAAGCGGAGCAAATCGGAGGTGAAGACAATGAATAGAAGACCTTCTTTTTTTTCCAGCCTTCCCTTCCAGATACGGTTGATTTCCATCTTCCTTCTGACCTCTGCGCTTTCTCTGTGCATGTCACTTTTTCTCAACCAGAACATTAACCGTTCTCTGGATAACATTAACAGCATCTATACCAGCAATGATATACTGGGGGAAATGTCGGCTAACCTGGAGTCCCTTCACGCGAGCATCCAGGAATACCTGGAAACCAAGAGTACCGATTCCCTGAACCAATATTATTACTATGAGCAGGAATACCGGAACCTTCTCGATTCCCTGAACCGGCAGACGCTGGACAACAGTACGGATTCTATGGAAAAAAATATTTATAATATTTCTGAAACCTACCTGCAGGCAGCCGACCAGGCGATCGAAGCAAAGCGCGCCCGCAACACCGGGCAGTACCGTACCATGTTTCAGGAATCCTCCGTATATTACAGCTTCCTTGTCTCTTATATCTACAGCCTGAATAACCAGCAGTTTGTGAGCAACTCGCTGAATTACCATTCGCTGGCTGCTTCTTTGCGGCTGCTGGAACGCATCAATGCCCTGATGAACATTGCGATGGCATTATTCAATATCTTTTTGATTATCATCCTGGTAAGGCAGATCACCCGCCCAATCCGGGACCTCGCCGCCGCCTCCGACAAGGTCGCTGCGGGGAACTTCGATGTGGAGCTTCCGCCTGTCACCTCCTCGGATGAAATCGGTATGGTGACGCACGCCTTCAACCAGATGGTTATCAATATCCGCGAATATATCAAAAAGGTCCGCAGCAGTATGGAGGCGGAGAAAAAAGCGCAGGAACGTGAGCTGCTGATGGCAACGCACTTAAAGGACGCCCAGTTGAAATATTATCAGGCGCAGATCAACCCGCATTTTCTCTTTAATTCGTTAAATGCCGGCGCGCAGATGGCAATGATGGAGGATGCGGAAAAGACGTATTCCTTTATTCAGAATATGGCAGACTTTTTCCGCTACAGCATGAAATCCCTGCAGACGGACGTGTACCTCTATGAGGAAGTGGAGCTGGTGGAAAACTATCTGGCGATTATGAATGTCCGGTTTTCCGGTGAAATCCATTTTCAAAAAAACATCGCCTGCGATATTTCCGGTATTCAGGTTCCCTGCATGATCCTGCAGCCTGTTGTGGAAAATTCCGTCCAGTACGGACTGCGCAACATTTCCTGGGAGGGCGTTCTTTCTCTGGAAATTGAGGAATTGGGTGATTTTATCCGCATGCGGATTATCGACAACGGCTGCGGCATCTCCCAGGAGCGGCTGGAAGAAATTCGCAGCGGAAAAGCAACCGGCAATCCCAACGAAAAAAATTCCAACGGCATCGGGCTGGGAAATGTTCAGGAACGGCTGAAATTGTATTATAATAGAGAGGCGCTCTTCTCGATCGAGAGCGAAGGGGAAGGAAAAGGAACTGCCGTTACCATTTTCATTCCCATCACAGACAATCACTAATGCATGGAGGATATTATGTATAAAATTTTACTTGCAGATGATGAAGGCATCGTATTGGATTCCCTTAAATTTATTATCGCCAAAAACTTCGGGGAATCCTGCATGATCCGCACTGCCAAGACAGGACGGCAGGTGATCGAAATTTCCCAGGAGTTTGTACCCGATATTGCTTTCATGGATATCCAGATGCCCGGCATCAAAGGCATTGAGGCTATGCGGGAAGTGCGTACCTTCAACAAAAAATGCCAGTTTATCGTCATGTCTGCCTATGACAAGTTCACCTTTGCCCAGGAGGCGATTAACCTGGGCGTCATAGAATACCTGACCAAACCGGCAAGCCGCGAAAAAATTGTCGCTGCCCTGGAAAAGGCTATGCGCGTTATCGACCAGGACCGCAGCCGCCGCAGCCAGGACCTGATTATCCGTGAAAAACTGGAAGCGGTCGTTCCCATTATTGAAAACGGCTTTATCAATCTGATCCTGTTCCAGGAAGACAACGTCTCCTATCTGGAGCGTTACCGTGAGCTTTTGAATATCCATACCGATTACGGCTGGATGATGGCGCTGGAATTCGGCGAAAAGGCGGAAGCCGATACGCTGGAAAATCCGGTCGGCTCCACCGTTCATCTTCAGAAATACCAGCTCACCTTCCGGGAAATCATCAAGGAATTTTTTCCTGCCGCCATCATCGGGCCTATTATGGCAAGCCATGTGCCTGTCTTTATTCCATACGAGAACCGGGAAATGGGCTACGAGGAGCGTATCCGCGCCATCGATTCCTCCCGCAACATGGTCCGCAAGCTTGTAAAACAGATCAGCCTTTATTTCCGCGCGGGAATCGGCAACATCTGGCATCTGAACGAACAGAATAAATCCTACGAGGAGGCAAAAAAATCTCTGCGGATCGATCAAAGCAGCGTCGTTCATTTAAAGGATACGAAAATGGAACTGGAATATGCCTCCGACTACCCGGATGAGCTGGAGCGCCAGATTTTTACCGCAGTCGACAAAAGCGATACCGAGGGCGTGACCCGCACCTCAAACCAGTTCTTTGACTGGATGACGGACAGTTATCCCGAATATCCGCAGTCCATCCGCACCAAAGTGCTGGAGTTTGTCATGTGGGCGGAACGGGAAGTCTTTTTAAAGGGCGGCATCCCCTACGGATTTCTCTACCGCAAGGATTACCTGGATAATATTCTTGCCTGCGCGACCTATGAAGAGCTGCGGCATTGGTTTGTCGGAAAAATGTGCGACGCCTGCCGCAATATGAACCATATTAAAGAAGAAAAGGAAACTACCATCATCGGGAAAGCACAGCAGTATATCCGGCAGAATTTTGCCAAAGAATTATCCCTGGAAGATGTCTCCCGCTATGTGGATATCAGCCCTTACTATTTCAGTAAGCTGTTCAAGGAAGAAACCGGGCAGACTTATGTAGAATATCTTACCGGACTGCGTATTGAACAGGCAAAAAAGCTTCTTGGCAATCCATCGGCAAGCATCAAGGAAGTCTGTATCGGCGTTGGATACAGCGACCCCAACTATTTCAGCCGTATTTTCAAAAAAATCACCGGGCAAACCCCTACAGAATACCGGGAAGGAAAGTGAGACGTATTCTATGAATAAAAATTTTCGCCAAACATTACTGGTTTTATGGATCCTGCTGGGCGCCGTATCTGTGTTGACCGGCTGCGGCAGGACACACGCGCCCTCTGCCATCGAAGCGGCAAAGGAGACGGAAAAAATTCAGATCGGGATGTCTTTTGATACCTTTGTGCTGGAACGCTGGCTGCGTGACCGCGATGTCTTTGTCTCCACCGCCGTCGAGCTCGGCGCCGAGGTAAATGTCCAAAACGCCAACGGCGACGCCCAGGAGCAGGCGTCCCAGGTAGAGTACCTGATTAGCAAAGACATCGATGTCTTAGTCATTATCGCGGTTGACGGTCAGAACGCCGATCTCCGGGCTGCCATCAAAAAGGCGCAGGGCAAGGGAATTAAAATTATTGCTTACGACCGTTCGATCCAGGACGCCAACGTAGACCTGCACGTTTCCTTTGACAATGAAATGGTCGGCAGGCTGATGGCGGAGGCGGTCGTCTCCCAGATACCGGAGGACGGAAAAATCGCCGCCCTTTTAGGCTCTCCCTCCGATTACAACGTTGTCCTCGCAGAGCAGGGAATCAACAGCGTGCTCGAAAACTGCGGAGCCGAACTGGTTTATAAAAACTATGCCGACAACTGGAAAGCAGAGTATGCCTATGACCAGATGACCGAATGCCTGGACACGATCGGCGCGGTAGACGCTGTTATCTGCGGCAACGACGGACTGGCGGCCACGGCGTTTAAGGCGTTATCTGAACACCGCATGGCAGACGATGTCTGCCTGGTCGGACAGGATGCGGATATCGACGCCTGCCAGCGCATCGTAGAAGGCACCCAGTATATGACCGTCTACAAATCGATCGACCAGCTCGCCCGGCAGACCGCCCAATATGCCGTAAAACTGGCAAAGGGGGAATCTCTGGAGGCGATCACCGACACTTTCAACGACGGCAGTTATGACGTGCCCTTTCTGAAGCTGGACCCGGTTGCCGTGACAAAAGAAAACATCGACCGCGAAATTATCGACTCCCGTTTCCACCTTCAAAGCGAAGTGTACTTAAATGTCGCCTCCAGCCAGGACGGCGACAGCGAACAGACCCGTTTTGAATCCGATTGACGGCACTCCATAAACAAATGACAGAAAGGATTTTCCTCATGTATAAAATACTTCTTGCCGATGACGAAGGAGTTTCCATCCAGTCCATGAAATACAGTATCCTGCAGCGGTTCGGCGATACCTGCGATATCCGCAGCGCCAAAAATGCACGGCAGGTATTTGAGCTTTTTCAGAAATATGTTCCCGACATTGTATTTCTCAATGTTCAGATGAGCGGGATTCACGGAATCTACACTATACGAAAGCTGCATTCCATTCATTCGGAATGCCTCTATATTGTGATTTCCCATACCGGCAAGCTCAACTACAACCGCGAAGGCGTCTATATGGGCATTGTTGACTATCTGAAAAAACCGGTTCACAGGGAAGCCGCCGCCGATTCTCTGGCAAAAGCGATCACCCGGATCGACCGCGAGCGCGACCAGCTCCTGCGCCGGCAGACAAACAAAGAAAAGCTGCAGACAGTGATTCCGCTTATCGAGAAAGGGTTCATCTCAGAGATGCTTATGGGACAGCCCTCCTCGTCCGGGCTCCACGCTTACCGGGAGCTTCTGAATATCCCCGCCAGCCACGGGTGGATTATGACGCTGGATTTTTGTGAAAGCCGGGAAGACGAACAGATGCAGAACCCCGTCGGCGCCATGATCCGGCTTCAGGAACAGGAAAAGCTTTTCCGGTCCATTGTCAAAGCCTTTTTTCCGGGCGCGATTATCGGTCCCGCCCTCGCCAACCGGGTCATTGTCTTTATTCCCTGCCATTCAGATACCATGACCCCGGAAGAGATCGAATTTCGCCAGGACCGGACTGAGCATATGATGAAGCAGTTGCGCCGGAAAATAAACCTGTACTTTCGGCTTTACATCGGAAACCCGCAAAAATTCAGTGATATTGTGCTTTCCTTAAAACAAATCGGCGGTCAATAGCCAAACGCAGACAACGACAAAAGAGGAGCTTCCGCATCTGAAAACGGAAGGTCCTCTCTCTTTTTTCTTTTTCTATTTTTATTGCCGCTATCCGCGATAATAGTTAATCAGGCATCCTTTGAGGATAATCGTCCTCTCGTCGTCTGTCAGATCTCCCAGCTTTAAGGTAAATTCCCTCATGGTGTCTCCGACCACGTAAGCCTTAATCTCTGAAGCCTTATCCTCGACCGCTTTTTTGATTTCCGGCAGGAACAGATAATCCCCGTTTTTAAACGGAAGCTCTCCTTCCTCAATTAGCAGCGGCAGCATACCCCAGTTAATCAGGTTCGAACGGTAGCGTTTTGTGGCATACTCATTGGCAATGTTCGCCCAGCCGCCTAACACTTTCTGGCAGGAAGCCGCCTGCTCACGGGCGGAACCGTCTCCCGGCTTCACGGCAAAAATCGTGCTGCCGATTCCGGTTGTCTCCTTATCCGCATCTTCGCAGATCGTATGGATCATCTGGAATACCGGCTTTAATTCCCCAAACGCCTCTGCCGGACATTCTCCCGCCTCACGCGCCTTTTCCGCTGCCTGCACCGCCTTTGCACGCCCTACATAAGCAGGATCCTTCCTTGACAGCGCAAACTCTGCCAGCCCCAGCGGATTGGAACGGTAAGAAGAAGTCTCGCCTGATGGGATCAGTTCATCCGTCGTCGTAACCGGATCATGAATCTCTGAAACCACCTTTAATACCAGATGCTTTGTCAGCGCCGGCATCGCTGGCCAGTCCTTGATATTCGGTCCGAATTTGATCTCCGCCTTCGGGTCTGCCACACCTTTGCTGTCAAAGACACGGTTAGCGTAAATTGTACTGTCGAAGAAATACTTCGGGTTCGTAAAGTGCGCATCCACATCGGTCGCCGCCGTCAGATAGCCCTTATTTGCTGCTGTCGCCGCGATGGAACGCGCGTCCATAAGCGCCACAGAGGAAATCTGCCCGCTCTGCAGCTTACTTCCCTCACGGTTCGGGAAGTTTCTGGTCGAATGGCGGATACTGAGCGCGTTATTCGCCGGTGTATCTCCCGCGCCAAAGCAAGGCCCGCAAAATGCCGTCTTCACAATCGCTCCGGTTGCCATCAGATCTGCCAGCCTTCCGTTTTTCGCCAGCTCCATATAAATCGGCGTACTTGCCGGATAAATGCTAAGCGTAAACTCATCTGCTCCAATCGACGCGCCCTTTAAGATGTCTGCCGCCGCACAGATATTTTCAAATCCGCCTCCCGCACAGCCGGCGATAATACCCTGATCCACATATAGCCTGCCGTCATGCACCTTGTTTCTCAAAGTAAAGTCTACGGCGCCGTCCAGGCTGATCTTCGCACGTTTTTCCACATCCAGCAAAATATCGTCAAGATTGGCATTCAGCTCCTCGATCGTATATGTGTTGCTCGGATGGAACGGCATGGCAATCATCGGCTTAACCTGTGACAGGTCCACATAAACCAGCCCGTCATAATACGTCACTGCCCCCGGCTTTAACTCCCTGTAATCTTCACTTCTGCCATGAATATCATAGAAATCCTTAATGCCCTCATCCGTCTGCCAGATAGAGGAAAGGCAGGTCGTCTCCGTCGTCATAACATCGACGCCGATCCTGAAATCAGCGCTTAAACCTGCCACGCCCGGTCCTACAAACTCCATCACCTTATTCTTCACATAACCGTTTGCGAAAACAGCTCCGATAATCGCCAGCGCCACATCCTGCGGCCCTACGCCCTTCTGCGGCTTGCCGGTCAGGTAAATCCCGACCACGCCCGGCATATTGATATCATAGGTTTTCGAGAGAAGCTGCTTTACCAGTTCCGGTCCGCCCTCTCCGACCGCCATAGTCCCCAGCGCGCCATAACGTGTGTGGGAATCAGAGCCCAGGATCATTTCTCCGCCGCCCGCCAGCATCTCTCTGGCAAACTGGTGGATGACTGCCTGATGAGGCGGTACATAAACCCCGCCGTATTTTTTTGCGCAGGTCAGTCCAAACATATGGTCATCCTCATTAATCGTCCCGCCCACTGCGCAAAGGCTGTTATGACAGTTCGTCAGCACATACGGCACCGGAAACTTTTCCAGCCCGGACGCGCGCGCTGTCTGAATAATTCCCACAAACGTAATATCATGGGATGTCAGCTTATCAAATTTAATCTTCAGCTTTTCCATATTGCCCGATGTATTATGCTCCTGCAAAACACCGTAGGCAATCGTACTTTTTGCCGCTTCTTCCTTTGAAGGAACCGAGCCAAGCTTACTTTCCAGAATTTTCGGAGCTTCGGCACTGTCCTCCACGATCTCCGTTCCATTCAGCAGATATGCTCCGCCCTCATATAATTTAATCATATTTCCTCCTCATTCCTTATCTTTTAAACATTCTCGCGCTCCATATATCGCATATAATTTTCCACCATCAATGCAATGCGGAACGTCAGCGCGTCCTCAAACACTCTTACATCCAGCCCGGTGCTTTTTTGCAGCTTCTCCAACCGGTATACCAGCGTATTCCTGTGAATATAGAGCTGCCTGGAAGTCTCAGAAACATTTAAATTATTTTCAAAGAACTTGTTGATCGTATTCAGGGTCTCCTCATCCAGCTCATCCGGCATTTTCCCGCCGAACACCTCATTCAAAAACATCTCGCACAGCGGTACCGGAAGCTGGTAAATCAGCCGTCCGATTCCCAGCGTATTATAGCCAATAATGCTCTTTTCTCCATAGAAAATCCGTCCCACGTCCAAAGCCATCTTCGCTTCTTTATACGACTTGGAAATAGACTGGATCGCCTCTATTACCGTTCCATAGGAAATGCGCACCTGCGACATTGCCTCGCTGTTGAGCATATCGAGCAGCGTCCTGGCAATTTTTTCTACCTCCGGGTAGCCGTCCCCGGCTTTTAACTCTTTTACCAGGATAATGCTTTTCTCATCGATAGCGGTAATAAAGTCCTTTGCATTTGCGCCAAACAGAGTTTTCACGATTTCCCGCGCATTGCTGTCCTTCTCCTGTTTTGTCTCGATGATAAAGACAATTCGTTTTGCCTCTACATCCACATGCAGCTTCTTCGCGCGGTTATAAATATCCACCAGCAGCAGGTTATCCAGCAAAATATTCTGGATAAAGCTGTTCCTGTCATAGCGCTCCTTATAGGCAACCATCAGATTCTGAATCTGGCAGACTGCAACCTTTCCTATCATATAGACATCTTCGCCGCTTCCTCTGGCAATCAGTATATATTCGGGAACCTGGTCATCCTTTACTTTAAAGAAATGACATCCCTGCACCACCTGGCTGTCCGCCGCTGAATCCGCAAAAAACAGTAATGCCGCCTTCTGGTCTTTCGCTTCCTCAAAGGTCGTCGCAATCACATTCCCATCCATATCTGTCACACACAGATCAATCCTGGTGATCGCCCGCAATTCATCTAGTGACGTCTGTATTATCTGTCCTGAAATCATAATTTACTCCATTTCCTCTGTTGTTCGGTTGAATTGAGCTTCTTACGAATAAACATATTCCGAAATTAAGTATTTGTCAAGAAGCAGCAGAAAATCTATTGATTCCGTATATTGTAACCGAAACCTCAAAAGTCATATCACCATTATACGAATCGCCTTTTTTGATCGTCAAGTTTCCATCTTACAGAGAAGTAAAAAAGGTATCGTTCCAAACCGGAACGATACCCTCTCATCCTTCATTAAAAATTAGTTCGTAATTGTAAGTTCTGTCTCTTTGTCAAATACGTGAATCTTCTCAGCATCCAGCGCAAACTTAACAGTGCTGCCTGTTCTTGCTGTAGTTGTCGGATTAACACGTGCTGTCATCGGGAAGTTCTCAACATCGAAATACAGGAATACTTCTGCACCCAGCAGCTCGTATACTCTGATGGTGGACTCCAAAACAGTATCCGGAGACTGTGCGATAAACTCAGGAGCATCATGTACATCCTCAGGACGGATACCCATAACAACCGTCTTTCCGGCATAACCGCCATCGATCAGCGCTTTTGCTTTTGCTGCCGGAAGCTTGATATCATAGCTGCCAACCTTAAGTGTAACGTCATTTCCATTTACGTTAACAACTGCATCCATGAAGTTCATCTGCGGAGATCCGATGAAGCCTGCTACGAACAGGTTGCCCGGCTTGCTGTACAGGTTCTGCGGAGAATCTACCTGCTGAATGATACCATCTTTCATAACAACGATTCTTGTACCAAGTGTCATAGCCTCAGTCTGGTCATGTGTTACGTAGATGATGGTTGCGCCCAGTCTCTGATGCAGCTTGGAAATCTCAATACGCATCTGAACACGAAGCTTTGCGTCCAGGTTTGACAGCGGCTCGTCCATCAGGAATACCTTCGGATCACGTACGATTGCACGACCCATAGCAACACGCTGTCTCTGACCACCGGAAAGAGCCTTCGGCTTACGATCAAGTAATGCTGTCAAGTCAAGGATCTTAGCTGCTTCCTTAACCATCTTATCAATTTCATCCTTCGGTACTT
>CAZAQD010000009.1:8697-49679 GCA_964487425.1 uncultured Marvinbryantia sp. | reverse complement strand
CCTTATCACGATTTTATCATTCCACACAAAAACTGTAAATATTTTATATTGTACGAATCCCCGAAACATGGTATACTTGCCGATGTAATTGTATTGTATCCCTTACCGGCAAGAAACGATCCGAACGGGCAACGGATCTGAACAGGGCGCTGTACCGCAGCCGGACAGCAGCCCAAAATCAGCTTCTGTGCCGCCTTACGGCGTGCGAAATGCTTTTTAAGGCTCATGTGCCTTGCCAAAGGGAATAGTAACAAGGAGGAAAAATTTATGGAAACCAAACTGACAACTTCACAAATCACTATGCTTGGCCTTATGGCGGCTGTTCTTCTGCTGATGGCGTACACGCCTCTGGGCTATCTGAACATCGGTCCGCTGGCAATTACGTTTAACGTCATTCCTGTCGCCATCAGTGCGATTGTTCTCGGTCCCCTGGGCGGCGCGATTGCCGGAGCCATTTTTGGGCTCACGAGCTTTCTTCAATGCATCGGAATCGGCGGAACCAGCGCAATGGGCGCCATGCTTTTTAACATTAATCCATTTCTTGCATTTATCCAGAGAATGGTACCGCGGGTTCTCGACGGCTTGCTGATCGGATATCTTTTCCGGGCGATGCGCAAAAGGACGAACATCTATCTTTCCTGCGCGGTAACCGGATTCTTTTCCGCATTTTTAAACACCGCGTTTTTTATGACCGCCCTGGTACTTCTTTTCGGAAATACGGAATATTTGCAGGAAATGATCGGCGGAAGAAATATTCTTTTATTTATCTGCACCTTTGTCGGCGTCAACGCGGTATGCGAAATGATCTCTTCCACCGTCATAACCGGCGCCGTAGGAGCCGCCTTATCTAAGGCTCGGCTGATCCCGGCAATACAGATGAAAAGCAAACTTAAAAAAGCATAACAACCTGACATAAGAATCGGAGGGGTAATCATGATCCTGGCAATTGACATCGGAAATACCAATATTGTCCTCGGCTGCATTCAGGACAAAAAAATACTTTTTACGGAACGCCTGTCCACAGACCACGCAAAAACATATCTGGAACACGCAATTTCCATCAAAATAGTGCTCGAACTGCACAGTATCAATCCCAGGGAGATAGAAGGTGCCATCATCGGCTCCGTCGTCCCGCCGATTACTCCTCTTATCAGGGATGCGCTTTATAAAATCACGGGATGCACGGCAATGATTGTCGGACCGGGCATCAAGACCGGACTGAATATTCTTATGGACAACCCCGCGCAGGTAGGAAGCGACCTGATCGTGGGCGCAGTTGCCGGAATTGCCGAATATTCTCTTCCGCTCATTCTCATCGACATGGGCACCGCCACGACCATCTGCGTGATCGATGAACATAAAAATTATATCGGCGGCATGATTTTGCCGGGACTTCGCGTTTCTTTAGACTCTCTGACAAGCCACACCTCCCAGTTGCCGCGCATTAACCTCGATCCGCCTAAGCGCCTGATCGGAAAAAATACCATCGAATGTATGAAGAGCGGTATTCTCTACGGCAACGCCTCCTGTATCGACGGCATGATCGACCGTATTGAGAAGGATCTGGGGCAAAAAACGACGATTGTCGCTACCGGCGGGCTTGCAGACAAAGTTGCTCCCCTGTGCACACATTCTGTTATTCTTGATGACGAATTGCTGTTAAAGGGGCTGCTGCTGATTTATGAGAAAAACTGAGGCTGCTTATGAATTACCGTATGAAAATCCAATATGGCGGAACCCGCTATAATGGCTGGCAGCGCCAGCAATCCACCGGCAATACCATTCAGGGCAAAATCGAGGCTGTGCTAAGCCGCATGGTGGGCGTCCCGTGGAAATCCACGGCGCCGGGCGCACAGACGCCGGTGTCCATGCGCTTTGCCAGACCGCCAATATGCATCTTGATACCGCGCTTACCCCCTGCGAGATCCGGGATTACCTCAACGCCTGGCTGCCGGAGGATATCGGTATCGTTTCGCTGGAAGAAGCGGCGGCAGGCTTTACCGCTCCCGCCCGCGGGCTGACTCTTGCAGAGGTAAATTATTCTTGAAAAATCGTCCCGCCGGTTCTATACTATAAAGGAAGAAAAGAAAAAGGAGTATCCCATGACCTGCAGGCACAAAAAACGCAGCACCGTTTTGATGATGCTGCTTCTGATATTGACTCTGTCCATCCCGACAGAAGCCGCCGTTTCCAAGCGCACTGTCAATGCGGTCAACAAAGTCGTAAAAACTTACTTTAACGCCCAAAAGCGTTCAAAGATTTCCGTTATGAATAAATGTCTGGCAAAGTCCCGGATCACGCGTTTTAAAAATACTTATCTTGAAAAATATATCAAAAAACAGAATAAAAAACTGTCTTATAGGATTTTATCCACAAGTTTAAACAAAAAAACGCGGGCGACCGTCCGGGTAAGGTGTACATACCAGAGCGCTTACAATCTGTTCAACGCGGCTATTCTTGCTGCCGCCGACTATTACTGCGATGCTTCTCCAACCGAAGCCGAAATTTATACTTATATTTCCGATTGGGTAAAGCAGCATGCGGATGAATACGCTCCGGTTTCGAAAAAGAAAACGCTTACCATCGTTCTGATAAAGCGTAACGACACATGGAAAATCAACAAGCTGACCACCGATATGACGAATCTTTTATATCTGGATCTTTATCGGCTTGTCAATAATATATAACGCAAAATGTTAAACAGGAGGGACGGTTATGAAAAAGCAAAAAAAACGATTGGTACTTTTTGTCATGCTCATCACTATGCTGGCGCTGTCTGTAAGCGCGCAGGCAAAAACCAGCGCGAAGACAATTAACGCGGTCAACAAAGTGGTAAAAACCTACTTCAACGCACAGAAAAAGGGAAAACTTGCCACTATGGACAAATGCCTGTACAAGCCCCGGCTCGGTTCTTACGGAAGCACTTATATTGACAAATTTTTGAAAAAATATAACAAGAAATTAACCTATAAGATCACTTCCACAAGGGTAAGCGGCAAGAATGCCACGGTAAAGGTAAAATGTACTTATCAAAGCGCTTATAACCTGTATATGAATTCTATTTTTGACCTTGCTCTCAAACAGCCGGAAGCGCTTGAAAATTCACTGTCAACGACGGTTGCCCTTTCCAGCTATATGAAAACGAACCTGAAGGCATATCCGCCCAAAAGCAAAACAACAACGCTTACCATAAAGCTTGTAAAAAAGAGCGGCACATGGAAAATCAAGACTCTGAGCAAGTCCATGCAGAATGTTCTTTTTCTGGATCTCTACCAGGTTTCCGATGACATCAGCTCTTATCTGGGCTGAAAAATGATGGAATCATAAAAAACGTTCCGTATCCCAACCGATGCGGAACGTTTTTCTTTTCTTTATAGTTACTTCTGCCCTTTTAATTCCAGGCGCACCATTGCTTTTCGCAAAGCGATCTCCGCTCTTTGCAGATTCATCTGCGGGTCTTTCATTTGCAGGCGGCGTTCCGCCCGGATCTGCGCTTCTTTGGCGCGATTGACATCGATCTCGTCCGGCCACTCGGCAATCTCCGCCATAACGGTTACCTTATCCTGCAAAATCTCCATAAACCCACTGTGGATTGCCGCCTGTTTCTTGCCCTCCGCTTCCGTAATCGTCACAATTCCCGGAACAATCAGCATCGTCATCGGAATGTGGTTTTTATAGATTCCCACTTCCCCCTCGCTGGTATTGAGCTCGACCATACTGACTTTATTCTGATAAAAGACACGCTCAGGAGCAATGATATTTAATTCAAATAACTTATCATCTGCCATACGCTCACCTACTTCACACGGGCAAGGACATCGTCGATCGTTCCCGCATTCAGGAAATAACTCTCAGGAATCTCGTCATGCTTTCCGTCCAGAATTTCTTTGAATCCCCGAATCGTCTCGCCAATCGGCACATAGCGCCCCTCTGTGCCCGTGAACTGCTGGGCAACATAGAATGGCTGTGACAGGAATCTCTGAATCTTCCTTGCACGGCTTACCACCAGCTTCTCCTCTTCGGAAAGCTCATCCATACCAAGAATTGCAATAATATCCTGCAATTCTTTATATCTCTGAAGAATTTCCTGTACCCCGCGCGCCACCTGGTAATGTTCCTCTCCAACCACACGCGGGTCAAGAATTCTCGATGTGGATTCCAGCGGGTCCACTGCCGGATAAATACCAAGCTCCACGATTGAACGCGACAATACGGTGGTGGCGTCCAAATGGGCAAAGGTCGTAGCCGGCGCCGGGTCTGTCAAGTCATCCGCCGGTACATAAACTGCCTGTACGGAAGTAATGGAACCGTGCTTAGTGGAGGTAATACGCTCCTGCAAAGCGCCCATCTCTGTCTGCAGCGTAGGCTGGTAGCCCACAGCTGACGGCATACGCCCAAGAAGCGCAGACACTTCAGAGCCTGCCTGGGTAAAACGGAAAATATTATCAATAAACAGCAGCACATCCTTTCCGCCTTCGTCACGAAAATATTCCGCCATCGTAAGTCCTGTTAACCCAACACGCATACGCGCTCCCGGCGGCTCGTTCATCTGTCCGAATACCATCGTCGTTTTATTGATAACCCCGGACTCCGTCATCTCATGGTACAGGTCGTTTCCCTCACGGGTACGCTCGCCAACCCCGGTAAATACGGAATATCCGCCGTGCTCAGTCGCAATGTTGCGAATCAGCTCCTGGATCAGTACGGTCTTACCTACACCGGCGCCGCCAAAAAGCCCAATTTTACCGCCCTTTTGGTAGGGGCACAGCAGGTCCACGACCTTGATCCCGGTTTCCAGCATCTCTGTGGAGGTCGCCTGCTCTTCAAAGTCGGGCGCTTCCCTGTGGATCGGGAAATACTGCACATCCTTCGGGGCTTCTTTATGGTCGATCGGTTTTCCCAGAACGTTAAAAATACGTCCCAGGGTCTGCTCTCCAACCGGCACGGAAATCGGTGCTCCCGCAGAGACTGCCTCCATGCCGCGGACTAATCCATCCGTCGGTCCCATCGCAATGCACCTTACGGTATCATCACCCAGGTGCTGAGCGACCTCAACCACCAGCGTATCTCCTTTTCCCGTATCAATGCTGATCGCATCATATATGCTCGGAAGCTTTCCTTCCGGGAACCTGATATCCAGTACCGCACCAACAACCTGAGTGATTTTGCCTTTTGTTTGTTCTGACATGCTTTTTCTCTCACTCCTTTATTCTATGCCGACGCTAATTTATCGCATTCGCTCCGGCAATAATCTCTGTTAACTCCTGTGTAATCGAGCTCTGACGCGCTCTGTTATACTGCAGTGACAGGCTCTCGATCATTTCCTCCGCATTGCTGGTAGCCGCATCCATCGCCTGCATTCTTGCGCCGTTTTCACTGGCTGTCGCCTCGATCATGGCGCCGAAAAGGATACTCGTCACATACTTTGGTACGATCACATCCAGAGACTCCTCTTCGTTTGGCTCATAGTTCATCGGCGTATGGTCCTGCGCGGAATCCCTGCCTTTTTTGCTTAGCTCCTCCTCCGAAAACTCGATCGGCAGCAGCTTCATCAGCACCGGCTCATGAACTACCGTATTCTTAAAGGAAGTATAGGCAATGTAGATTTCTCCGATCTCACCCGAAGTAAACTCTCCCAGTATCTGCCCGCAGATCTCTTTCGCATCGGAGAACATGGGATTATTGATTACATCGCTGTAGTCCGCCCTGATCCTGTAGCCGCGCTTTTCCAGATACTCCCGTCCTTTTCTTCCGATCGTAATCACTTCCACGTCTTCTTTGGCAAAGCCGCTCTGCGTAATCAGCTTATTGACATTGGAATTGTAGCCGCCTGCCAGCCCTCTGTTGGAGGTAATCGAGATGATGCACTTTTTAGACGAGCCGCCCGCCTTCAAAAACGGATGGCTGATCTGCTCGGAACGCGACAGAATATTTGTCACGGTCTTATACATCATCTCAAAATATGGTTTGGCGCTCTCTGCGCGGGCTCTTGTCTTCTGCAGTTTTACGGTGGATACCAGTTTCATGGCTTTTGTAATTTGTCCAATACTGGAAACACTACTTTTTCGTCTCTGAATGTCTCTCATCGAAGCCATATGGTATCACTCCTCTACTTTCTGAAATTACTCTTACATTCAGCAATCGCTGCCTGTAATGCTTTTTCCGTCTCCTCCGTCATTTCCTTCGTCTCATGAATCGAATTGGGAATTTCAGGATACTTCGTTTTTATCAATTCAAACAATTCATTCTGGAAATCCAGCACCTGCTCCACCGCGATATCCAGAAGATATTTCTTCGTCGCCGCATAGATAATAATAACCTGGAATGCAACCGGCATCGGATTGTACTGTGTCTGTTTGAGTACCTCCTTGATGCGTTCCCCCTGTGCCAGCTTCTCCTTCGTATCGTTGTCCAGCTCGGAGCCAAACTGCGAGAATGCCGCCAGTTCGCGGTACTGTGCCAGCTCCACACGGATCGGGGCGGCAAATTTCTTCATCGCCTTGATCTGTGCCGCGCCGCCCACACGCGATACGGAAAGTCCCGCGTTAACTGCCGGGCGGAAACCGGCATTGAACATTTCTGTTTCCAGATAGATCTGCCCATCTGTAATGGAAATGACATTGGTCGGAATATAAGCGGAAACGTCTCCTGCCTGTGTCTCGATGATCGGCAGCGCCGTGAGGGAACCGCCCCCCAGCTCATCGGAAAGCCTTGCCGCACGCTCCAGAAGCCTGGAATGCAGATAGAAAACGTCGCCCGGGTAAGCTTCTCTTCCCGGCGGGCGCTTCAACAGCAGCGACAGGGTACGATAAGCCGCCGCATGCTTGGAAAGGTCGTCATAAATAATCAGGACGTCATCGCCGTTCTCCATCCATTCCTCGCCGATGGCGCAGCCGGAATACGGCGCAATATACTGCAGCGGAGCCAGCTCGCTTGCGGTAGACGCCACAACGGTCGTGTAATCCATAGCTCCATATTCTTCCAGTGTCTTCACAATATTGGCAACGGTCGAGGATTTCTGCCCAATCGCAACATAAATGCACTTTACGCCCTGCCCCTTCTGGTTAATGATCGTATCAATCGCAATCGCAGTTTTTCCTGTCTGCCTGTCGCCGATAATCAATTCACGCTGTCCTCTGCCGATCGGCACCATAGAGTCGATCGCCTTGATTCCCGTCTGCAGCGGTGTATCTACGGACTTTCTCGTAATAACGCCCGGTGCAACACGCTCAATTTCTCTGTATTTATCCGAGGCGATGGGTCCTTTTCCATCGATCGGATGCCCCAGGGCATTGACAACCCTGCCCAGCATTCCATCGCCAACCGGCACCTGTACCACCCGCCCGGTAGTCTTTACCGTATCGCCTTCGCTTACGCTGGAGGCATCGCTTAACAGCACGGCGCCGACATTATCCTCTTCCAGATTCTGTACCATACCTTCCACGCCGCCCGGGAACTCCAGAAGTTCTCCTTGCATTGCATTCTCCAGACCATGAATACGGGCAATCCCGTCCGATACCTGCATAACCGTTCCCACATTGGAAACAGACAGCTTGGAGGAATACCTTTTTATCTCGTCCTTAATTACAGAACTTATTTCCTCTGGTCTTAAATTCATGAGGTTACTGTCCTTTCTTCAAAATTATTCGCACTTAAACCTGTGCTTCCAATGACAGATTCGCCAGCCTGTGGCTGAGATCTGCCAGCTTACTCCTGATACTGCTGTCCACCACCGTATCGCCGATGCGGATTACCATTCCGCCGATCATGCCCGGATCCGTCGTATAAGACATTTCCATTTTTTCATATCTGGTAGTATCCAGAAGTTTTTTCTCAATCTTTGCTCTCCACTCCGCGGATAATTTCATCGGGGTTATCACGGATGCCACGCCGATCTTATTATGCTCTTTCACTCTGGCAATAAAATATTCCAGAATACGGTCAATCTCGCCAAAACGCTCTTTTGTCACCACAATCCGCAGAAAACCTGCGATATCGTCTGAGACACGCCCCTTAAAGATCCGTTCCACAAAATCGATCTTCTCTGATTTGCAGACGTCCGGGCTGTTCAGCACCTGCATCAGCTCCGGGTTTTCCTCAAATACCTTCCTGATGGCGGCAACCTCCTCTGTCATGGCGTCCAGGCTCTGCCGCTCCACGCCAAGATCAAACAGGGCATCGCCGTATATTTTGGAAACTAACTTAGCCATGTATCATCACCTATTTCTTTCAGCGTCTCTTCCAGCAGAGAATCCTGTATTTCTGCGTCTATCGATGCCGCAACCGCTTTTCCTGCCATCAGCGAAGCAATGGAAATCATTTCTTTCTTCATATCGTCGGCAGCCTTCTTCTTATCCAGCTCGATCTGCGCATTTGCCCTCGCGAGGATGCGCGCCGCCTCCTCGTTTGCCTCCGCCTTGATCTGCTCGGCATTCTGCAGCGCTTTCTGTCTTGCCTGGCTTAAAATCTCGTCTGCCTCCCTGTTGATATTTTTAATCCTGGCTTCGTAGTCTTCCTTTAAAAGCTTTGCCTGCTCCTTATCCGCCTGTGCCGTGTCGATATCATTTTTGATCTTATCCTGCCGTTTTTTCAAAAACTCCCTTGCCGGGTTAAACAGCAGATAAGACAGAAACGTGAACATAACCAGCATAGCCAGCATCAGCAGCACGGTATCCGCCAAAAGCTGCGCATCCAGATTAAACAATCTATCCAAAGTTTCGCCTCCTTTCTAATGTTCTTTCCCGCTTTTTAAAGTTTTCCAAGCAGCGGATTTGCAAACAGAAGAATGAAAGCAATAGCCAGTCCGTAAAGACCCGTTGTCTCAGCTACAGCCTGTCCAAGAAGCATCGTAGACATAATATCTGATTTTGCACCCGGGTTTCTGCCGACCGCATTTGCGCCGTAACCTGCCGCAATACCCTGTCCAACACCAGGACCGATACCTGCGATCATTGCCAGACCTGCTCCAATTGCAGAGCATGCTAAAATTAAACCTTCGTTTGTAATCATTTTTATTTCCTCCTAAATATTTTTTCTAAATCTTACCTCACATATCGCTCTCCGGCATCTTCTGCGCGGTAAACGCCATCGTCAGCATACAGAATACATATGTCTGGATCGCGCCGGAAAAGAGGTCAAAATAAATGTGCAGAACTCCCGGCCACCCAATGGCAAACCTGGTCAGCAGCTGATAAATCAGGGACATCATTACGGTACCGGATAACACGTTGCCGAAAAGACGCAGGGACAGGGAAAACGGTACTGCTATTTCGCCGATCAGATTAATCGGGAACAGAAACGGCAGCGGCTGAAACAGTCCGGTAAAGGCGCCGAACTTGTTATATTTCACGTTATTATACTGGATAATGGCAAATGTAATCAGCCCAAGCGGCAGCGTAACGCCATAATCCGCAGTAGGCGGCCTCAACCCAAAAAGCCCGGATATATTACTTACAAAGATAAATAAAAACAGGGCGCTGATATAGTTCACAAATTTGCCTGCATACTTACCCATGCTGCCTGCTACCATTTTATCCAGCATTTCCACAATCAGCTCTACCACATTCTGAAATCCGCCGGGAATCTCCTGTGCCCGCTTCATCCTCCGGTTCGCCGCAACAGCAAAGATCAAAAGCACCGCCATTACGATCAGGATACTGACATGTGTTGTGGTTATCCACAGCTCCTGTCCGAACAGCTCATACTTAATCAGTCCGTGAATCATAAAATCCACTTCCTTTGTTTCCGCTGCCAGCAAAAAGCCCTGGCTTAAACCAATGCTTCCCACCTTCTCACCTTCCTTTCTTAAAATTTCGCTTCATAAGCCTGTGTATCAGAGGCTGTACATAGGCGCCGGGCTTCAAAGAAAGCAGCCCTAAAAAAACGGCAACGACATTACCTTTCAGATAATACACTGCCAGCGCCAGAATAAACGCTCCTGCCATACGCAGCAGCGACTGGTTTCTCATATATTTACCGGAGGAAGCCTCCGGCATCTCCAACGCATACCCGATCGCCCTGTTCATATGAAACGCCATCGCCACAGCGCCTGCGACTCCCGCCGCCATCGATAACAGGAACGCCGGCTTTGACCCTGCAAACCATACGGTTATCAGGTAAATGGCAATGCCGCAGAGCACAGTACCGGCGATCAGCTCCTTCAAAACCGCGCCATTCTCTGTCTGCAGATTATTCTCCATCTCCATCCTTCCTGCTCTCCTTGTCTTTCGCGATCAGTTGCTTGAGAAGCAGATAACAATTCCTGCATCCCGCCAGGATCCCCAGGATCAGGAGCGGAATCACGGTCTGCCATCCCCATTTGCTGTCGATCCAGTTGCCAATGAATACACAAAGAATAATCGGAGCCAGCATACTTATTCCAATCTGAGTAATCATCGCTATATTACGATATACATCTTTTTTGAAATCCAAGTGTCTCCTCCTCTTATCGCTATTTGGCTTTTATTGTAAATCATTTTGCCATCAATGTCCAGCTATTTTATAGATTTCTCACAGAAATCCGCCACAATCTGACGGTTGTTTTTGTGAATAATTAAACAAATATAGTTTTTACGGTTCCTGCACTTCCTTATAGATTTCCACCGCCAGAAGATAGCTGACAGGGCCTAAGATCACGCCCGCAATCCCATATATATAAAGCCCAAGATAAACCGTTATTACCATGACGATCGGGTATACGCCGATTTTATCCCCGATCAGCTTCGGCTCCAGGTATTCCCGCAGCATATTCGTTCCCATGAACAGTACAAACAGGCAGACTCCATACGATAGTTGTCCGGTAAAAGCCAGATACAGCGCCCAGGGAACGAGAATCGTCCCCGTACCGATGAACGGCAGCGCATCCAGCAATCCGATCACAATCCCCATAAGAAGCGCATAAGGATACCTCAGCAGCCACAGCCCGCCGACGCAGACAACCGTGACAATAAAAATGATAATAAGCTGTGCCCTCAGCCACGCGCCCCCTAAGGACTGCATGGAACCCACAATCCTCTTAATCTGCCTAAAGGCGGGGTAGCGCTCCAGCTTCTCTTTTATTTCATCATAATCTTTCAGCAAAAGTATGACAGAAATCACCACGATCAGGACCGCACCCATCCATTTTACCAGCGACATCAGATAAGATATCGAATTTTTCAACACCTCCGGTGTATACACCCGCACACGTTCCTCCACCAGCGTCATGTTCTCATAAATAAAATTCTCCACGGACTTGGCATGGATCCCTGTATTTTTCTCCACCACCCGGCAGCAGTCGCTGACAAAGGTTTCCGCCTGCCTGGCATAACCGTCAAAATTTGCAGCCAGGTTACAGATCTGTGTAATCAGCCCGTTTCCCAGATAAAAAACCGTCACGGCAAGTACTCCCGCCAGCAGGGCAAGCAGCGCCATCCCCGATATCACTTTTTTTATGCGGAATCTTTTTTGCAGCCATTGCGCCGTCGGCAGCACCATCTTGACCAGAAGCCAGGCAATAAAAAAAGGAATAACTGCCGGCAGTATATATTTCATTCCCAAATATACTGCCAGGGCGATTCCTGCTATTTTTAACATATTAATATAAGTTTTCGGCATACGTACTCCTTTAACATACATGGCTTCTGTCATCAGTTTCCAGAGATTAGTATGTCCGCTTTCTTCTATCTTTATGTAGCGCTGCCAGAAGCAAAAAAGCCCGCAAATACGCTGCCCTGCGGCTGGCAGGAAAATTCCATTTTTTTCCCGTTTTGAGGATGGTACAGCGCCAGGCGATGTGCACACAGCCCAATCCCCTGTCCTTTCTCTGCCGCCGCATTATATTTCATATCTCCTGCAAGCGGCGTACCGGATGCCGCCATCTGCACCCGTATCTGATGGTGGCGTCCGGTATGCAGTTCGATCTCAAGCAGCGCTCGCCCGTCTTTTTCCGCCAATACCCGATAATGCAGGGATGCCTTTTTTGCCCCCTTCGCCGAAGAAGGCACCACCTTTGAACAATTCGTCCTTCCATCTTTTTGCAGCCAGTTTACCAGCGTGCCCTCCTGTGCCGCCGGTATCCCATCCGTCACTGCCAGATAGTATTTCTTCATTCTTCCGTCTCTTGCCTGCTCGCTCAAAAGCGCCGCTGCCTTTGCTTCTTTGGCAAACGCTACCAGCCCCTGCACCGGCTGGTCAAGGCGGTGTATAACGCCAAGATACGGATTTGCATTTTTCCCCTCATCGGACAGCCTGTTCCTGATTATGCTTTCCAGATCCTTTTTCCCCAGCGAAGCGCTCTGCACCGCCAGCCCCGGCGGCTTTTGGCAAATCAGAAGCTGCGCATCCTCATAAACAATATCCGGTTCCATCGTCCTCTCCCCTTCCTGTTTTTACAGCGGCGGCTGCCTTCCGTTTGCCCCGCCTCCGCGCTCAAAAAAAGAACCCGCTGTTAAACAACGAGTCCTTCTTTTACGCCAGTAAGATTACTCTGCCAAATTATAATTTAACAACGTTAGCTGCCTGCATTCCGCGAGCGCCTTCTGTCAAATCGTAAGAAACAGCCTGACCTTCCTCCAGAGATTTGAATCCTTCACCCTGGATAGCTGAGAAATGTACGAATACATCTGCTCCGTCTTCGCCTGTGATAAATCCATAACCCTTTTCTGCGTTGAACCACTTAACTGTACCCTTGTTCATTTTGGTACCTCCATCAAAAAAATAAAAATAGTAACTCACTACATCTGCAATTATATGCGCTGCTATATTAATTGTCAAGCGGTTTTTCGCCATGTTATTTGCTTATTTTTTGCCATGTTATCCGCCCTTTAAGGCGTCACTGCCCCGTATATTTCCATCGGTACATACGCGCGCACATAGATGCCTTCCTCGCAGTATTCCTCCTCCAGAAGGCGCCCGTATTTGCGGATTAGCTGGATCAGCCCCGCATCCTGATAGGCGTAGAGGCGCTCGATCAGCACCTGGCGCTCATCGAGAATCCTTTCCAGCTCTTTTTTCAGTCCCTCCAGCCCCTGCCCTCTTTTTGCCGAGGTCAAAAATACCTTGTCCGCCTTGTGGTCACGCAGCGCCGCCCTGTTTTCTAGTTTATCCTGTTTATTAAATAACGTAAGGACCGTCTTATCCCGCACGCCCAATTCGGCAAGCGTCTCATAGACCACCAGCATCTGCTGCTCCATCTGCGGATTGGAAGCATCCACCACATGCAGGATAATGTCCGCGTACTTTGCTTCCTCCAGCGTACTGCGAAACGCCTCTATCAGATGATGCGGGAGCTTGCGGATGAACCCCACCGTGTCTGTCAAAAGGATTTCCTGCCCGGACGGCAGCGCCAGCACCCTTGTCGTCGGGTCCAGCGTGGCAAACAGCTTATCCTCCTCCAGCACGCCCGCCCCGGTAAGGGTATTCAGCAATGTAGATTTCCCCGCATTCGTATAACCTACGATTGCCGCCACCGCCGTAGACTGCCGGCTGCGCTTGCTTCTTGTCACTTCCCTGTGCCGCTTCACCTGCGCAAGCTCATGGTTGAGCTGCGCGATCCGGTTTTTAATCAGGCGCCTGTCCACCTCCAGCTTCTTCTCGCCCGGTCCCCTGGCGCCGATTCCGCCGCCCAGGCGGGACAGGGAGCGCCCAAGCCCCACCAGCCTTGCCTGCCGGTATTTTAGCTGCGCAAGCTCCACCTGTATCTTCCCTTCGCTGGTAGAGGCGCGCGCCGCAAAAATATCGAGGATAACCAGCGTTCTGTCCATCACCTTCAGTTCCAGCTCCTGCTCAAGATTGCGAAGCTGCGCCGGGGACAGCTCATCGTCGCAGATGACGCCGGTCGCCTGCATCTCATAGGCAAGCTGTGCCACCTCTTCTATCTTTCCCTTTCCGATATAGGTGCCCGGATGGATCTGCTCCCGGTTCTGAATCACCTTTCCCACTGTCACCGCGCCTGCTGTCTGTGCCAGTTCTTCCAGCTCCTCCAGCGACTGCAGGGTATCATCCCCCTCCTGCAGCGCCACCCCGATCAGTATCACGCGTTCTTCCAGTTCTTCTATCTCATAACCCGCCATATTCTTCTCCATCCTCAACCTATCTGGTAATCAGGAAATCATATTCCTTCCTGCCCTCTTCGTCGTCGGGATAAGCTTCCACAAACTCCGCCGCCTTCGCTTTTGCCGATTCAAAATCCAGCTTTTTCTCATATGCCACAATTTCATTGTACAGCAGATCCCGTTTTCCTTCCTCGCCCTCCAGCGCCAGCCCTGTCTCGGCGGCCGTGATCGCCGCCTCGTATGCCCCGTCTGCGATCTCGCAGAGCTCGATCCCATTATAAGCCGCCGCGCTTTCGCCAAAGGCTTCCATGTACTGCTGGTAAAGGCTGCGGGCATGCACCGTATCATTCAGCGCCAGATATACCTGCCCCATCAGCTCCATAGCGCCCTGATGTTTCGCTTCTACCGGTCCTGCCAGCTCTTCCTGCGCTTTCGTATAATCTTTCAGATAAAAATAAATGCATCCCTTCTGATAAAAATCTTCCATCTCTTCTTCCGGAACCGCCAACGCCTTCTGCAGGTAAGTATCGCCCACCGCCGACTGGTTAATCGCTTCATATTGTTTATAAATGTTCAGAAATAATCCGTAGTCCTCCGGCGTCAGCTCCGAGGCACAGTCAAAATCCGCTTTTGCCGCTTCCGTTTCCCCCAGCTTCAAAAACGCCGCGCCCCGCATATAATAAGCATCTACATTCTCCCCCATGCCCAATATCGTTGTGCAGGTATCTTTCACATCGTCATAATTTTCCAGTTTCATTTCACACGCCGCTTTATAAAGACAGATATCCGTCTTTGTCTCCGGCATTTTCTCATCGCAAAGCGCATACGCCTGGTCAAAAGATACGATCGCCTGCTCATACTGCGCCTGCTCCATATAAGCGATCCCCTGGCTCCTGGCTGTTTCCAGCTCCGAAGGCCCTTTCTCTGCGCAGCCTGTCAGCATCAGCGCCGCAACTGCCAGCACCATTATTTTTTTATAGTTCTCAAATAACTTCATCGTATCCCCTCTCACATGAAAGAATTTCTACCCATAAAAACAGGATGTTAAAAACTTCCGTTCTTAACATCCCTAATCATATCATACTTTCAAATAGTTGGAAACAACTATTTCATCGCAGATACCTTATCAAAATCATCCAGCACCGCCTGTTCCGGCGCCGGTGTCAGAAGGCTTACAACCACAATGGCAATGGATGCCACGATAAATGCCGGCAGCAGCTCGTAGATATTCCATGCGCCGCCAAGCGGACGCACCAGATACTTCCAGATAAAGATCATCGCGCCGCCGCATATCATGCCTGCCAGAGCGCCATAACGGTTCGTGCGCCTCCAGAAAAGTGCAAACAACACCAGCGGTCCAAATGCCGCGCCAAAGCCTGCCCATGCAAAGGATACAATCGAAAATACCGAGCTGTCCGGATCCTTTGCCAAAAATACTCCGACAATAGCAATCAGCAGCAGCGTAACTCTCGCTGCGACCATACCGCTCTTTCCATCTTTCCCCAGTTTTCTGCCCAAAACATCGGAGGAAACTGCGGAAGAAGCAGCCAAAAGCTGCGAATCTGCGGTTGACATCGTTGACGCCAGGATTCCCGCAAGGATAATACCCGCCAGCAATGCCGCCAATACGCCATTTTTACTTACTAAATCGGCAATTTTTACAATGATCGTCTCAGAATTGGAACCAACCAGCGTCTCCAGCTCTCCTACCTGGCTCATTGCATAGCCGACAATTCCAATAAACACACCCACCGCCAGGGAAATCACAACCCAGATACTTGCAACCCTCCTGGAAAGCTTTAATTTTTTCTCATCCTCAATCGCCATAAAACGGAGCAGGATATGAGGCATTCCAAAATATCCCAGCCCCCATGCCAGCATGGAGAAAATGGTAATCGTGCCATACGGTCCCGAAGTCTGTGTCACCGGATCGTACGTCTGCGTCAGGGAAAGATATCCCGGAAGGGCTTTGGCATTTTCCACAACCTGTCCCAGTCCTCCTGCCACGCTTACGCCAAACACAAGCACTACAATCAGGGCAATCGACATAATAATACTCTGTATAAAGTCTGTTGTGGACGCCGCCAAAAATCCTCCCAGCATTGTGTACCCCACAATCACGATCGCGCTGATAATCATCGCTGTAAAGTAATCTACTCCAAACAGGCTGGAAAACAGCTTCCCGCAGGCAGCAAACCCGGATGCCGTGTACGGAATAAAGAAAATAACAATTACCGCCGCTCCGATATACAGCAGCATGTTGCTTTTATCACGGAAACGGTTCTTAAAAAACTGCGGCAGCGTGATGGAATTATCCGCCACAATTGTATACCTGCGCAGGCGTTTTGCCACGATCAGCCAGTTAACATACGTTCCAAGCGCCAGTCCAATCGCCGTCCAGCCCGCGTCTGCAATACCGGTCAGATACGCCACGCCCGGCAATCCCATTAAAAGCCAACTGCTCATATCCGAAGCCTCTGCGCTCATCGCAGTGACAAACGGTCCCAGCTTTCTTCCGCCCAGATAAAAATCATCGACATTCTCATTCTTTTTCGAACAGCGATAACCGATATAAAGCACCATCGCTAGATACGCGATAATCGCAATCAGAATACAAATCTTTGCCTGTGTCATCTTTGTCCCTCCTCTTTTACAAACAAACCAGAACTTTTCTCATCCCTTGTTTGACAGATTATAACACTCAAATCTTTATACTTCAACCAGAATAAAGTTTAGACTAAATTCTATACTTTTATTTTCTAAAATGGATGTATTTCCTTATTTTACCTTGTTTTTTATCTATACTTTAACATAAATAAAAATGTGTACTAAATTGTATTTTTTTCAGTACACATCTTTTAAACTCATCTTTTCTTCCCTATCTGCTTTCTGCTGCCGCCCTGAAATCAGCCAGAAAGATCGGCAGCATTCTCTGAGAGTAGCTGCGCAGGGAATATTCTCCGCCTGAAATGCACCAGTCATAGAGGAATGAGCGCTCACAGATCGCATATGCCTTCACAATCTCTCCCACCGATACGTCGGTCCGCAGCTCGCCCTTTTCCTGTCCCTCCTGGATAATCTTCGCCAGCAGCCGGTAGTAAAGCCGGTTGCGGTCCAGCAGCGATTTCTCTCCCCGCGTAATCAACTGCGAAGATAACAGCCTGGCGAGAAGGTCAATGGCAATGCTGTTTTCTATCATGGTAAACAGCTCATGGTTCAAATAAAGCAGCTTCCCATAGCTGTCCAGCCCCGGATCCATCACATCCAGCAGCTCCTCATACTTTTCATCAAACAGATAAGCCAGCGTACTCAGCAGAGCGTCTTTTCCCTTAAAATAGTGATAAAAAGAACCCTTTGAGGTCTGTGCCGCCGCGATAATCTCATCCACGGTCGTGTCCTCGTAGCCCTGCTCATAAAACAGCTTCCAGGCAGCCGCAATAATTTTCCCTTTTGTGTTCTTTGTCTGGCTCTTTCGCATAAGATCCGCTCACCTCATTCTTTTATCTCTTCAGGTTCACATCCAACCGGCTGTATGGAATACGAATGCCTGCCCTGTCAAATTCCTCTTTGATTCTCTCCACAATACAGGATAATAATCTTCCGTCTTCACCCAGCAGCGCATCCCCAACAGCACGCTGCTCCCGGCAAGCTCCGCCGCATAAATCTGATATTCTCCCCATCGAGAACCTTCTCTTCCTCTTTTACCAGCCGTTCCAGCACTGCCTTTGCCTCGCTCAAGTTATCCTCATAGGCGATTCCAGCCTTAATCTCCAGTCTCCTTTTTTCTGCTGAAGCAGCGTTCACAATCACATTATTCATCAGGCTCCCATTGGGCACGACTACCTTGCGGTTATTGATCGTCTGCAGAATCGTGTGCAAAATTTCAATTTTCTGCACCCCTATTAATTTATTTGCCAGTTCTGTTTCTCTCATTGCATCTTTCCTTTAATCGCGTCCGCGACTTCTTCCTTCTTTTCCTTTATTACCTCCTCTTTTTCTTTCACATTTTCCCTGAAGGCTGTTTCCGTAGCCTTTACGGTCTGGCGTATCTCCTCTTCGGCCGCTTTTACCGTCTGACGTATCTCTTCTTCCTTCTCCTTCATCTTCTTAATAATCCATCCGGGGCTGACCGTCATATTCGGGAAGGCGCCGCCAAGCCTGCGTACCAGGACAGATTTACCGCGCAGCAGCTCATGTATCTTTTTGCTGATCTCTTCTGAATTATCCAGCTCCACGCCCTCGATCTCACTTTTCACCCGGCAGAGCACAACCGTTGAAAGAATGCAGTCGCCAAGCATTCCGATCACGATAACCGCCGCCAAAAGATACATCCACTTCAGCGGTAATCCTTCCAGCACCGCAAAATACGGCGGATTCAGCCACTTAATAATCACAATCCCGCCAATTCCAAAGAGAATCAGGTTGCCGATCCAGATTCTGCCGTTCAGGTTCATGGGCTTGGTACTGTAATCCCACCAGCGCGCGTGGAAACATTTTTCCATAAACCAGCTCACAAAATATTCCAGCATGCCGCAGACTACAAAGGACAGGGCAAACGTTAGAATATAGCTGGCGTATTCCGGTATACTGCCGCCGACAAATACGGTTATAAACACGGCCCCCGCTCCATAAATCGGGCAATACGGGCCGATCAGAAACCCACGGTTAATAAAACGATGGAACTGGCGGTATTTCAAAATAACCTCCATACACCATCCAAGCACGGAATAGGAAAAAAATTGGATAATCAGCATCGCTGTTATCTTTACAAGTTCTGCTTCTGTCATGAAAATACCCCTTTCTCACCGGCATATTCTTTCCCGCCGCACTTTTCCTTATTTTATCATGCCCTATTGCACAAGTAAACAAAAAATCTACTTAAAATAAATCGTGATCGGGCAAATCTCTGCTTTTGTCCCCACCCGCATATTAGGACCGAAAAGCCCCACGCCCGAGGTCACAATATTATGCATGCTGCCTTTTTGCAGATAACCGTAGGAATTCTCCCACATCAGGCTGACAAGCAGATTTGCCGGAAACATCTGTCCGTCGTGCGTATGTCCGCACAGATCCACATCCACTCCCGCCTCTGCCAGCTCCCCAAGCTCCCGCGGTTCATGATCCAGCACAATAATCGGTTTTGAGGAATCCATATCCGCCGTTATCTCCTCCGGATCCTTACGCACGTCAATTTCTCTCCCCGGACGCTCAGCATCCGCCCTGCCATACAGATAAATACTATCTGCAATCAGCACCGCCTCGTCTCTTAAAAGATGAATATCTGCCTGCGCGAGCATCTCATCCATCCTGTCATCGCTCATTTTCTTTTCATCGCTGCCGAATGTAAATCCGGCAAGAATCGGTTCCTGGATATCGTGGTTTCCATAGCAGGCATATACCCCGTATTTGCTCTGGATTCCCTTTAATACCGCAATCATTTTTTCCGGCTCTTCCACCGCTTCATATTCATTATCAAAAATATCCCCGGCAATGACCACCAAGTCTGCATTCTGCTCATTGATGCTCTCCACCATCTTTCCCATATGGGACACACCGATATTATATCCAAGATGCAGGTCCGACACCAGAACCACTTTCAGCTTCTTTATGCCTTCTGCTTCTTTATTTACCGTAATCTCATATGGCGTCACGCGGATAATCCGCGCCTGGATTACTCCCCATATACTGAATACCGCCGTCACGAGCGCGCACACGGTTCCCACTGCCGCCAGCGTTTTAGAAGAACGCGAACTGTTCTTAACGCTCCTTTTCCCTTTACGCAGTATCAATCCGACAACATCTGCAGCAAAAATCACCGGAGCCATATAAAACAGCACTCCCAGCCAATAGTTGCTAATCAGCTTCATGATCCGGCGCGCATTGCCTGTTGGCATCAAAAATGCAATCAGTACAGACAACGCAAAAAAGGTGTATACCAGAGCTGTCAATACCCGCACCGCTATTTTTTTCAGCGGCTTTGCACAGGCGCCCATCCATTTAAGTATCCGATACAGAAAATAGACATTACATATAATATAGAGCGGCGCTAAATAAACGGCTATCATGTTTCCTCCATCCTTGCTGCCTGCAGCAGAATCAAAAACGGGGACCAGGGCTACGCCCTTATCCCCGCTCATTACCCTTTACTAAGAAATTCGCTTTATTATCGCACATCCTCAGCCAAATGTCAAATCTTCTGCTTTTATTTCCCCAATACCTCCTGTAGTTTTACAATACATGTGTTACAACTGAATAATTAAAAAGCAGAGATACTGCCTTTTGCGTTATATTTTAGTCACCACAGCAAAAATTCAACCGAAAGGAGCTCTCTGCTGTGGCCAGTATAACACAAGATATGAGGTATCGTCTATCCCTGATTAAATATGCTGAAAAATATGGCTGTCAAGCCGCCTAATCCCAAGTACATTCCAAAACCGTACGAGCAGATGGATTACCCCGGGCAGCGTATTCAAATTGATGTGAAATTCGTCCCATCCGCCTGTTCCGGCATCGCCGCTACCCCCTCTGTCACATCATAATATCTGTACCAGATTCTATCATTTCCGCAAAACAGAGTAAATAGTTGAATGATACAAAAAATATCCCTTTATCCAGAATATGTATGGAAATATGGTACGGTATGGATACATTCCGGTAATTTATATTACTAAAGTCCCATCCTGTCTTCCATAATTTCGCTTTTCAGATGAACGATAAATTCTTCCGGTTCCCATCCGCATACCCGGCTGAAAAACTGCATAACCGGCAAGCCGTTTACGGTATCGTCTCTTTCCAGATCCAGGCACATCCGCTCAGGATGCCACTGTACACTGTAAACGGGCAGCGTGCAGTGGTGCATTGCCTCCACTGTGCCGTCCTCCAGGCAATGGCTGTCTATGACTAATCCCTCGCCCGGGCGCTCCACCGCCTGATGATGTGCGCTGTTGTGGAAAAACTCTCTGCCATAAATCTTTTCCAGCCAGCTCCCTTTTCTGGCGATGCATCCATGTACCTTATCCGGTTCATCCAGCTCGCGGAAGTGGCGAAACGCTTCCGGGAGATGCTGAATCAGCGTTCCTCCAAAATATACATTGATTACCTGATGCCCCCTGCAGATTCCCAAAACCGGTTTTTTACATTTGACAAAATCATCCAGCATGGCAAACTGCAGCTCATCCAGTGCATCCATAACCATAATACTGCCCCTGTTTTCCTGCCCATAGCGGGCGGGATTGACATCGCCGCCGCCGGGAAGCAAAAGCGCATCATATCCCTCCACATGAAATTCCGAATAGTCCAGATACTCCTGCTGAAATTTTTGCTGTACCTGCTCAGACTGTACCGAAATCACAACCGGCTCCATTCCCGCCGCCAGCACAGCTCTGGTATAATTCCGTACATTCTGGTCAATCTCCGGAATTGCAATTCTGGGTCTTCTCATAACTCTGTTCCTGCCTTTGTATTTCTACCTTTGTATTACCGTCTTATTATACACCATGTCGCGTTTATGTTAATACCCAAAATTAAAAAAGAATGCGCAAAGCACATTCTTTCTAATGACCTTTTATGGAATTGAGAAACTCCTGTGCACGCACCGTAGCAGGATGCGCAAAGAATTCATCGGGTGTATTTTCTTCAATGATTCTGCCGCCGTCCATAAAAATCACCCTGTCTGCCACACGCCTGGCAAAATTCATTTCGTGGGTGACAATCACCATTGTCATGCCCTCTCTGGCGAGCTCTGTCATAACATCCAAGACCTCTCCAATCATCTCCGGGTCCAGGGCGCTTGTTGGTTCGTCAAACAGCATTGCCTTTGGATGCATGGCAAGCGAACGGGCAATGGCAACACGCTGCTGCTGTCCGCCGGAAAGCTGTGCAGGCACTTTTGCCGCCTGCGAATCCACCCCAACTCTTTTTAAAAGTTTCATCGCTTCCTCCCTTGCTTCCTTTTTGGGAATATGCAGGACATCGGTCGGTCCCAGCGTCACATTGTCCAGGATATTTTTATGTGCAAAAAGATTAAAGGACTGAAATACCATGCCAACCTGGGCGCGAAGCCGCGCAAGATTTTTTCCCTCCTGGGGAATTTCTACCCCGTCTATCAGGATTTCTCCCGAATCAATCGTTTCCAGCCGGTTCATTGTACGGCACAAAGTAGATTTTCCTGAACCGGAGGGTCCGATGATTACGACCACCTCTCCTTTTTTCACGCTGAGATTGATATCCTGCAGCACATGAAGCTCTCCAAAGTGCTTATCTACATGCCGCAGCTCAATTACCGGCGCCTGCTCCTGCGTATTTGACTTATTCTGTTCCTGAATCATAGCTTTCCCTCCTTTATATCTGTGGTGCAGGGGCATCCCCGCCCTGCTGCATGGTGGCAGCCGAACTTCCTCCGCGTCTGGCAGCAGCAGCAGAAGCCTTGTTCAACAGGTAATTGATGATAATATAAATCACAGCGACAACCAAATACACGGAAAGCAGCGCATCGTAGTTGGATATCAGCACCTTCGCATTCTGCATAAGATCCGGGAAATTCACGACATAAGCAAACGTCGTATCCTTCACCACAATTACAAGCTCCGATATCAGCGCCGGAATCACATAGCGCAATGCCTGCGGAAATACTACCTTCAGGAAGACACTTCTCCCTCTCATTCCCAGGGAAAGTGCGGCTTCCGTCTGTCCCTTCGGCACCGCATTGACGCCTGAACGCAGCACCTCCGCCACTACACCGGAAGCAGAAATCGCCACCGGGGCGGAAACCTTCCAAAATGCCGGCAATTTAATGCCCAATTGCGGGACAATCAAAAAGAAGAAGTAAATAAACAAAAGGGTGGGAACGCCTCTGGTAAATTCGATCAGCGCCGTGCTGATTCCTCTCATAACCCTGCTGGTACTGATCCTGCCCAGCATCATCAAAAGCCCCAGAATAAAGGCAAGGATTCCAGCCGCCAGCGCAACCTCGAGCGTACCTGCCAGCCCCTGTCCGATAAAACGCCAGGTCGTACCCCTTGCGAGAAAGGACCAGTATTTTGCATTTAACTGCCCCGTACGGTAAAACTGGCGAATCACTGCATATATCAATACGGCAAGCGCAGCCAGTGAAAGGACCGTCACAATCTTAATATTCCTGCGTGCTCTTGGACCGGGCGCCTCATAAAGCGCCTCCCTCACGGAAATATGTGCATTTTTCATCGCAGAATCCTCACTTTCTTGTCAATCAGATTCCCCACCTGCCCAATCACCACTGCAGTCAGGCAATACAGGACTGCTGAGATCAGAAACGCCGTAACGCCGCCCACGGCATGCGTATTGATATGCGAGACAATACCGGTAAGATCCGTAGGATTCAGCGGAACCTGTGAAGCCAGCGCCGTCGTAAGCATGGTCGCTATCAGCAGATTCGTCATGGGAAGGACACTGGAGCGTATTGCCTGCGGAATCACTACTTTTCTGATAATTTTTGAAAAAGTCATCCCCAGGGAACGCGCCGCCTCAATCTGCCCGACATCAATCGTGTTGATACCGGACATCAGATACTCCGAACAAAACGCAGCAGGAATCAGAGCTACCGCTACCAGAACACAGGTAAAATATGACAGCACCACATTCAGATATGGCAGGGCGTAAACCAGGATAATCAACAACGAAGCGCCGGGAATATTCCGAAAAATCTGCACGTATAAATCCCCGAAAATCCGCAGCGGCTTGATTGGGCTTACACGCATAACCGTAATTACAACCCCAATCACAAACGCCGCTATAAATGCCAATGCGGTCAGCTTCCATGTCGTCAAAAGCGCCAGAATATATTTGTCCCCATATTGGGAAAGCAGCTCATTGATTTCCATATCCATCCTCCAAAGAAGGCTTCAAGAGTTATTCCCTTGAAGCCCCTTATTTTTGCACTATATAGGTGAATCATTAAATGTATTGTTTAAGCTCCTATTTCCGGCGCTTCCGGTGCTGTATCGATACCGGTACGATCACCGAGACTGATCTGCCACAGCTTAGCCCATGTGCCGTCTTCCTCAATCTTCTCCAGGAATTCATTTACAAATTCCACGCCGTCAGAATCCAGCGGCAAACCGATCCCATAATTATCTTCCGGTCCGAATACATCGCCTGCGATCTCATAAGCATCCGGATTCTTTACAATTGCGTTCAGAATCAGCGTATAATCTGTTACATAAGCGTCTACACGTCCCTGCTCCAGAGCTGTACGTGCTGAAATATCATCTTCAAATTCCTGAACCGTCGCTTCCGGTGCGTACTCTGCCAAAATGTCTGGGCCTGTGGATCCGGACTGTGTTGCAACAATCTTTCCTGCAAGGCTGTCAACGCCGGTAATCTCTGTGTTTCCTGCCTTCACAAGCACTGCCTGCCTAGAACTGTAGTACGGTCCCGCAAAGGAAATCACTTCCTTACGCGCGTCTGTAATAGAA
This sequence comes from uncultured Marvinbryantia sp., assembly GCA_964487425.1. Classification (GTDB taxonomy): domain Bacteria; phylum Bacillota; class Clostridia; order Lachnospirales; family Lachnospiraceae; genus Marvinbryantia. The sequence goes on along the minus strand of CAZAQD010000009.1, from coordinate 25,195 downwards.
TAGGTGGCAAATACTGTATCTACCTGTCCGCTTGTCAGAACAGATTCACGGGTACTGGAATCAACCTGCGTAAGCTCAAACTTTGTTTCATCGCCCAGGATGTAGCGTGTCAGCAACTGATACAGGCCTGCGTCAAAACCGCGAAGTCCATTATCTGTCTCGTCAAGCTGGCTGAACAGGAAAGAGGTTCTTGTACCGCCGACTTTCAAAACGCCTGCTTCCTTCACTGCCGATGCCCAGCTATTTGCCTCGATATCCGCATCATCAGCAACAATGCCGGAGGCGATCAGCTCATCGAACGCTTCCTTATCAATTGCAATTCCCTCGACCTCCTCGGACGCATAAATTGTAGCCGTTGATGCAACGGTCAAAGCTGCCGCCAGCAGGACGCCCGCTACTTTTTTCACTCTGTTGAATTTTTTCATTTCATCCTCCTTCTCGAAAATCATCTTTTCGGATTTAATTAAGTTGTTTTATGGTAGAATAACAACTTTGATGCAAACATCATACACCTTTATTCATACTATGTCAATAGGTAATGTAGGTAAATCAATTTCTTTACTTACTAATTATAATGCAAATCATAAATTTATACAAGCTTTTCATGATTTTTTCACATTTTTTATTATTACAGCGTTACTATTCACAGTCGCTGACATATGACGCGAAGCGGCATATAGCCTTCGAAGAAGGCGGTCTGTGGCTTGCAGGGCGGAGGGACTGTGAATAGTAACATTACAGCAAAAATTCATCCACCGGACACTTTTTATGAACAGCTGAAAAAATATGCGGCTTTTTGCCATAAAACTGGCTCAAAACCGCATAATTCAAACGTCGATATTTTATTTTTAATAGCCCGCCCCGTTGTCTGTCTTTTTCATAATTTTAACCAGCCTGCTTGTTCCCAGCCTGTCTGCCCCGAGCTTTATGAACTCCTGCGCATCTTCAAAAGAAGAAATACCGCCCGCTGCTTTCACTTTTACGCCTTTTCCGACATGCGCCTTCATAAGCGCGACATCCGCAAAGGTCGCCCCTGAAGTGGAGAATCCGGTAGAGGTCTTAATAAACTCAGCTCCGGCGTTTGTAACGATCTCGCACATCTTTATCTTCTCTTCCTCAGTAAGCAGACACGCCTCAATGATGACCTTTAAAATTTTCCCATCGCAGGCTTCGTGTATCTGACGGATTTCCTCTTCGATTTCCCGGTATCTTTTATCCTTCAGGTACCCGATGTTGATGACCATATCAATTTCCTGCGCGCCGTTGGCAATGGCATCCTTTGTTTCAAATACCTTTACCGCCGTCGTATGATATCCGTTCGGAAACCCGATCACGGTACAGATTGGCAATTTCCCGTCCACATATTCAACCGCCTGTTTTACATAAGCTGCCGGGATGCATGCAGAAGCCGTTTTATAAGCCATCGCATCATCCAGAATCTGACGAATTTCCTCCCACGTCGCTGACTGTGTTAATAAAGTATGGTCTACTATTTTCAGAATTTCTTTTTTATCCATAATTGTCCTTTCCGCAAATAAGCCGGCATTCACGCCCATTTAAACTAATTTTTCAAGAATAGAGCTTCCAATCGTCCCCTTCGGCATATCCAGTCCGAAGTTATCCGTAATCGTCGCTCCGATCACGGCAAACGTCGTCGTATCCTCCAGTCTTCCGCTGCCTTCAAAGGATGGGGAGTAGGCAATAAAAGGAACCTGTTCCCTTGTATGGTCCGTACCGGTATGCGTTGGATCATTGCCATGATCAGCTGTAATAATCAACAGGTCATCTTCCCGCAGAACCTCAAGCAGCTCTCCCAGTTTCACATCGAATCTTTCCAGTTCTCCTGCATACCCCTTCACATCACGACGGTGTCCCCACAATGCGTCAAAATCCACGAGATTGACAAAGCAAAGCCCCTCGAAATCTCTTCGGGCAATCTCGATAGTCTGCTCCATGCCGTGCACGGAGGATTTGGATTTATTGGATTCCGTAAGCCCCTCTCCGTCAAAAATATCGAAAATCTTTCCAACGGAAATCACCTCAAGCCCTGCCTCCTTCAATACATCGAGCGCCGTTCTTCCATAAGGCTTTAAGGCATAATCGTGGCGGTTGCTCGTCCTCTTAAATTCACCCTTTTTCTTTCCAACATAGGGTCTGGCAATCACGCGTCCAACCTTCCATTCATCCTTCATCGTGATTTCTCTTGCAATCTCGCAGCATCGGTACAACTCATCCAGCCCAAACGTTTCTTCATTTCCGCATATCTGTAATACAGAATCTGCCGAGGTATACACGATCATGTGTCCCGTAGCAATTTCTTCCTCAGCAAGCTCTTCCAGAATTTCCGTTCCGCTGGCGCTTTTATTTCCAATAATGGTACGCCCGGTCCGCGCAGAAAGTTCCTCCAGCAGCTCCTTCGGAAAACCGTTCTCCGTAAAAGTCCGAAACGGTTTCGTAATATGCAGCCCCATCATTTCCCAGTGCCCGGTCATGGTATCCTTTCCGATGCTCGCTTCCTTCATTTTCATAAAATACCCCAGCGGCTTTTCGATGGGTTCCACCCGCTCCATGTGATGCAGGTTCGCCATTCCCAGCTTTCGCAGATTGGGGATCTTTAAGCCATCCACATGCTGCGCAATGTGTCCCAGCGTATCCGTTCCTGCATCCCCATAGGCGGGCGCATCCTCCATCGCGCCCACCCCGAGAGAGTCTATGACAACCGTAAAAATTCGTTTATATTTCTTTCCGTCCATCTTTTTCTCCTTTAAAACAATGTGATAATTCCAACAATCATGGCACTTGACAGGCTCACAAACACACCGCCGAGCATGGCTTTGAAAACCGGGCGGGAAAGCGTGCTCTTCTTTTCCGGGCAGAGAACCGCAATCCCGGAAACACAGATACCCAAACTGGACAGATTCGCAAAACCGCAAAGCGAAATCGCACAGATCATACCTGTTCCGGCATCCATAGATTCAAGGATTACCCCCAGATCCTGAAACGCGACAAATTCGTTGACAATCAGCTTATTTCCCAGAAAAGACCCTTCCATTAAAATCTCACTGCCATCCAGTCCCATCAGGAAGACAGGTATTCCATCGGAATCCCAAACGCATGGTAGCTGCCAAGAATGGATACGGACATGCTTCCCATCCCTGATACTAAAATAACTGAAATTTCACTGTCTGTCAAATTCTTAATGTATTTGCTTACCAGAATCGGGCTGTCTGTCTGCCCCAAAAACATGCGGGCTGACTAATGCCGATACAAAGATGATATTTCCCAGCGTCTGCACAATAAAAACGGATCCTGCCGTGGCGCTGTCCGATAACACAGAGACAATCGTCTTTCCAATCGGAATCTTTACCAGTATGACAGCTATCACAAACTATACCATTAAAGCCCTTATGACTGCTTTCCACTTAATATTTTTGCGGTTCCGGGATAGCAGGAAAATAATTTCCAAAATTACAATAATTCCCAGTAAATTCAATAAAAATTTCATTTGCACACTCCCTCCCGGAAATTATTGTTCTCTGTCTGCTTTTATCAGCTTGCGGATCGCTTCTACAGCTACTTTAATTGCGGATTCTGTATCATGTACTATAGGGTTATCCATTCCCAGCGCATTTCTTTCCTGATTTCCCACAACCAGGAAATTCGATCCGCAGCGCACTCTCAAATGGCTTGCCGCAATAAATAACGCTGCCGATTCCATTTCCGAGGCCTTGCACCCCATGCGCTTCCATGCTTCCCATTTGTTTAACAGCTCATAGCTTACCGGCATTCTCTGCGGCTCGTGCTGGCCGTAAAATGCGTCCTTACACTGTACGACGCCTGCATGATAAGTAAGCCCCATATCCTTGCATGCACAAACCAGGGCATTCGCAACATCGAGGTCTGCCACAGCGGGAAATTCAATCGGGGCATATTCACGGCTGGTTCCCTCCATACGGATGGCGCCTGTCGCTACAACAATGTCCCCGCCCTTTACATCCAGGTCAATTCCGCCGCACGTACCTACGCGAATAAAGGTATCTGCTCCGCAAAGAACCAGCTCCTCCATCGCAATGGATGCGGACGGCCCGCCGATACCCGTGGACGTTACGCTGACCTTCTCTCCGTCCAGATATCCCGTATAGGTAACATATTCTCTGCTGTCCGCGATCAGCTTTGCATCGTCAAAGTGCTTTGCAATCTTTGAACATCTTTTGGGATCACCCGGTAAAATCACATATCGTCCTACATCCCCCGGTCTGATCTGTAAATGGTACTGTAAGCCTACTTCTCCTGAATAATTTTGCATTTTATTTCCTCCCTCTTTACCTTATACTGCTTTACTAATTTCTCCATTACATGATTTACCAATATCTCTGTTGATTTATCCTCTATAAGAAATTGAAAATACATCTATTCCTCCGTGCTTTCAAAATATTTACTATACCACATGTCACCGACAGCAACCCCCTCTTCCGCTAATTCCTTTACAAAAGTAAAATCTGAAGCTCGTTTTATACTTGAATAACCATCACTGTCCTTTGTTAAAACCCACACATCATCCGGGCCTAAAGCATTTACAAAAAATGGACTATGTGTAGTAATAAATAGCTGTTTTGAAAATCCGTTTCCAACATTTTTTTTCATTTCTTCTGCAAGTTCTCCTAAATAATGATGGTATAGCCCATTCTCCGGCTCCTCTATGAAAACTAATTGCCGTGGATTTTTTTCATGGAGCAATAAATAATAAGCAAAAAGCTTTAGTGTTCCATCAGACATTCTTTGAGAATAAAACGGATGTTCAAACCCCTTCTCATAAAAGCGGAGCATCATTTGTCCATTTTCAAATTTCTGTGGTTCTATTTTTTCGATTCCCGGAAGTTTAGATTGAATTTCTTGTAAAACCTTTTCAAATTCCTTTTTATTTTCTCTATACATGTATTGCGCAACATTATTGATATTACTTCCGATTCTGTCTAAATATGCCTGAGGGGCTGCAGTTTGTAATCTTCTTGCTGCATCAGGAGAAAAATAACACAAATACCAACTTTTTAAAAAGCTCAAAAACTTTTCTATGCGATCATATTGTTTCATTGCTCCTAGAGTAACAATGCCTGGACGCCTGATATCTGAAAGCTGTACCTCTACTTTTTTCCCAGTAATACTTCCATCATCATCTTGACCACCGTCATCGTTTCCCTCAAAAGCATAGCCTACCCCCTCTTGCAAATACATAAAAGATCTTGGCCATCCATGTCTCTCTACGCGCTGACGAAGTCTCTCCCTTTTGACATAAGGACGCCCTATCTGATCTAAATCTATTTCCAGTTCATAAGTAATCGGTCGTGTATTACTTGACTCTCGATAATACAATTCAAATAAAATGGGCTCTGTAGTCCCCTGAGAAACCAATTTTTCAAATCCTCCCCGATTATTCGCATCGCAAGCAGCCTCTACTCCCATTTCTAAGCAATCTGCAATGAAGCCAAATGCATCTGCTAAGGTACTTTTCCCATTACCACTCGGTCCAATCACTGCTACAAGGTTTCCCAAAGCTCGAGCACTCTGATTAGTTCTTGTTTTCCCAAGCACAATATTTTTTAAAGTGCCATAATTTTGAATTTTTATGCCTTCTATTTTACCCATATACTTCTCCATTTTTAAAATATCAAATATAGCATTTCCTTTTGTTTCTTTTTTATTTACATTTATAATAACATTAAGTTCTAGAAATAGCAATTTAACAATAAAAATTCTGCCACTTTAGACCGGCAGGCTCTCCCTCACGCAGAGCGTCCCATATCCCACCGTAGAATTCGGATACACCCTCTCCCCCGTCAACGGCTGCGCCCCGCGGATAAGATACGCCCGCACCTTCTCCCCGTAAAGATAAGGGTCATTTCCATTTACAATCCCCCATTCCATTAAGAGTGCCGCTGCACCGGTAACAAAGGGCGTGGCAAAGGATGTTCCTGAAACAGTCGTATATCCTCCGCCCACAGCAGTTGTCGTAATATTAACGCCCGGCGCCGCAAGGTCTGGTTTTACCATGCCCGTTTCAGCGATATCCCCCCTGCCGGAAAAGGGGGCATACGTGCGGCTTCTGGAATCATATGCCGCTACCGCAATAATTTTATGTGCCGTTGAGGGAATCGTCAGCGTATTCTCTGCATCAGGACGGTAAAATCTGGTTCCGATATTCAGCACAGAGGCGGAAGGCAGCCACATATCGTAACGTCCCTGTGCCAGTTTTTGCGGGACGAAGCGGAAACGCCACACCCCGCTGCTGATATAGGTATCCCCCGGCAGGAAATCAAAATAAATTTCCTGTGAAATGCTGTAAGGGCTTGGTTCTCCATAAAATGCCAATATTTCCGTGCCCTCCGCAAGGAATCTCTGCGCCCCCAGGTTCTCCTGCAGCGGTCCAAGCTCCTGTCCGCCCGGTGTAATCAGCGTTATGGAAAACTCATCGGTATAGGATTTCCAGAGCTGTACATTGACCGCCGTTTCTCCAGGAGCTATTCCCATCTCCACTTCCTGGGTGATTCCCATCTGCAGATATCCCGCCGTATGTCCGGCAGTGTTGCCTTCATTTCCTGTTCCAACCGCAATTACTGACTTCCAGCGGTTTGCCATATCCTCCATATATGTTTCCAGCAGTCCTGTTCCATTGTGTGGACCATACACGTTGCCAAAGCTCAGGTTCAATGCCACCGGCAGACGGTACTCCTGCGCCTTGCGGTATACGTAATTGATCGCCTGCATCAGCTCCGTCGTCTTGGGAAAAGATTCCGGGCGCGGGTTTCCAAGCTTCACTACCAGAATCTCACTCTCCGGCGCTACCCCGCGGTTATAAGCTCCCTGCGAATTTCTGCCGTTTCCCGCTGCAATTCCCAGCACCTGCGTGCCATGCCCGCTTACATCCCTCGTCGGCAGCGGGCTTCCGCTAAAAAGCGCTTCATTGATCTGCTCCCTGCTGTATTCGCTGCCCAGCAGATACCCTTCGGGCGGATCACCGGCAACCGTCTGATCCCATATGCTTAAAATGCGCGTGCTGCCGTCGGCATTGCAAAAATCCGCGTGTGTATAATCTACCCCTGAATCGATCACCGCCACCAGGATCCCTCTCCCAAACAGCGATTTCTGCCCCTCAATCTGCAGCGTATTTATGCAGGAAGCTGTCTTTCCCTGATTGACAGAGAAAAACAGCCTCTTTGGTTTTTCTATAAATTCTACTTCCGGCTGGGACGCAAGATAGGGGATCAGCGATTCCCCGATCGTAACGATCGCATATTCATTTACCAGTTCTACGATCTGTATTCCTTCCCCGCGAAGCCTTGTAATATCTCCCGTATACTTTACAATCAAATCCCATGTGCGTTCCTGCCTGTCATACCCGACATCCAGTTCCAGCGACCGTTCCCGCTCACTTGCTGTCGAGTCCAGTGCCAGACTCAGCAAATTGTCTATTTTCTGGTCTGTCGCCATAGAGCCACGCTCCCCAAGCTTCTTTCTTTACTATATGGGCGCTGCCGCCAAAAGTTCTGGCTCCTTCCCTTTTCATTCTCCGCACAATTCGCCTCATTTTTCTTACAGCTCGCTCAATTCGCCATCCACGATTCGCACAATCCGCCTTGCATTTTTGGCCACCTCCAAATCATGTGTAATCATGACAATCGTATTCCCCATATCATTGAGATTCCGAAACAGTTTAAGAACTTCTTTTCCGCTGGACTGGTCAAGGGCGCCTGTCGGTTCATCTGCCAGAAGAATCGCCGGCTTTCCTACCAGCGCCCTGGCAATTGCCACTCGTTGCTGCTGTCCGCCGGAAAGCTCTTTCGGCTTATGCCTGATCCGGTCCGACAGTCCGAGCATTTCAATAGTGTCCAGGCTTTCCTCCTCCGCTTCCCGCAGGCTCATCCCCCTTAAAAGCAGCGGCATTACAATATTCTGTAAAACATTGTAAGTCTGGATCAGGTGATATTTCTGAAAAACAAATCCGATCTCCTCATTCCGTATCCGCGTCAGCTCTTTCTCAGACGCCGCATGGACTGGAACATTATCCAAAATGTAACTCCCCGCATCCGGGGTGTCCATACAGCCGATAATATTCATCAAAGTACTTTTTCCCGAGCCTGAAGGTCCAAGTATTGCCAGGAATTCCCCTTTTTCCACAGTGAACGACACACTTTTCAGGGCATGCAGGCTGGAGCTGCCAATCGTATAAAATTTATCAATCTGCCGCATCTCTATTATTGTTTTCATATGCTCCACCCCTACGACGCCGATTTCAGCCATATCGTTGTTATCACTTCTTCGCCATTTGCATTTGTCTCAAACAGCACCTCCAGTTCATCGCCCGCTTCCAGTATGGCATAAGTCGTTTGTTTTCCGGTATCCGTATAGACCGGCACTGCCACCGGAAGATATACCGTTACCGTCTCTGTCTCCTGTTTCATCCGACCCCTGTCCGTCTGCCCCTCCGAATTTTCCGCATCCCTGCCAGGCGCCGCTTCATCATCCGTCTGTATCCCGTCCGGCATTTCTCCGGTATTCATCTGCGTCCCATCCGGCATCTCTCCATTATCCATCTGCATCCTATCCGGCATCTCTCCATTATCCATCTGCGTCCGGTCTGCCTTTCCGCCTCCATCCTGCGAATTACGTCCCGGCATTATGTCATCGCTCTTCTGTCCCTTATTTTGCTGTGCGCCTTCTGCTTCCGTCTCTGTCTCCTGCTCCTGCGCACTTTTAACGCTTGCCGCTTCCGTTTCTTCCTCCTGCACACTTTCCATGCCTTCCTCTTCCGCCTGCGCGCTTTCTGCTTTTGTACCCTCTTCCTCTGTTTCTGCCTCCGTCGTCTCTATATAGGTCAGCTCATTGCCCACAATCGAAACAACGGTAAGTGTTCCCATTCTCTGCCTTTCCTGCAGCTCTGTCTCTGTCTCTTCTGTCTTATGTATGACGTCCAGTACGTCCCCGATTTCGCCGCAGCCCGACAGCAAAAACGCCATTGCTGCCGCCGTCAATATCCCAAGATACCTGATTACTCTGTCTTGTTTTTCCCTCATGCCTTATTCCTTTCCCCCGCCTGTGGCAGGTTCTTATTCTGCATTCAGTGCATCCACCGGTACCAGCCTGGATGCTTTCCATGCGGGATAAAAGCCGAACAATGTCCCCGTCAGCACCGCAAACCCCAGCGCTGCAAGCCAGGCTGCTGCGTTTGCTTCCACGCGGATCTCATAATACTCTACGATCGGAGTTACGGCAAAGCTTGCCGCTACCCCCAAGATTCCCCCGATCAGGCTGATCGCAGCCGATTCAATCAGAAATTCAAAAAGAATCGTGCTTCTTGAGGCTCCCATTGATTTTAAAATACCTATCTCAGGAGTCCTTTCTTTTACTGATACGAACAGCACATTCATAATGCCGATACCTCCTACCAGAAAAACAATCGCTGCCATAGCCGTAAGCAGCATGGTTAAAATCTGGTTTGATGATTCTGCCGCTTCCAGCTTGCTTCCCGCATCGGCAAATGTAAACTCCGCATTGCTGTAATTTTCCGCAAGCAGGATTTCCAGATCCGCCTTCACGCTGTTGATTGCATTCACATCATCCGCAATTACCGTAATAACCGGACTGATGCTTTCACCGGTAATATATTTGATACCGGTATTGTAAGGCACAAAGATCGACTCATCCGGAGTAATCCCCGCCGACACCGTGCCCGAGGAATCCAAAACCCCGACTACCGTATAAGCGCGGTCCGCAAGATATAAGGCGCCCTCGTATGCCGCCTCAACGCTTCCGAACAATTCCTTTGCCACGACAGCTCCTAATACGCACACCCGCGCTTTGTTTAAATCGTCCGCATCCGTCAGGAACTCTCCCTCTGCCATAGCCAGATTGCTAACCGACAAATATTCTTCCTTTACCCCGGCAACCGTATAGGTCTGGGATTCCGTAAGATTTCCACCTTCTACCGTTGTTTTTGCCGTATAAGAAATCGTCACGCCGCTGATACCGGTCATAAAAAGCCTGATATCCTCTACGTCGTCTTCCGTGAGAATAATCTGCTCCTGATTCATCCGTTCTGATACAATACTGTCTTCTTCATCCGTACCATCTTCGCTGCCGTCCGGCTCTTCGCTGATGGAATCAACGTTTTCTTCCCCGCCGCCTTTACCGCTTCCCGTTTCGTCTCCGGCATTCTCCTGCATCTGTCCTCCGGCATCCGCGCCATCTGGCATTTGCCGGTCGCCTCCGGCATCCTCCGGCATTTGTCTCTCATCGCCGGCATTCTCCCGCATCTGTTCCCCGCCATCTGCGTCATCTGGCATTTGCCGGTCGCCTCCGGTGCCACCGCCTTCCATCCGGTTTCCGCCGCCTTCTGCATTATTCGGCACCTGTCCTTCCCCGTTTTCGGCGTTGCCCGACCTCTGTTCCATGCCGCCTCCAAAACCGCCGTTCATGCCGCTTTGACCGCCGCCCGCACCATCTGAAGCCCCGCCTGTTCCGCCTCCAAACATACCTGAGATTCCGTTTTTAAACATTTCTCCCACGCTGCCGAGGGAAAAACTGCCGGAAGCGCCTGTTTCCGTGCCCTCCCAGTCATAGCTGATATCAATTGCCCCTGCATTCAGGCTGCTGTACTGTTCTGCCACGTCCATTTGTCCGCCGCGTCCAATGGCAATTACCATAACGATGGTTGCCGCGCCTACGACAATTCCAATCGAAGTCATCACAGTTTTAAACTTATTCTGATTAATATTCAGCCAGACAAGCCGTAAAAGCTCTGTCGTCCTCATTGACTCACCTGACTTTCTACCAACACGGTCTGCCCCTCTTCCAGCCCTGATACTACCTCAACATACGTCCCATTGGAAAATCCTGTCTCAATCACTGTATTCTCAATACTTCCGTCCTCCTGCAGCACTTTGACAAAGGAATCTGCCCCATCCTGATATACTGCCCGATTAGAAATATACAGTACATCCTCCGCCTGTTTTACCACAAAAGTCACTTCGCCCGTCATACCGGCATATACCTTCTGAATGTCGCCCGTAAAACGGCTTTCCACATCATAGTTTACCGTCGAAGAACCCATCGTAGAGCTGGTAGAAATCGATGCCACCTCCGCTGAGAAGGTTTCGTTATCGTATGCGCTTAATGTGATTGATACTTCATCACCAACCGTGATATTCGCTATGTCGTCCTGCGACACCGCTACCGTCATCGTAATGTTATCGGAATCTGAAAAAGTCGCAATGACCGTATCACTTGCCAGCGTATCACCCTCGCTGCAGGCAAGCTCCATCACTGTGCCGGCATATTCTGCATAAATGATGCCGTCTCCTATCTGTTCTTCAAATTCGGACAGCGCGCTCTTTTCCTCTTCCAGAACCGCTTTTGCCTCATCCAGGTCATCCTCCAGCCCATCTGTATCGATCGCGTACAACTGGTCGGCATACTGATAATTTGTCATTGCCTTTTCATAAATCTGCTTTGCCTCGATCGACTGCGTAGTGAGATTGTTTTTGGCAATCTGAAGATTTGCCTCAGCGGTACTGTATGCCAGTTCTGCCTCCTCCAGTTCCTCCTCCACATCATATCCCGCGTCATATTCTGCCTGTACTGTTTCCAGCTCCTCTAATGCTTCCGCCAGCTCTTCCTCCAAATCCTCTACATCATTTTCCAGGTTTATGATCGTTGCTTCATAAGTCTCCAGCGCAGTTTCACCCTCTGCTATATACATTTTATAGGTATAATCTGCTTCCGTCCGCTTGCTCTCCACATTGATTTCTTCCTGCTGCACCTGCAGCCCGGCGCTGGTCACTGCCGCTTCCAACTGCGCTCTGTAATCCGCGATGCTGTCGTCTGTGATTTTCAGCAGCGCATCTCCCACTTCTACGCTCTGTCCGACAGCCACATAGACTTCCTCTACCTCCAGTGAGGTATCTGTGCCGGAGGACGCGGATGAGGATGAAGAACCATTCATCCCGCCCATCGCTCCTTCCCCTGCGGACTGTGATGCCGAAGAACTGCTGCTGTCTGAACTCACTTCTGTCACCTCAGCCACGGAAAACTCCTGCTCCAGCGTTCCAAAAGCCACCGTACCACTCTCGGTAATCCCGGATATGACAGCGCCGGATTTCACCGTTTCTTCCCTATAGGCGTTTGCAGCCGTCTCCGTAGAAACCGTCTCTTCTTTTGCATAGAATCTCCACGCCGCCACTCCTGCGCCCGCCAGTATGAGCAGCGCTGCCAGTCGGTATACCGCTCCTTTTTTCCGCTTTCTCTTACTCATCTGCCGTCTCCTCCTTCTCCGTTACTACAGCAGATAATCCCGATCCAAGCCGTCCGCTGCTATTATCAATACAAATCTCCACTTCATAATTTACGGTTGTCCGCGAAGTCCCCTCTTCTGCTTCCACTGCTTTTTGGGCAACGGTCCCTTCATAATTCCCGTACCCGGAAATTTCCACATTCACGGTATCGCCGACCGAGAACCCGCAAATCTCATACTGTGATACTTCAATAGAAACCGACACTGTCTCCAGGTCATAAATGCTGTACAGCGCTGTCATCGAGTCCAGTACATCTCCTTCCTCATAATTGACTGCCGCTACATTCCCTGCCTGCTCTGCAGTAACCACCCCGTCTGTCAGAGCGCCCAGCGTCTCCTTTTCCTGTTCAAGCTCTGCCAGCTCCTCCTGCGCTGTCTGCAGCGTTTCCTCAAGCTCCTGTACCTGCTGCCGGTATGTGATTTCCGCCAATTTGCCTGCGATAACCGCCGTATCATAGTTGTATTCGATCTCCAGCCTTGTCACTTCTTCTATTCGCAGTAATTGAGCATACTGCTCCTCCACTTCCTCAAGCGACTCCTGCAACTGTTCCAGAATCTCCTCTGCCTCGTCTTCATCTTCAGGGATACGCTCCAGAAGGCTTTTCACCTCAGTCAGGTCATATGTATTTCCAAACAGACTGCTGTTTGCATCTGAGTTCATTATTCCCGAACCGCCTGCCGTTCCCTGCCCGCTGCTGCTTCCGGCAGATGAGCCGCCAGAAGCGGTATCTGTGCTCCCGCTGCCGCCGGAACCACTGCTTCCTGATGCCTCATTGCCCATCGTTTTGGTACTTTCACTCTGGGAACCGCTCTGTGTGCTGCTTTGCCAACCACTGCTGCCGCTTCCATTCTGCGTATCACTGCTTCCGCCCTGTGCATCGCTGCTTCCGCCCTGCGTATCGCCGCTTTCGTCCTGTGCATCGCCGCTTCCACTCTTTTCATCGCCGCTTCCATTCTCCAAGCCGCTGCCTGTACTCTCTTCCTGCTCCTCTGTTTCCAGGGGCAGCACTGTATTAAGGCTTTTTTCCAGTTCTTCTTTTTGTGCTTCAAGCTCCTTGAGCTTGGCTAACGCTGCCTTTAACGACTCATTCACTTCGTCATATTGGCTGTATAAGTCCTTCCGCGGCTCCTCCATTGCATTTAATCGTGCAAGCAGCTTCTCCAATGTATCACTTTGCTCCTCTGTCTCCAGCTTCGTCTCATCGTCTGTTATATCTGTATCTTCCGTCTCTGCCTGCGTACCGGAGGCATCCTCCGTTTCCTCCCCTTCGGACGCTGTATCTTCCTCAGCTGCAGCGTTGGTTTCTCCTGTCTCCTGGGCGTCCGCCGCGCTGTTATCCAGTATGGCTTCATCCGCCTCCGCTTCCATTTCCTGTATTGCCTGCGCCTCCTCTGCTGCCGCCTGCAGTTCTGTTTCCGCTTGTACTTCCGTTTCCGGCTCTTCCGTTTCCACCTCTTCTATCTCTGTCGCTATGATTTCTTCCGATGCTTCCGCCGACAATCTTATCACAGCAAATGAATCGTTCTGCTTCCCGGATGCCGCCATACGCTGCATACCGGACTTTTGCCCTGGCATCTGCGCTTTTACCGATACCGCTGCCGTCTGTATGCCTTTGGACGTTGTCCTGTTTACAGAATCCCGGTAGGTGAGCAAAACCATATCTGTTGTACCGGAAATGACGGTCTGGCTGCCGGAGGAGGTATCGTCCTCCGTTTCTTCGGACGATTCCGTCTGTGAGGAAACAGAAGTTTCTGTCTGCGAATCCCCGGATGTATCAGACGATTCTGTCTCTGAATCATCCGATACATCTGTCTCTGAGCTTTGCGAGGTTCCCACAATAAAGCTTCCCGTCCCGCAAAAGTCCATCGTATCCAGGTCCGCCAGTTGGTATATTTTTTTCAAAACCGCATCATATTCTTCATTTTTGCTTTCTATCTCCTCTGCCAAAGCATCCCGGGACGCAGTCAGTTCTTCCACCGCAGCCTTCTGCCCGACAATTGCCGCGTTTAACGCCTGCAACTGCGCATCTTCCTCTGAATCTTTTGTATCCGTGCCATCCTGCGTCTGCTTTTCACTTTCCGTTTCACTCTGGCTTTCTTTTTCTTCCTCCTGTTCGCTCTTGGATTCTTTTTGCTCCTCTTCACTATCCCCGTCGCTGCTCTGGCTCTTACCAGAGCTGCTGCCGGACGAAGAAGAGGACGAGGAGCCGGATGCGGATGACGAAGACGCAAAGCTTCCATCTGCAATTCCCGCCTCATATTCTTCAATCGCCTCTTCCAGCTCCGGTAATATTTCTTCATGCTCCTCAATCGTGTCGGACAATTCCTGCAAAGACTGATCCCGCTCAAACTCCGCCTGCCCTGCTTCTGCCTGTGCCAGTTGCAGCGTATATTCCGCCTCCTGCATCCCTTTATCGTATGCAAGCTGTACGTTTGTCAGATTATTTTCCGCATATAAAACAGCCGCTTCATAATAATCCATCGCTTCCTGATAGCTTTCCTCTGTCAGCTTCAGTATCTGTCCCCCTTCCTCTACATAGGTCCCGCTCTGGATATATACCGTTTCCACCACCAGCTCAGATGCCGACGTAGCAAAGGGAATCTGCACTTCACTTGCCGAAACCTGTGTTGTCCCTTCAAATTCTGCCGTCCCTTCATCCGCCATAACGGCTCCATACTCCCATATCTGTATACTCAAAACAGCGGTCGATAATACCGCGCACACTGCCTTTTTCCCGATCCGTTTTTCCTTCAGCAATAATTTGTTTCGATTCATTCTTCCACCCCTGTCGTCGGATTTTTACACGAAAATTACTGTATTTATTTTACCGCTCCCTTGTGTTTATTTCTCGAAAAAAATGTGTTTAAACTGTGAAAAAGTAAAAATATTTGGTGTACAAGAAAAGGACTGCCGTTATGACAGCCCTCAGACTTTCTAAAATTTACGGTCGTTTAAGACACTCTCCCATTATCCATCTCATATACGGCATCCGCAAGTTTAAGGGTAGAACTTCTGTGCGATACCAAAACAACCGTCTTTTCCCTGCAGGATTCTTTCAGTGCTCATTCCTCTGCCTCCTCATACTTCACTGTCTTCACCCGCACAAAAAAATACCATACATGGCACACCCATACCACCGCCAGACAAAGCTTTCCAGATGCCTTTTGTACAGCTTCGTTCCTGTAAACCAGCCATGCAGGCGCTTTGAACTTTTGGCAAAGCAGAATACCGTCGCCATATAAAAAGGAACGGCCGGCAAAATCGGCAGTATCACGCCCACCGTCCCCCAGTCCCAGGCATACTAATCCCAAAAACAGCTAAAAATTTTTAAATGGATTCTTCTTCATCTCTTTTCCCCTTTTTATTAAGCAGCAAGGCTTTATTAGTTAGTATTAACTTTCATATCATATTTTGTAAAAAACGTCAAGAAGAAGCGTATTTACGCAAAAAAATCACCCTTTTCTCCTGAAAGAAAAGAGTGATTTCAGATGTCCTTTTATAATAAATCTCCCCTGCTTAACAAAAGCCTATGACCAGTACCTTCTTGCACAAACCGGCGTACTGTAATCGTAATTGGAAATTCTGATACCGGTTGCCTCCGTGCTGGCATGGACAATCTGTCCGCCGCCTATGTAGATCGCCACATGGCTGATTCCGCTGCCGTTCGAGTAGAACAGCAAATCCCCCGCCTGGATACTGCTGATATCTACAGCCGTTCCGCCGCAAGACTGGTCCGCCGCCGTGCGGGCAAGTCCGATACCGAAGCTTGCAAACACTGAGAGGGTAAAGCCGGAGCAATCCGCACCGTCAGTCAGGCTTGTGCCGCCGTACACATAGGGGTTCCCCACAAACTGCACTGCAAAATTGGCAATTTGTTGCCCAAGATCACTTGTACTTGTCGTATTCTCATATGTTGTATCCTCATATGTCACATCCTCGTACGTTGGTTCCTCATATGTCGGTTCCTCGTACGTTGCTTCCTCGTACGTTGCTTCCTCATATGTCGGTTCCTCATATGTCGCTTCCTCGTACGTTGCTTCCTCATATGTCGCTTCCTCGTACGTCACATCCTCATACGTTGGTTCTTCGTATATCGGTTCCTCGTACGTTGGTTCCTCGTACGTCGGCTCTTCGTATGCCGGCTCCTCATAAGC